>JADINB010000143.1 GCA_017694275.1 Candidatus Egerieousia excrementavium | reverse complement strand
GGAGATTGGTTCACTCATACCTGTCATCTATAATAAGTATCAGTCTGGTGCTGTTGCTGGTGGGCTTTTTCGCTCTGCTTGCGGCAAATGCGAGGTCTGTCTCGGATTATTTCAAGGAAAACATGCGCATTTCGCTTATTCTGAGCGGCAATACCGAAGAAAAAAGGGCTCTGGAGATAGAGAAGGCAATCAACGAAATGGCGCCCGTAAAGGCTACCGAGTATATTTCAAAGGAGCAGGGTACGCGGGAGATGAAAGAACTGCTCGGAGAAGATTTCCTTGATGTGTTCCAGACCAATCCGATTCCCATTTCAATAGAGGTGCAACTGAAGGCAGACTATTTCTCTGCAGACAGTATAGAGGTCTTCAGAAAACAGCTGGCAGGTATCAGTGAGGTGGATGAGGTTCTTTATGAAAATTCGGTGATTGAGACAATCAACACGAATATCGAAAGAATCGGATTCATAGTCTCGGTATTTATCCTGCTTCTGCTTTTCATCTCGTTTGTGCTCATAAACAATACTGTAAGGCTCAACGTGTACTCAAAGCGCTTCTCGATATATACGATGCGGCTGGTGGGCGCCACAAAAGCTTTTATAAGAGCGCCTTTTCTGGTCAGGGCCGTGTTCCAGGGGCTGATTTCCGGGCTTTTTGCCTCATGTGTCCTTGTTGCGCTGCTATATGTGATAAAGGAGCAGTTCGCGCAGCTTTTTGCAATATTTGACATGGGGCTGCTTGTGGCTGTCCTGGCCGGCACGGTATTGCTTGGCGTGCTTATCTGTGTGGTTTGCACGTTTTTTGTAATGAACCGGCTTGTGTCGCTCTCTAACGATGAATTGTATTATTAAAAAATATAAACAGTAAGATGGCTGAGATAAAAAACAAGGAGGAGATGGCCAGTAAACCGTTTGCAATACCTGTAAGGAATGTCACTTACATAATTGCCGGGCTGGGTGTGATGATTCTGGGGTATCTTCTCATGATTGGGGGCGGACCGGACTCTCCCGATGTGTTCAATCCGGAAATGTTCAGTTTCAGAAGAATTGTTCTGGCGCCTGTCGTAATACTTATAGGTATTGCGATAGAAGTAGTTGCAATAATGTACAGGGGAAAATCAAAAAAATAGCGTATGTCGGTTTGGGAAGCAATCCTGCTTGGTCTAGTGCAGGGTCTTACGGAGTTTTTACCTGTCAGCAGCAGCGGACATCTTACGATTTTCAAGGAACTGTTTTCAATAGAAACCGGGAATCTGAGTTTTGAGATAGTGGTGCATGCCGCGACCGTATTGAGCACAATCGTGGCTTTCAGAAAAGAGATTGCAAGGCTTTTGGCCGGGCTGTTCACTTTGAAGATGAATCCCGAAAAGGATTATATCTTCAAGATATGTGTCTCCATGATACCGGTTGTGATAGTGGGTCTCTTTTTCAAAGAGCAGGTAGACAGGATTTTCGGAAGCGGAATCCTGATTGTCGGATTCATGCTCCTGCTTACGGCCATTCTGCTTACAATAAGCGAGACGATTACAAAAATAAGGGAGCAAAAAAAGCGCGGCGCTGCAGAAGGCAGGCCTGTAGGCTATAAGGAGGCTTTTATCATAGGCGTGGCGCAGGCCTTTGCTGTTATGCCGGGGCTTTCCCGTTCAGGCTCTACAATCTCGACCGGCCTTATGCTGGGAGTGAGCAAGAACGAGATTGCAAAATTTTCATTTCTGATGGTGCTGGTCCCTATTTTGGGCGAAACTTTCCTCTCTATGGTCGAAGGCGACTTCAGCATGGCGGAATCGGGAATAGGCACATTGTCGCTTTTGTCAGGGGCTGTGGCGGCATTCCTTTCCGGCCTCTTTGCCTGCACCCTGATGATTAACCTTGTAAAAAGGGCCCGCCTGCATTATTTTGCAGTATATTGCGCTATCGTAGGTACGATATGTATAGCCGAGAGTCTCTGGGGCTAAGATGGACAGACGGGAGCTATATTATTTTATTTCGGATACGCATCTGGGGCTCAGATATGGCGACTTTCAGGCCCGCGAAAAGGTTTTTGCCTCCTTTCTGCAGCAGATTCCCAAAGATGCAAAGGCCGTTTATCTTCTGGGCGACATATTCGATTTCTGGTATGAATATAAAGATGTCATCCCGCGCGGATATACCAGAACGCTGGGGGCACTGGCCGCTTTGGCAGATGCCGGCGTGGAGGTGCACTTTTTCAACGGAAACCATGATATCTGGACATACGGATATTTTGAGCAGGAACTTGGATTCGTAATGGAACGCAGGCAGCCGGCTGTGGTCAGGCTGTGCGGGAAAAATTTCTGTCTGGCCCATGGAGACGCCCTTGCAGAGGGAGACAGGGGGTACAGAGTGCTCAAGTCGGTTTTTACCTGCCGTTTTCTGCAGAAACTTTTCAGCTGTATGCATCCGCGATGGGCCTTTAAGTTCGGATATGGCTGGAGCCGGCACAACAGGCTTGCAAAAGGCATAAACTATAAATTCCGCGAAGAAGACGAGCCCATTGTAAAGTTTTCCGAACAGTTCCAACTCAGCCAGCCAGCCGGTGACAAGATAGACTATTTTATTTTCGGGCACTATCATTTCGATCTGGATATGGAGTTGAAGAATGGCGGACACCTCTTTCTGCTCGGGGAAGGAATAAACAGGTTTGACTATCTGCTATTCGACGGCCAGAGGCTCCGGAAACTCTATTATTCCCAGAAAATGGAGTAGTAGAGATAGTCGAATTGCCCTTGCTGGTAGAGAAGTACAAGTTCTTCGACAAGCCGGTCTTCTCCGTATTTGTCGTAGGGCTGCCTTAAATCCGAACCGAAAATTTTTGCAACGCCTTGCCAGAATCCGGCGGCAGCACTGCCACGGTAATTTTTTATTACATAGTATGATGTCCTTCCCAATTCTCTGTCAAGCAGTTTGAGCAGCAGCCTTCCCTGCGTGACGGTCATGTTTCTGAGCGGTTTTTCGAACTCCTTGAAAAGCCTTTTTTCATACTGTTTCAGATAACGCTCCCGCTCTCTTGCCGTAAAGCCTGAATTGGCCAGGGTGCTGTCGGCATCTGCTATAATCTCTTTGGCCTTGAGGGCATAAGGGTAAACTTTCTTGAAATTGTATACGGTTCTGTAGTATTTTCTCCATTCACGTCGTTCGGCCTTGTTGCGCGGGCGGTAGAAGACAAACCTTTCAGGCAGATTGTCTATAAAGGTGGTGTCGCCTCCCTCCACGACATAGTGCATTGCTTCCCCTTTTTTCTGCTGCGAAAAGAGCGGCGGGGGAAAAAATATGAAAATCAAGGCGAATGCCAGTGTGTTTTTAAGGAGAATATCCATCTTAATGCTGCCTGATGCAGTTTTTTTGCAAAAATTACTCCAAATATACTAACTTTACCTACCGTTAACCTTTTAAAAACGACACACTATGTTTGATCTTTCGGAATTTACTCCATGGTCTTTTTTCGTAGACATGGGGTTGATCTCGTTTCTGATGCTGATAGGCAAAATTGCCAGGGTAAAGATAAGGCTTATTCAGAAACTCTTTATTCCGCCTAGCCTTATTGCCGGAATACTGGGGTTGGCACTCGGCCCTAACGGATTAGGCTGGCTACCCTTTTCCAACAATCTGGGAACCTATTCGGCAGTGCTCATAGCATTGGTATTCGGAGCATTGCCGCTCTCTTCGCCCAAGGCCTCCTTTAAAGAGGTTTCCAGGCGGGTCGGACCGATATGGGCCTATGCCCAGCTGGGCATGCTGCTTCAATGGGGAATTGTGGGGCTTTTGGGTATATATGGGCTCAAACTCATATGGCCTTCGCTCAACGATGCCTTTGGCGTAATGTTTTCAACCGGCTTCTACGGCGGGCACGGTACGGCAGCTGCAATAGGTTCTGCATTTGAGGGATTGGGATGGGACGAGGCGCGCAGCCTTGGAATGACAACCGCTACCGTAGGCATAATATTTGCCATCGTAGGAGGTCTCTTTATGATAAAATGGGCTGCACGGCATAAACAGACGGCATTCATAGCCGATTTCAAGGATTTGCCAGACGAACTTCGCAGCGGCCTTGTTCCAAAAGAAAAGAGAGACTCGCTCGGTACGGCAACAACATCTTCCATATCAATAGAGTCTATCACTTTATATATATGTGTCATATTTTTCGTGGCGCTGTTAGGCTATCTCATAAGCCAGGGGGTAAAAGTCTATTATCCAAAACTGGAGTTGCCCGTGTTCAGCTGTGCATTTATAGTGGGTTTGCTGCTTAAACAGATTCTCGACAAGGTGAGCGCATCGGAATATATCTGTCCTCAGACCACACAGAGGCTGAGCAGCTTCTTTACAGACTTGCTTGTGGCGTTCGGAGTGGCTTCGATAAAGCTGGAGGTGGTTGTAAAATATGCGGTCCCGCTGATAGTGCTTATCATTGTCGGAACTGTAATAGTATGGCTCATAACTTTCTATCTGGGGCGTCATCTTTCAAGGAACTATTGGTTCGAGCGTTCTATTTTTGCATGGGGCTGGTGGACAGGAACCATGGCAATGGGAATCGCGCTTATCAGAATTGTAGACCCTAAAATGGCCAGCAAGGCCATGGATGATTATGCACTTGCGTATCTGCCCATTGCTCCGGTGGAGATATTGCTGATTACTTTTGTTCCCATATTGTTTGTCGGCGGATACGGGGCCTGGCTGATGCTGGGATGCCTGTTTGTCTCGCTGCTTATTTTGCTCGTAGCCGTTAAGATGGGCTGGTGGATTAAAAAGAAATGATAAAACCTGTACAATGAAAAAAGAATTATTGATTATTGCCGTGCTCTTGTTCTCTTTTGATTTCAGGCTCTCCGCACAGCCGGACGAGGCAAGGCTGCGGCATGAGGCAGACAGCCTTCATGAAGTCATGTTTACTGTCGACACCCATATCGACACTCCAATATGCACCAACCATCCCGAGGGCGATTACGGTGTGGAAAAGGGGCAGGTGACTTTCCCTCTCATGGAAAAGGGAGGCCTTGACGCCGCACTTTTCGCGGTTTATATAGAACAGGGGCCGCGGGACGAGCAATCTTTGCAAAAGGCAGTTGATTATGTCAGGAATGAGTTTCTTCTGTTCAAGAAGCATCTGGACAGTAACAGCAATATTGCCGCACAGGCTTTTGACTCGGATGATTTCCTGAAATATAAGGCACAGGGCAAACGGATAGTCATGTTCTCAATCGAGAACGGTTATGCCATAGGAAAGGATCTGTCGAATCTCGACATGTTCTATGACATGGGAGTAAGGGCCATTACTCTCTCGCATAATTACAATAACGATATATGCGATGCATCGCGCGACAGCGTGGCGGAATGGAACGGACTTTCTCCGTTTGGAGAACAGGTAGTTGCCAGGATGAACGAGCTGGGAATGATTATAGACCTTTCGCACGTGGCTACTTCTACCCTGTTCGATGTCGTGGAAAAGAGCAAGGCTCCTGTCATTGCGTCGCACTCTGCTGTAAGGAAACTCAGGAACCATGCCCGCAACCTTTGGGACGACGAGATAAAGGCTATTGCCAGGCAGGGAGGGCTTATCCAGGTGGCTGCTGAAAAGTACTTTCTCTCTGCAACAGCTCCTAAAAAAGCGACAGTCAAGACATTCGTAGACCATGTAGACTATGTCAGGGATCTTGTCGGAATAGAGCATGTCGGCATAGGAACAGATTTTGACGGTGGAGGAGGGCTTGTTGACCTCAGAAACGCAGGCGACATGAAAAACATTACGGTTGAGATGCTGCGCCGTGGCTATACGCATGACGAGATAAAAATGTTCTGGGGCGGCAACTTCCTGCGGGTACTCGGGCAGGTGGAGAAAATTTCAGAAGAGTTGAGAGGCGAGTAGAGAAATCCAAAACGAGACTTCATGGCGGAGTCTTGTTTTTGTAAGCGGGTGAAAATGGCGGCTTTGTCCGCCATTTTTTTTTGCTAAAACGGCGATTGAAGCGTAAAAAATATTTGCATGTTAAATATTTTGTGTATCTTTGCAACCCGCAATTATGGCTCCGTTACAGTTATAATGCTGGAAATCAGTGATTTAGCACTAGGTAATACTAATGTATTATTTTAAATTGCAAGAAAATGTTACAACCTAAGAAAACTAAATTTAGAAGGCAGCAGAAAGGCCGTATGAAGGGAATGGCCCAGAGGGGTGCCCAGTTGGCGTTCGGCTCGTTCGGAATCAAGACTCTTGAGTCTTGCTGGCTTACAGGCCAACAGATCGAGGCTGCGCGTCAGGCCGTAGTCCGTTATATGAAGCGTGAAGGTAAAATCTGGATTAGAATATTTCCTGACAAGCCTTATACGAAGAAGCCTGCCGAGGTGCGTATGGGTAAAGGTAAAGGTGCTCCGGAGGGCTTTGTGGCTCCCGTTACACCCGGAAGGATACTTATAGAGGCAGAAGGTGTTCCCATGGAGGTGGCAAAGGAGGCTCTTCGCCTGGGTGCACAGAAATTGCCGGTGACTACGAAATTCGTGGTTCGCAGAGATTATGTGGAATAACTTTAAGGAGGATTGGAAATGAAAGTATTGGAGATACGCGAAATGCCTGCAAAGGATCTGAAAGAGCGTCTGGAGGCTGAAAGGGCCAACCTTAACCAAATGAAGATGAATCATGCAATCTCTCCCATAGAGGATTCGTCTAAAATCAGAAAGGCAAAAAAAGATATTGCAAGAATGCTCACTGTGTTGGGCCAAATAGAAAACCAGGACAAAAAATAAGGGTTCATGGAAAGAAAACTTCGTAAAGAAAGAGTAGGTATAGTGGTTAGCAACAAGATGGAAAAGTCTATCGTTGTAGCTGTAAAAATAAAAGAGAGACATCCGATTTACGGCAAGTTCGTAAATAAAACCACTAAGTTTGTTGCTCATGACGAGAAAAACGAGTGCAGTGAGGGAGACAAGGTGAGAATAATGGAGACTCGTCCCTTGAGTAAGACAAAACGTTGGAGGTTAGTAGAAATCGTAGAAAAAGTAAAATAAGCCATGATACAACAAGAAACAAGATTAATGGTGGCAGACAACAGCGGGGCTAAGGAGGTTCTCTGTATCCGCGTGTTGGGTGGAACCCGCCGTCGCTATGCCAGTGTGGGCGACAAGATAGTAGTCGCTGTAAAGAGTGCCATACCTGGAGGTGATGCCAAGAAGGGTTCGGTATCAAAAGCCGTTGTGGTCCGTACAAAAAAAGAGGTTCGCCGTCCCGACGGGTCTTACATAAGATTCGACGAGAACGCTTGCGTATTATTGAACAATCAGGGCGAGGTTCGCGGAACCCGTATTTTTGGCCCGGTGGCCAGGGAGTTGCGCGACAACTATATGAAGATTGTCTCATTGGCACCTGAAGTATTATAATAAAGGTAAAAGTCATGAATAGGAAATTTCATATTAAAAAAGGCGATATGGTTTTTGTAAACGCCGGTGAAGAGAAGGGCAAGACAGGCAAGGTGCTGAGCGTAGACAGAAAGAAAGAGCGCGCCATAGTTGAAGGGCTCAACATGGTGAGCAAGCATACGAAGCCGAATGCCAAGAACCCTCAGGGTGGAATTATCAAGCAGGAGGCAGGTATTCACATCTCCAACTTGCAGGTTGTAGATCCTGTGAAGGGCGGTCCTACAAGAATAGGCCGTCGCATTGGAGAGAATGGAAAATTGGTTCGTTACGCTAAAAAATCAGGGGAGGAGATTAAATAATGGCAGCAAAACAAGCAAAGCAGGCAGCAGCTGTTGTTCCTGCAGTTCCGGTAGGATATGTTCCTTCTCTTCAGAAAAAGTATAAGGAAGAGATAGTTCCCAAACTCAAGAAAGAATTCGGCTATGAAACTGTAATGCGTGTTCCCAAACTGGAGAAGATTACAATCAACCAGGGTGTCGGACAGGCTACTGCAGACAAGAAACTCATAGAGGTGGCTCAGCAGGAGCTTACCACCATTACGGGTCAGAAGGCTGTACTGACATATTCAAAAAAGGATATTTCAAACTTCAAGCTTCGTAAGGGCATGCCTATCGGAGTGAAGGTTACTTTGCGTGGCACAAGAATGTACGAGTTCCTTGAGAGGCTGATCTGTATAGCGCTTCCGCGCATCAGGGACTTCAAGGGTATCAATGAGAAGCTCGATGGAAGAGGAAACTACACCCTCGGAATCAAAGAGCAGATTATTTTCCCTGAGATTGATATTGACAAGATTACAAAGGTGATGGGAATGGAGATAACATTCGTTACCAATACCGACAGCGATGAGGCTGCCTTTGCGCTGCTTCGCGAATTCGGATTGCCTTTCAAGAATATTAAGAAATAATTAAAGAGTAGATATGGCAAAAGAATCAATGAAGGCACGTGAGGTAAAACGTGCAAAGTTATGTGCCAAGTATGCAGAGAAGCGCAGGCAACTTAAAGAGGCAGGAGATTATGCCGGGTTGGCAAAGCTTCCCAAGAACTCAAGTCCGGTAAGACTGCACAACCGTTGTTCAATAACCGGCAGACCCAAGGGATATATCCGCATATTCGGCATCAGCCGTATTCAGTTCCGTGAGATGGCAAGCAAGGGCCTTATCCCCGGAGTACATAAGGCAAGCTGGTAGTAAAAATTTATAATTGTTAACAATTGGATATCGGGCTGCGCAAGCAGTCGAATCTGTAAAAAAAATCAAAATCGAAATGACTGATCCAATAGCAGACTTTTTGACAAGAATCCGCAATGCTTCGGCAGTCGGCCACAAGACCGTAGAGATTCCTGCATCGAAAATGAAATTAGAGATGACCCGCGTATTGCATGAGAAGGGCTACATTCTCAGTTACAAGCTTGTTGAAAGCAAACCTTTCAACATTATAAAGATTGCGCTCAAATATCATCCTGAGACAAAGAAAGCCGCAATCAAGAAGCTTATCCGCATAAGCAAGCCGGGTCTGAGACAGTACAGCAGCGTTGAGGATATGCCTCGCGTGTTGAACGGTCTTGGAATCGCAATCCTCTCCACTTCCAAAGGTATCATTACCGACAAGGAGGCAAAGGCCCTCAATGTAGGCGGCGAGGTTTTGTGCTATGTTTATTAGTAGTAAGTAGTAACTTAAAAGTTTATTTAAATGTCAAGAATAGGAAAATTACCTGTAAGCCTTCCGCAGGGTGTTACCGTTACAGTTGATAACGGAAATGTGGTTAAGGTTAAAGGCCCTCTCGGAGAGTTGAGTCAGAAGGTAGACTCAGATATAAAAGTCAACGTAGAGGGAGGCGTGGTGACCGTTACACGTCCTACGGATCAACCGCGCCACCGTTCATTGCACGGATTGTACCGCGCGCTGATTCACAATATGGTTGAGGGTGTTTCCAAGGGATACACAATCAAGCAGGAACTTGTCGGTGTCGGTTACCGTGTGGAAGTAAAAGGCCAGATCCTGGAGTTCAGCCTCGGATATTCGCATGACATTCACCTTATGTTGCCTCCTGAGGTAAAGGGTGAGGCGGAGCCGGTAAAGAAAGGTGCTAACCCCATTTTGGTATTGAAGAGCCATGACAAGCAGTTGCTGGGCATGGTTGCGGCTAAAATCCGCTCACTGCGTAAACCTGAACCTTATAAAGGCAAGGGTATTAAGTTTGTTGGTGAACAACTCCGTCGTAAGGCCGGTAAGTCGGCAGGCGCTAAATAATAGGAAGATATGGCTATAAATAAAATAGAAAGAAGACAGAGAATACGTTACCGTATCCGCAAGGTTGTAAGCGGTACTGCCCAGAGACCTCGCATGAGTGTTTTCAGAAGCAACAGGCAGATTTACGTTCAGTTGATAGATGATTTGAAGGGCGTTACACTGGTTGCTGCCTCTTCATTGGAGAAGGCTGTTGCAGAGCAGGTTAAAGGTAAAACAAATATAGAAGTGGCTGCAATTGTAGGCAAGCTTGCCGCAGAGCGCGCCCTTGCTAAGGGTATTTCGGAGGTTGCATTCGACAGAGGAGGTTACCTCTATCACGGAAGAGTTAAAAGTTTAGCAGATGCTGCCCGCGAGGGTGGTCTTAAATTCTAATGACTATGGCAAACATGAATGTAAAGAAGGTTAAAACAACCGATTTGGAGTTAAAGGACAGACTTGTAGCCTTGAGAAGGGTTACAAAGGTGACAAAGGGAGGTCGTCACTTCAGTTTTGCGGCCATAGTTGTCGTAGGCGATGAGAAAGGTGTCGTAGGATACGGCCTTGGCAAGGCCAATGAGGTTACAACTGCAATTTCAAAGGGAATTGAGGATGCAAAGAAGAATCTTGTAAAAGTTCCTCTCAGCAAAACCACCATTCCTCATGAGCAGGAGGCCAAGTTCGGCGGAGCCAAAGTATTTATGAAGCCTGCGGCTCCCGGTACCGGAGTAAAGGCCGGTGGTGCCATGCGTGCCGTTTTCGAGTCTGTTGGTGTCAGTGACGTGCTTGCCAAGTCAAAAGGTTCTTCCAACCCTCACAATCTGGTAAAGGCTACCATCGCAGCCCTTGCCGAGATGAGAGACGCTTACACCATTGCAGGTTTGAGAGGAATTCAAATGAACAGAGTCTTTAATGGTTAAGGAGGTATTTCAGATGACAAAAGTTAGAATTACACAAATCAGAAGTAAAAACGGTGCAACAAAGAACCAGAGAGCATGTCTGGCCTGCCTGGGTTTACGCCGAATTAATCATAGTGTAGAACGTGAGTACAACCCTGTTGTAAAAGGTATGACCGAAAAAGTTTTACATCTTGTAAAAGTAGAGGAAATCAATTAGTAACACTTGGAAGCAATGAAATTACATACATTAAAACCAGCAGAAGGTTCAACAAAGAAGAGAAAAAGAGTCGGACGCGGAGAGGGTTCCGGTCACGGTGGAACGTCTACACGTGGTATGAACGGTGCCAAATCGCGTTCAGGCTATTCCAGAAAGTTGGGTTTCGAGGGTGGTCAGATGCCTATCCAGAGAAGGTTGCCCAAATATGGTTTCAACAATCCTGGCAGAATAGAGTACAAGGCAATAAACCTCTCTGTCCTTCAGGCATTGAGTGAGAAGAAAGGTCTGACAGACATAAACATAGATACTTTAATCGAAAACGGTCTCGTATCCAAGAAGGATTTGGTGAAGATATTGGGCAACGGCGAACTTACGGCAAAACTTAATGTTACTGCTAACGCTTTCTCAAAATCTGCAGTTGCCAAGATTGAGGCTGCACAGGGTACCGTATCTGTAATCTAAGGAGACCGATGAAAAAATTTATTGAAACAATAAAGAATATCTTCAAAATTGAAGAGCTGCGCAAGAGAATCGTCTATACTATCCTTTTGCTGATAGTATACAGGCTGGGTTGTTTTGTGGTTGTACCGGGAATAGACCCTACGCAGCTAGCGGCTCTGGAAGCACAGACATCGGAGGGCCTTATGGGCCTTTTGAACATGTTCTCCGGCGGTGCTTTCGGAAACGCCTCAATCTTTGCCCTGGGTGTAATGCCCTATATCTCGGCATCGATTGTGATTCAACTTTTGGGAATGATGATTCCATATTTCCAGAAACTGCAGCGCGAGGGCGAGAGCGGTAGAAGGAAAATGAATCAGATGACCCGTTATCTGACAATTGTGATTCTGGCATTGCAGGGTCCGGCATATCTGACGAACCTCCACTCACAGTTGCCCGCAGAAGCGTTTTTAATAAAAGGATTTTCTTTCAATCTATTTGCCACTATAGTTCTTATCGGCGGTACCATGTTCATAATGTGGCTGGGCGAGCGTATCACAGACCGCGGCATTGGAAATGGAATCTCGCTTATCATTATGGTCGGTATCATAGCAAGGTTGCCTTACTCGTTTGCAGCTGAGATTGGAACAAGATTGAATCAGACTACCGGCGGTCTTCTGATGCTGATTGTAGAGCTGGTTCTCCTGTTCTTTGTCTTTGTGGCTACCATTGCGCTTGTACAGGGTGTCAGAAAGATTCCCGTACAGTATGCCAAGAGAATTGTAGGAAACAAACAATATGGCGGAGTACGTCAGTACATTCCATTGAAAATTAATGCGGCAGGAGTTATGCCTATAATTTTCGCGCAGGCGCTGATGTTGTTCCCTCTTATATTTGCAAGCTTTGACGCTACCCGTGGATTAGCCGCTACGTTAGGTAACTACACTGGCTTCTGGTATAATTTCATATTTGCGTTCCTGGTTGTGATTTTCACTTACTTCTACACCGCGGTAACTGTAAATCCTACCATGATGGCAGAGGACATGAAGAAAAACGGCGGTTTTATTCCCGGTATAAAGCCCGGAAAGAAGACAGCCGAATATCTCGATTCGATAATGTCGCGTATTACACTTCCCGGTTCAATATTTCTTGCCATAGTGGCCATATTGCCGGTATTTGCGATGAAACTTGGCGTAAACAACCAGTTCGCGCAGTTCTATGGCGGAACAAGCCTGTTGATTCTTGTTGGTGTGGTACTCGATACGCTTAAACAGATTGAGAGCTATTTATTGATGCGTCACTACGACGGCCTCATGAAGACAGGACGCCTGAAAGGCCGCTCGGGAATGTAATTTTTGATAGTTCATTGAAATGATAAGGTTAAAGACCGACGAAGAGATAGAGATTCTAAGGGAGAATGCGATTCTGGTTTCAAAGACCCTGGCCGAAGTGGGCAAGGCTGTCAAACCCGGAGTTACTACAAGGCAACTCAACGATTTGGCTGAAACCTACATTAGAGACAACGGAGCTGTCCCCGGCTTTTTAAACTATGAGGGATTTCCCTATACACTGTGTATATCGGTGAATGATACGGTAGTCCACGGTTTTCCGTCGGATTATGTGTTGAAGGAGGGAGATCTGGTATCGGTAGATTGCGGTACGGTTTACAAAGGCTATAACGGAGATTCCGCCTACACTTTTCCCGTAGGAGAGGTGAGTCCCGAAGATGCAAGGCTCCTGGAGGTCACAAAGAAATCTCTGCGTCTGGGTGCACAGATGGCGGTTGCCGGAAACAGAATAGGCGATATCGGCCATACGATTCAGGATTTTTGCGAGGCCGAAGGCTTTTCAGTGGTAAGGGAACTGGTAGGACACGGAATCGGGACAAGACTGCACGAATCCCCCGAGGTCCCGAACTACGGCAGGCCGGGGCAGGGCAAAAAGCTGGTCGAGGGAATGGTCATCTGTATAGAACCAATGATAAATGCAGGCACGCGCCATGTATATGTCGACGATAACGAATGGTCTGTCAGAACTATAGACGGCAGGAATTCAGCTCATTTTGAGTATATGGTCGCAATCAGGCACGATGGCCCGCAGGTCTTGACCACATTTGAATATATTGAAAACAATAAGTAAAACTTACGTTAAATTACAGGAGATTTTATATGCCAAAACAACCTGCGATAGAAAAAGACGGAACAATCATTGAAGCATTGTCCAATGCCATGTTCAGAGTTGAACTCGACAACGGGCACATACTTACCGCACATATTTCGGGAAAGATGAGGTTGCATTATATCCGCATTCTGCCCGGAGACAAGGTTCGTGTGGAGATGTCTCCCTATGATTTGACGAAAGGCAGGATTTCTTTCAGATACAAATAAAAACCACAATACAATGAGAGTAAAAGCATCCATAAAAAAGCGCAGCGAAGATTGCAAGATTGTAAAGCGCAAAGGTCGCGTTTATGTAATTTGCAAGAAGAATCCTAAATTCAAAATGCGTCAGGGATAACATTTTTTTGTAAACAAATAAAAAGAACAGATAATTATGGCACGTATAGCCGGAGTTGATTTACCAAAAAACAAACGTGGAGAGATAGGTTTGACCTATATCTTTGGAATTGGTCGCAGTTCTGCCAAAAAAATCCTTACAAAAAACGGTATAGACGTTAATATCAAGGTGCAAGATTGGACAGATGACCAAATCGCTGCAATAAGGGCAACCATTGCAGAAGAGTATAAAATAGAGGGCGAGCTTCGTTCTGCTATTCAATTGAACATTAAGCGATTGATGGATATCGGATGCTATAGGGGAATCCGCCATCGTCTCGGACTTCCCGTAAGAGGCCAGAGCACGAAAAATAATGCGCGTACCCGTAAGGGCAAGAAGAAAACCGTAGCCAACAAGAAGAAAGCAACCAAATAGAACCTAAAGATTATGGCAAAGAAAACAGGATCATCAAATAAGAAGAGAGTTGTTAAAGTCGAGGCGTATGGCCAGGCCCATATTTCGTCGACTTTCAATAATGTGATTGTGACTCTGACAAATGCGGAGGGCCAGGTTATAAGTTGGTCTTCTGCCGGAAAAATGGGGTTCAGAGGTTCTAAGAAAAACACTCCGTATGCCGCTCAGGTTGCGGCTGCAGATTGTGCAAAGGTGGCTTACGATCTGGGCTTGCGCAAGGTCAAGGCTTATGTGAAGGGTCCGGGTGCAGGGCGTGAGTCCGCTATCCGTACAATTCACGGTTCCGGAATCGAGATAACGGAAATTGTAGACGTTACCCCGCTTCCTCATAACGGTTGCAGACCAAAAGGTCGCCGCAGAGTATAACTTTACTTACTGGATAATTTAAAATTGGTTTAATATGGCAAGATATACAGGGCCTTCTACTAAAATTGCCCGAAAATTTGGTGAGCCTATATTTGGCCCGGACAAGAGTTTTGAACGTAAAAATTTTCCTCCGGGACAGCATGGATTGGCAAGAAAGAGAAAAAAACTTTCTGAGTATGGCGTTCAGCTGAAAGAGAAACAGAAAGTAAGATATACCTATGGCTTGTTGGAGAGACAGTTCCGTAACCTTTACGAGAAAGCCGCAAAGATGAAGGGCAAGACAGGTGAGAACCTTCTGATGCTTCTTGAGTCACGTCTGGACAACATCGTCTACAGAATGGGTATCGCTCCTACACGCGCAGCTGCAAGGCAGCTCGTCTCACACCGCCACATCGTTTTGAACGGAGGTGTCAACAATATACCTTCCACACTGGTAAAACCTGGTGATATTGTAGGTGTACGTGAGAGATCAAAGAGCCTTGAGGTTGTTCAGGATTCTTTGGCTGCAAGGGCAAACAAGTATTCATGGTTGGAGTGGGACTCCAATACATTATCGGGAAAATTCCTCAACCTGCCTGAAAGGACCGAGATCCCCGAGACTATCAATGAACAGTTAATCGTAGAGTTATACTCTAAATAGTAGACAAGATGGCAATATTAGCATTTCAAAAACCGGACAAGGTGGTGATGCTCGATTCGACAGACACCTTTGGAAAGTTCGAATTCAGGCCTCTGGAGCCCGGATACGGTACTACCATCGGCAATGCTCTGAGAAGAATCCTGCTCTCATCACTTGAGGGGTTTGCAATAACCTCTATAAGAATTCAAGGAGTAGACCACGAATTTGCAACAATCCCCGGCGTTATAGAAAGCGTTGTAGATATTGTTCTGAACTTAAAGAAAGTTCGCTTCAAGAGAATGATCGAGAGCGAAGACAGCGAGGTGATTACGGTAAACGTAAGCGGTAAGCAGGAGTTTACTGCTGAGGATATTTCAAAGAGCCTTTCATCTTTCAAGGTGCTCAATCCCGAGCTTCACATCTGCTCGATGGAGCCCTCTGTAAAATTGTCTGTAGACATGAGAATCGGCAAGGGCAGAGGTTATGTCCCTGCAGAGGAAAACAAGATAGAAGGCGCTCCTTTCGGGACCATTGCAATAGACTCGATATTTACTCCTATAAAGAACGTGAAATATTCTGTCGACAACTGGCGTGTAGAACAGAAGACAGACTACGAAAAGTTGGATATAGAGATTACCACAGACGGTTCGATTCATCCCAAGGAGGCTCTCAAGGAGGCGGCAAAGATTCTTATCTACCATTTCATGCTCTTCTCAGACGAGAAGATAAGCCTTGAGACAACCAATGAGGTTGTAAGCAACGAACTCGATGAGGAGTCACTGCGCATGCGTCATCTTCTGCTTACAAAACTTTCAGACATGGATCTCTCTGTAAGAGCGTTGAACTGTCTGAAGGCAGCAGATATCGAAACATTTGCGGACCTCGTATCGCACCAGCGTTCAGAACTTATGAAGTTCAGGAACTTTGGTAAAAAATCATTAACCGAAATAGATATGCTTATCGAGAGGCTGAAACTCTCTTTCGGTATGGATATCAGTAAGTACAATATCGAAAAAAAGTAAAAGGAAATGAGACATAATAAGGCATTTAACCATTTAGGACGCAAAACAGGCCATCGTAAGGCGATGCTGGCCAACATGGCTTCGTCTCTTTTGCTCCACAAACGCATAGAGACAACTCTGGCCAAGGCAAAGGCTTTGCGTGTTTATGTTGAGCCGCTGATTACAAAGTCTAAATTTGACAGTACTCATTCACGCCGTGTAGTATTCAGTTACCTTAAGCAGAAAGAGGCTGTTACTGAACTGTTCCGTGTGATTGCACCCAAAATCGCAGATCGTCAGGGCGGTTATCTCCGTATCTTGAAAACAGGTTTCCGCGTAGGCGATGGTGCTGATATGGCTATGGTGGAACTGGTAGACTTCAATGAGGCAGCATTGGCTTCCGCTCCCAAGAAGGAGGAGGCTAAGAAACCCGCAACAAGAAGAAGCAGGGCAAAGAAGGCTGCGCCCAAAGATGCGGCTCCTGCAAAGTCAGAGGAGCCCAAGGCTGAAGTCAAAGAGGAGACAAAGGCAGCAGAAGATGCTCCCAAGGCTGAGGAGCAGAAGGCTGAATAATACAGCGTTTGCATTATATGAAATGTCGGCAGTCAGAATTGGCTGCCGACATTTTTTTTTATACCGAAATCGGAATATGTGCAGTCTGTTTATGTTTCTTGAGATTCAGCCGCATCTGTTCATATTCCGAAGGCGCAATGAAGCTTTCCGTAAATCTTTCGAAAATATATTTTACAGCCTGCTGCGACGGGTGAACCATATCCTCCGCATAAAAACGGTAATCTCTAAGTTCATCAAGCATAATTTCGTATGCGGGAAAATAGGATATGTTTCCGTACCCTTTCCGTTGCAGCCAGTCGACAGCCAGCAGCAGGGCCGCCTTGCTTATGTTGTTGCCGTGTGCCCCGTCTTTCAGATGGCGTATTGGGCTTACTGTCAGGATAAATTCCTTGTCGGGGTGTTTTGTGGTGAATTTTTCCAGCAACTGCACTGTCTCTTCCGGTTGCAGGAATTCGCGGCGGAACTCTTTTGGCTCTATCTTGTGGCAGTTTGATACAATGGTGTCTGTAGCCAGATGGCGGAACACCCATGCGGTACCCAATGTTATGATTATGGTATCGGCCTCCTTGAAGAATTGTGCGGCATCTTTGAGCCTTTCGTTTGCATTGTCGAGAAATTCACGGGCATCACTGCGGGCAAAACGGCTGTGATGCCTGAATGAGCAGTAGAGTTGAACAGTAGCCTTGCGTGGCCCGGTGCAGATTACCTCTTCCGGCGTGAAGGGTGTTCCGCTTGCCAGTCTGTCCAGCGAACTTATGACAGAAATGGGGTTATAGAGCGTTCCAAAAGGATTTATGCAGGCATTGAATCCGTGTATTTTCAAGAGATTGCCCACTTCGTCTGCAAAGCATGAGCCAACCATCAGAATTTTGTTTTTGAAGGTAAGCTTTCTTGCGGGTCCGGTTATGGTTACCTTTGTTGTCAGTTCCATTTTATCTCCTCCGTAAATGTGCGGCCGGTATTGTCTCCTGTTGTGGTTTGAACTCATTCCAGCCCTCCCTGTTGCGGCTGTTCCAGGGGCAGGCGTTCATACATGCGTCACAACCGAAGATCCAGCCGTCTCTCTCCTTTGCCATGCTCCTGTTGAGTTCGATATTGCTTCCCCTTTTTTCAATCGTAAGATATGAAATGCACTTTCCGGCATCCAGCCTGTATGGGGAAAGTGCTCCTGTAGGGCAGCTTTCGATGCAGCGCATGCACTCTCCGCAATGGCTTTTGAGATATGTGTTGCAGTATGCCTTGGCAAAATCCACGTCAGTGACAATAATTCCGATGAAGTTCCTTATGCCGGCTTCCTTGCTTATCAAGAAGTTGTTTTTCCCTATGAATCCCAATCCGGCCCTGACGCCCCAGATTCTTTCGAGAATGGGGGCTGTGTCGGCAAAAACCCTTCCTCTGGCCTCGGAAACCTGGTTTTTAATATAATCCAGAATTACCGTAAGTTTTTTTCTTATCACTTTGTGGTAATCTCTGCCTAGTGCATACTGTGCCACTTTGTATCGTTCTACAATACCGTCCCGGAATTCTATTTCTCTTTCAGGCGTTGCGGTGCGGCTGCCATACGGAGCAAGGAAAACAAGAATGCTTCTTGCCCCTTCCAGAAGTTCTCCCGGGTCTTTTCTTATATGACAGTTGCGCTTAAGGTATTCCATGTCTGCAAAACAGCCGGACTCCATGGCATTTTCGTACAGGGTGAACTCTTCTTCTATCGGGCAGACTTCGGCCACACCTGCCGAGACGAATCCGAGGTCCTTTGCAAGTTCTGTTATCTTTTGATATAAGTTGGCTTCATTCATTGTCAAACTGTACAAAAGTAGCAAAGAATTCTTATTTTTGTAAGAGTATCCCTTACCGGGAATTTAACAGATTGCAGTATGAAACGCATTTTGGTTGTCGGGGCAGGCGGTCAAATAGGAACGGAACTTGTCCCTTTTCTTCAGAAGCATTACGGATATGACAATGTAATAGCCGCCGATTTGAAACCCGCTGTTGTCGAAAGGCTTTCGCGAACAGCAATAGCAATGACGCTGGATGCGTTGAACGAGGTGGAATATGCAGATACCGTAAGGCGCTACAGGATAGATGCCATTTACAATCTGGCGGCACTGCTTTCTGCAACCGGCGAGAAAGATCCGCAACTGGCGTGGAAGATCAACATGGGTGCGCTGCTGAATTCGCTCAATATCGCAAAGGAATATGGCTGCGCCCTCTTTACCCCGAGTTCGATAGGGGCGTTCGGGGAGAATACACCTCATTACAAGACACCGCAGGATACGGTAATGCGCCCCAATACGATGTATGGAGTATGCAAGGTTTCCGGTGAGTTGCTGAGTGATTACTATCATACCCGTTTCGGGGTGGATACACGCAGCGTGAGATTTCCAGGAATAATATCCAACGGTGCAATGCCCGGCGGAGGAACCACAGACTATGCGGTGGAGGTATTCTATCATGCAGTCAAATATGGGAAATATACATGTGAAGTTCCGGAAAACCGCTACATGGACATGCTTTACATGCCTGATGCACTCGATGCCATGATTCAAGTCATGGAGGCCGACCCTTCAAGGCTCATACACAGAAACAGCTTTAACATAACGGCGATGAGTTTTACGCCAAAGCAGCTCTTTACGCAGATTCAGAAACGGATTCCAGAATTTTCGGCAACATACAACATAGATCCGGTAAAAGACCAGATTTCGGCATCATGGCCAGATTGCCTCGACGACTCATGTGCCCGCAAGGAGTGGGGCTGGAACCCCAGGTGGGGGTTGCATGAGATGGTGGATGACATGATTCGCGCCTGCCGTGAAAAACTCCTGCGCGGTGAATTCTGACAACAGTGCAGATTCCTATTTGGGAGCAATCCTGTAAAGGAAGGCTCCTATGAATGCGTACAATATGTTCGGAATCCATAGGGCGACTGCAGGCGGCAGGGTCCCGGTGTAAACGAACATCTGGCTGAATTGCATGAATAGAATGTATGAAAAACTCAATGCAATGCCTACTCCAATGTTCAGGCCGATGCCTCCTCTCCGTTTTTTTGATGACAGCGATACGCCTATCAGAGTCAGGATAAAGGCAGAAAAAGGCATTGCAAAGCGGGTATGCTTTTCTATCTGGGCGTACATGACCATTTTGTCTCCACGCAGTTTCTGGGTCTCTATAAGGTCGTTGAGTTTAAAGAAATTCAACTCTTCCACCACATTTTTCTTACGCATGAAGTCTTCGACTGTTATGACTACTGCCGTATCGAGCGTCTTGCCGCTTGTAAGAATTTCCTTGCCGTTTACATATTTGCGAAGATGGTAGTTGCGCAGTGCCCAACAGTTTTTGGTAGAATCCCAGGCTGCGCTTTCTGCACTCAGTTTCGATACCAGCCTGTGGTCTTCAATCGTTTCCAGTGTAAAACGGTATGCAGTCTTGTTCCAGACGCTGAATGACTCTACATAAAGGAAGTTCCCGGGTGACATCTGGTAGTGCATGTCGCGGTTGGTGTTTTCAAACTTGGTCTTGATGTATTTCGACTGGAACTCCTGCCTTCCCTTGTTTGCGGGTGGTATCAGGAACAGGTTGAGTACAAGGCTGAAAAGCGCGATTACAGTTGCCGAGATAAAATAGGGGTACATAAGACGCTTGAAACTTATTCCGCCTGCAAGAATGGCTACGATTTCGCTGTTGGACGCAAGCTTGGAGGTAAAGAAGATTACCGCTATGAATACGAACATGGGGCTGAACATGTTCACGAACTTTGGAATGAAGTTGCCGTAGTATTTGAAAGCAATCTCCTTTAATGGTGCGTGGTTGTCTACGAAGTCGGCTATGTGCTCGCTTATGTCGAATATGATGACAATAACGATAATGAGCAGCAGGGCAAAGAAGAAAGTCCCTATGAACTTTCTTATGATATACCTGTCGAGTATCGTTATCTTGAAATTGTAGTCCATTCTCTCCTTACAGTTTTGTTTCCAGGCCTTTTACGGTCTTTTCCTTCCATGCCGGAAAGTCTCCTGCTTCAATATGGGCGCGTGCCTGCCTTACCAGTTCCAGATAAAAGGCAAGGTTATGTTCGCTTGCAATCTGCGCGGCAAGCATTTCACCTGCCACGAACTGGTGTCTCAGGTATGCCTTGCTGTATCTCCTGTCTACAAACGATGTGCCTTCGGGGTCTATGGGGGAGAAGTCGTCGGCCCATTTTCTGTTTTTTATGTTAATCATTCCCTTCCAGGTGAACAGCATGCCGTTGCGTCCGTTACGCGTAGGCATTACGCAATCGAACATGTCTACTCCCCTGGCAATTCCCTCCAATATGTTTGCGGGAGTTCCTACCCCCATAAGGTAACGGGGCTTGTCTTTGGGCAGAAGCGGGTCTACCACTTCAAGCATCTCATACATCTTTTCGGTTGGCTCTCCGACAGAAAGCCCTCCAATCGCGTATCCGTCTGCATCGAAGCCGGCGGCATGTTCGGCTGCCATTTTCCTCAAGTCTGGGTAGACGCATCCCTGTACGATAGGGAAATATGACTGGCTGTATCCGTAAAGAGGTTCGCTCTCCTTAAAGCGGCGATAGCCTCTTTCTAGCCATTTCTTTGTAAGTTCCAGCGATTTGAGCGCATATTTGCGGTCTGCATCTCCCGGAGTGCACTCATCGAGAGCCATTATTATGTCTGCACCTATTATTCTCTGGGTGTCAACATTGTTTTCGGGTGTGAAAAGATGCCTGGAACCGTCTATGTGCGAGCGGAACGTGCAGCCTTCGTCTGTGAGTTTCCTGTTTTCTGCAAGTGAAAAGACCTGGAATCCGCCGCTGTCTGTAAGAATGGGCCTCTCCCACGAAATGAATCTGTGCAGCCCGCCTGCACGTCGCAGAATATCCAATCCGGGACGCAGGTAGAGATGATATGTATTGCCCAATATTATCTGGGCTTTGATGTCTTCGGCCAAATCTCTGTGATATACTCCTTTAACAGATCCGACAGTGCCGACAGGCATAAATATCGGGGTTTGTATGGTGCCGTGGTCGGTGTGGAGCAGGCCACATCTGGCAGAAGAGTTGCTGTCTTGGGCAATTTTTTCGAAAATCATAGTTTCTCTATGCTTGCGGGCAAAAATAGTAAAAATTACTTTATATCTCTGTTTCACATTCAAATTGTTTCATGGTCTGCCTCTTTTATGTATCTTTGCGTGGATGAAACGGATAAGATTAGATATAGGAGCATTTACCGCATCTTCCGAAGAAGGGGGAAAATTCTTTTTTTTCCTTTATAAGGAGAAGATGGACAGGTGTTTGTCTGTCAGTCTCACTCCTCCTCAAATGCATTCTGTACTGTCGGTGTTCAAGAATGGGGAAAAGGAGCAGATTCCGCTTCACGTTACTGTAAAAAACATACTGGAGAGTTACGGAGTAGAACTGCTGGAGATTGAGATTATCAGGAATGAAGAATACAGCCGTTTCTATTCCAGGCTTTTGCTTTTCGACGGAGAGAAAGAGTTTAAGACAGATGCTGATTTCATAGACGGTATAATCATGGCAAAACTTTTCGGTGCCCCGATATATGTGGACGAGCCGCTTATGGAACAGTATTCGGTTGCAATGGAGGGTAGCCCAAAAGAGACAATCCAGACAGATGCTATTGTAAAGAAGATGGAGGATGCCCTCTCCCAGGCTGTAAGAGATGAAGAGTATGAGCGGGCGGAGGTTATAAAAAGACGCATAGAAGAACTTAAGAAAGAAAAAGACATAGAGAAAAAATAATATGAACCGTTTTTTAGTTACACTGTTGGCACTCTTTATATCTGGTGCCCTTTTTGCCGCGGGGCCTGACGCTGTGCAGCCTCAGGCAGAGACTGTCGGGGCTATGGCAGACAGTGCGGCTCTGTTGCAGCCGGAAAGTACAGTAGAGGAAGCTGCAGCAGGCGTGCCTGCAGAGAACCCGTATAAGGCAATTCTGGGAGAGAGACATTTTGCCTTTAACATTCTTTCCATACTGAGAGGCCTTGTGGGCATGGCTGTAATAATTTTCATAGCATGGATTTTCAGCCTGGACCGTAAGAAAGTACAGTGGGGAACGGTTTTCAAGGCTCTTGCCCTGCAATTCATTATTGGAATATCAGTCCTGATGTTCCCTGCCGTCCAGACAGTTTTTGAAGTGTTGGGCAAATGTTTTGTCGCAGTGCTGGACTGGACAAAGGCCGGCAGCAACTTCCTTTTCGGAGGCCTTATGGACATGAACAAGTTCGGATATATATTCGTCTTGCAGATATTGCCTACAATCATATTCTTCTCTGCACTTACAAGCCTCTTTTTCTATCTCGGCATTCTGCAGAAAGTGGTTTACGCAATGGGGTGGTGTCTAACAAAGCTCATGCGCCTTTCCGGTGCAGAATCTCTTTCCTGTGCCGGAAACATCTTTCTTGGGCAGACAGAGGCACCTCTCATGGTAAAGGCCTATATCCCCCAGATGACCCGTTCAGAGCTGATGCTTGTCATGACTGCAGGAATGGCGACCATGGCCGGAGGCGTACTTGCCGCTTACATCGGAATGCTCGGAGGCGGAGACAAGCTTATGGAAATTGAATTTGCAAAGCACCTTCTCTCTGCCTCGGTAATGGCTGCTCCCGGAGCAATAGCAATATCAAAGGTCATAAAACCTCAGACCGAGGAGGTTGACAACTCCGTTGAGGTTTCATCCGAAAAGATAGGCAAGAATGTTCTGGATGCCATTTCCAACGGAACTACAGATGGTTTGAAACTTGCAGCAAATGTAGGTGCAATGCTTCTTGTCTTTTATGCTCTTATCGCCGGTTTCAACTTTATCTTCGGCAAGATAGGAGACATCACAGGTCTCGACAATGTCATAGCCGAGGCTACTGACGGCAGATATTCCAATATCTCCCTTGAATTTCTGCTTTCGTACATATTCTATCCGGTTATCTGGCTTACCGGCATAGACAGTGCAGACCTTCCTCTGGTCGGCCGCCTGCTTGGAGAAAAACTTATTCTTACAGAATTCGTGGGATACCAGAGTCTTGCAACCATGATTCAGACCGGAGCATTTGCTTCTGCAAAATCAGTTATCATGGCAACCTACATCTTGTGCGGTTTTGCGAACTTCGCCTCTGTGGGAATCCAGATAGGAGGTATCGGCGGGCTTGCTCCCAAAAAACGCTATATCCTTTCCGAGTATGGTTTCAGGGCGCTGCTTGGTGCCTCGCTGGTGGCGCTGATGTCGGCGGCTATTATGGGGATGTTCCTGGTATAGCATTATGGCGGCAAACTACTGCGTTATTTTCAGTATCGGAACTCAGTCATGTACTAAAGTACACTCCTTAGTCCCGAACTTCAATGCCTGGTATTTTACTCGCCATAATGCTATACCGGTGCATAGGTGTGATTGACGGTACGCTCCTTCGCTCTGAGCCTTGACGGCCTTGCACTTCACTCATTATAATGCATCACTGGAGAGGCTTTCTGCGGCGGCAAACTACTGCGTTATTTTCAGTATCGGAACTCAGTCATGTACTAAAAGTACACTCCTTAGTCCCGAACTTCAATGCCTTGTATTTTACTCGCCAAAATGTTATACCGGTGCACAGGTATGATTGGCGGTGTGCTGCTTTGCTCTGAGCCTTGACGGCCTTGCACTTCACTTATTACAATAGATTGCTGGAGAGTCTTTCTGCTGCGGCAGACTACCCTGCTGCTCCGGTGCCGGGACGAGGACTTTTAATCTGATAGTTTCTGAAGACAATCACCCGTGCGGGATGGTTGAACTCCAGATGCACATCTTCTTCCAGAGCTTCGTTCAGAGTGGCTTTCCACCACAAGTCGAATACGACATTGTCGGTAGGGTATTTAAGCCCGGCAGATTTTATCCGCAAAGTCTGGTCAAAAGCAAAAATAGAAATCTGCTCTCCCTTTCTGCATTTTATGGCAGAACTGTCGAGAAGAGGGAAAAATATGCCGTAATCGGTAATCATCTCTACATTCCTGAAAATCCTGGCATATTCGGCAACAAGCGAGATGTTGCCCAGAGTATGGTCTTCGCGCAGGCCTGTCGCTCCAAGAATGGAAATTTTTTCAGGTTTTAAAGTCATCGCGAGACGGAACGCCTTTGTCATGTCGTTGTGTTCCTGTTCGCTCTCCTTACATATGATGTCTTTGTACTTAATCTGATTTTCAGGGCTCATGCTGTCCATGTCGCCAGCTATGAAGTCGCAGTGCAGGCCGCAGTGCCGTTCCAGTTTGAGTACGGCATTGTCGCAGCAGATAATCTTGTCTGCATTGCGGAGCACCTTCAACGGGTGAGGATGTTTCGGGAAGGCCCCGTCTGCCACTATTGCTATATGTCCTGCCACCTTATTCGAATTTATATGAATCAATATCTCTGAAACCGGCAAGGAACTCCCTTGTTGTCATCCTTTTCTTTCCGGCTGCCTGTATCTGTGTAAGTTTCAGTACACCCTGCCCGCAACGCACTTTCAGACAGCTTTTATTGTCGGAAATTATTGAACCGGCCAGCCCGGCTCTCCTTTCTTTGTCTTTTCCGGCATCTTCCACGCTGCTCTCCATTTCCGCCCCGTAAATTTTCAGTTCAATCTGCCTTGTTCCGTTTGAAATATGCGAAAAGGTTCCCGGATAAGGTGATAGCCCCCTTATAAGCCGCAGGATTTCCTCCGCACTGCGTTCCCAGCAGATATGGCACAGTTCCTTGGTGATTTTTGGAGCGGGTTTGATATCTGTTCCCGTTTTTGTGAAAAGCGCCTGTGGCCTGGGTTGCAGCAGCCCGCCGGAAAGTCCCCGTACAGTTTCGACAACCAGCCCGGCTCCCATCTCCATCAGTTTGTCATACAGTGTCCCGACAGTCTCGTCTTCTGAAATAGGGCAGCTCTTCTGGAGCAGGATGTTTCCTGTGTCGATCTGTTCGTCAATGAGGAATGTGGTGACTCCGCTCTCCTTTTCTCCGTTTATGATGGCCCAGTTTATGGGGGCGGCTCCCCTGTATTGCGGCAGCAGTGATGCATGCAGGTTGAAAGTTCCCATTCCGGGCATGCTCCATACGGCCTTTGGCAACATTCTGAAAGCCACTACTATGAAAAGGTCGGCATTATAGGAAGCCAGTTTTTTCAGAAATGTCTCATCTTTGAGCGAGACGGGTTGCAGTATATCCAGTCCTTGCTCGAGTGCATGCTTCTTGACAGCGCTTTCGCTTAACTTAAGCCCGCGTCCGGCCGGCTTGTCGGGCACGGTTACAACTGCCGCTATTTCAAACCCTTCTTCTATTAATCTTTTTAGAGGAGCAACGGCAAATTCCGGTGTCCCCATGTATATAATCCTAGGCTTCATCTTTTTTCCCCTTTTTTTTGCTCCGGAAGGCCTTGAGCCTGTCGGAAAGCTTGTTGAAGAATATCTTGTATGCGTCTGCATTGAACAGGCCGGAATCGCTGCTGCTCTTTACTGTCAGGAATATGCCGATGGGAATAAGAATGAATGAGGAGATGAATGTCCCTATAAACGGCGAAATGGCCCCGTCGTTGGCCAATCTCTTGCCGCTAATGTCTATTACCCAATAAAAGACAAAGAACAGGATTGAAATGATTACAGGTGTTCCCAGCCCTCCCTTGCGGATTATGGCTCCAAGGGGAGCACCTATGAAGAAGAATATCAGACATGCCAGCGAGAGTGTGAATTTGCGGAAACTCTCTATGATTGTCCGTCGCAGAGGATAGGCAGACTGGTAGAGTTCCCTTTCGTAAAAATCGAAGTTGGTAATCTGGCCGTTGAGTTTGCTTATGGCTTCTCTGAGTGCCGCCTCTTCTGCATTGGAACTGCTCCAGTTGAAGAGAGAGTCTGCCGGATATGGTATCGTGGCGGTTTTTGCCTTTCCTGTTGTGTCGTATTGATATGTATGTTCCAGGTTTGAGGAAAAGACGCACCGGGCAGTCTGCCCGGATATGGTAGAGGCAACCTTTGTTTCCAGAGAATCCCTGTCTGTGCGGAGCTGGGCAAGGCTCTTGGTCATGACTTCGTTCCCGAAACGTGATTCGTCAGACTTTTTGAAGGCATAGTTCTTCAGGGGAATGACTATCTGCTGCATGGCAAAATCCACACTTTGCAGCGTGCGGGAGGTGTCGCGATAGCTGACCTTGTTGGTCTCTTCGTAGTTTATGCCGTCGTAGAGAGTGAATATGATGTTGCTCTTGTCTGGCGAGAGACGGATATATCCCGAATCTGCCACTGTAAGGTTGGTGTTGCCGTTCTTTTTGGTGTGGTCATAGACCATCACGTCATGCATCGTCCCACGGTCATCGCGTGATGCGACTCTTAATGTATAGCCCTCCACTCCGTTATAGAATATGCCTGTGGGAATCTTTATCTCCTCCTTGGTCTTGTTTATGTCGTCGCGGAGAGAGTAGATTTTTTCATATGCTACAGGTATAAGATTGTTGGAGATGAAGAATGCTCCGATGCTTATTACTATCGAAACGTAAATGAGAGGGGTTATGATTCTCTTGAGCGATATTCCGGCTGCCTTCATTGCAAGCAGTTCGTTGTTCTCTCCCAGATTGCCCATTGTCATGATAGAGGCCAGCAGGGTGGCCAGAGGAAGCGTCATGGGGATGAGGGTTGCACTGCCCCATCCCAAAAACTCCAGTATGATCGAGAAACTGAGCCCCTTTCCAACCAGTTCGTCTATATAAAGCCACAGGAACTGCATTATCAGGACAAACAGAACAATAAAGAATGTCATGAAGAGCGGTCCCAAAAAGGACTTCAATATATACAAATCCAGTCTTTTCATTTCGTGGCTGTCTCAATCATCGTATCCATGGCTTGTGAGAGGCCTTCTGTGTTTTTGCCTCCTGCCGTGGCAAGCGAAGGTTGTCCTCCGCCCCCGCCCTGGATATGTTTTGCCGCTTCGCGTATGTCTTTGCCGGCATTGAATCCCTGTTCGGTAAGGTCGTTAGAGTACATTAGAGTCAGCGACGGCTTTGAGTCAAAGAGAGTAGCTGCGGCAAATATGGTGTTGTTTGTCTCATTCCTGAGCATCAATGCTATGTTTTTCATCATTTCAGGCCTGAAAACACCTTTGACCGCAATGACGTTGTATCCGTTAATGACGGTGCTGCTCTTGAGCAGGGAGTTTTTCAATTCTATCGCACGCTCTCTGGCCATGGCCTCCAGCTCCTTTTTGGTAGAGTCGTTCTCTTCTACCAGCCTTTTTATGCTTGTTACAAGGTTGGGGCTGTTGTTCAGCATGTTCTGGAGCATTCTGAATATGTCTTCACTGGCCTCTACGAGATTCTCCGCATTGATTCCGGTTGTAGCCTCTATCCTGCGTACGCCAGAGGCAATTGCAGATTCTGAGATTATCTTGAAGAAGCCGAGATTGCCGGTGGCCGGGCTGTGGGTTCCTCCGCACAGCTCTATGGAGTCTGCATAGCGGATAACCCTTACCTTGTCTCCGTATTTTTCTCCGAACAGAGCCATGGCTCCCATTTTTTTTGCCTCTTCTACAGGCATGTCGGTAAACTCTTCCCTGGGGATGTTCATCCTTATGAGAGAGTTGACCGTTCTCTCTACCTCTCTGAGGGTTGCGTTGTCTACCTTTTCATAATGTGAGAAGTCGAACCTCAGATATTGTGAGTTTACAAGCGAGCCTTTCTGTTCTACATGTTTTCCAAGCAGTTTGCGCAGTGCATAGTGCAACAGGTGTGTTGCAGTGTGGTTTGCAGCCGTCTGTTCCCTGCGCTGCTTGTCTACTACAGCCTTGAAGGGTTCCGACGGGTCTGTGGGCATGCTTGACGCCACATGGATATGCAACCCGTTCTCCTTGACGGTAGTCTCTATCGTAACCTTCTCTCCTGAACAGAATTCGATATAGCCGTTGTCGCCTGTCTGTCCTCCGCTCTCTGCGTAGAACGGGGTCTTGTCAAAGACAAGATGGCAAACCTCCCTGCCTTTTATCTTTACGGAACGGTATTTTGTTATTCTTGCCTCTTCAACCACAGTCTGGTTGTAACCCAGGAACAGGGTGGGGGCGGCAGGTGCGATTTCTACCCAGTCTCCCTCCTCTTTTGCCGTGGCGTTGCGGCTTCTCTCTTTCTGTTTTTTCAACTCCTTCTCAAATTCGCCAAGATCTACGACATAGCCGTTTTCCTTGGCAATAAGTTCCGTAAGGTCTATCGGGAAACCATATGTATCATAAAGTGTAAAGGCATCTTTGCCGTTGATGCTCTTTTCTGCACGGTTCTTTTCCATGATGGACTCTATCAGCCTTATTCCCTTGTCGAGTGTCTTGAGAAAAGCCTCTTCCTCCTCCTTTATCACCTTCTCGATAAGCTGCTGCTGCCGCACTATCTCGGGAAACGCCCCGCCCATTTGTTCCACGAGCGTGGGTACCAGCCTGTAGAGCACAGGCTCGCTTATGGAAAGGAAAGTGTAGGCATACCTGACAGCTCTTCTCAGAATACGGCGGATTACATAGCCTGCCTTTACGTTTGACGGGAGCTGTCCGTCGGCTATTGAAAAACTTATGGCCCTTATATGGTCTGAGAGGACTCTCATTGCTATTGACACCTCCTTGCTCTCTCCATATTTTTTGCCGCTCAACTCTGATATTCTTGAGATAAGAGACTGGAAAATGTCTGTGTCGTAACTGCTTGTCTTGTGCTGGAGTACCATGCAGAGCCTCTCCAGCCCCATTCCGGTGTCGACATGCTTTTGGGGCAGCGGTTCCAGCTCTCCGCTTGCCTTCCTGTTGAACTGCATGAAGACAAGGTTCCATATCTCTATGACATGCGGATCTCCCTTGTTGACCATTTCTGCTCCCGGAATCTTTTCGCGCTCACTGTCGCTGCGCAAATCTATATGGATTTCGCTGCACGGCCCGCAAGGCCCGGTCTCTCCCATTTCCCAGAAGTTGTCTTTTCTGTTACCTGGCAGAACCCTCTCCTGAGGCAGATATTCGAGCCAGGCCTCGCGCGCCTCTGTATCCATGCTCAGGCCGTCTGGCCCGTACCCTTCGAAAACAGTTGCATAGAGCCGCTCCTTGTCTATCTTGAAGACCTCTGTAAGAAGTTCCCACGCCCAGGCTATCGCCTCTTTCTTGAAGTAATCTCCAAAACTCCAGTTGCCGAGCATTTCAAACATCGTGTGGTGGTACGTATCCATTCCCACCTCTTCAAGGTCGTTGTGCTTTCCGCTTACCCTCAGGCATTTTTGCGTATCCGCAACTCTTTTGTGGATTATCGGGGAGTTGCCCAGAAACCAGTTTTTGAACTGGTTCATTCCGGCGTTTGTGAACATGAGTGTCGGGTCATCCTTTACAAGCATGGGGGCCGACGGTACAATTACATGTCCCTTCTCTTTGAAAAACTTCAGGAAGGTCTCTCTTATCTCGTTAGATGTCATAATGTAAATCGTGATAAAATAGGGCACAAAATTAATCTTTTTTAAGATTATTTCATTATATTTGCAACCATTAATTTAGGATTTTTAGTGTATGTTCAGGGGCGCAGGATACAGGTTCAACAGGGAAACATTTGCAATTGAGAGACATATAGTTACTTCAAGGAAGCGCAAGATGAAAAGTGCGCTTCTTGTGGTGCTCAGTTTCGCTGCCTTTGCGGCATACTATTTCACTTATACGGATATTATGGGGCTCGATACCCCCAAGACGGCGATGCTCAAGCAAAAAGGCGAAGAGCTCCGCTCCGGGCTGGAACTTCTGGAAAGGCGGATGGATGCCAACAATACGTTCCTGCTTGAATTGCAGCGCAGAGACAACAATGTCTACCGTTCGGTTTACGGTATGGAGGAGATTCCGGTAGACGTGAGAAATGCCGGATTCGGCGGTGTAGACAGATACAAGCACTTCGAGATGCTTCCCAACGGAGAGTTTCTTGCCGGCCTGGAGCAGAAGATGGATGTACTTTACAAAAAGGCTTATGTGCAGTCCTGCTCGTATGAAGATGTCGTGGTCCTGGCAAGGAAAAACGGTGAAATGGTCTCCTGTGTTCCGGCCATTCCTCCCGTGCAGCTCGACAACATTCATCTCTCGAGCCGTTTCGGGTACAGGTCTGACCCGTTCAAGGGTACGCCCAAGATGCATAACGGCCTTGATTTTGCCGGAAACAAGGGTGAGCCTGTCTACGCTACCGGCAACGGCAAGGTGATAGAGGCGGCCAGAAATTTCTTCGGTTACGGCAACGAGGTGGTAATCGACCACGGGTTCGGGTACAAGACAAGATATGCCCATCTCGACAAAATTCTGGTAAAGGAGGGGCAGATGGTTGAGAGGGGCGAGATTGTAGGCGAACTTGGAAACAGCGGCCGTTCAACCGGGCCGCACCTCCACTATGAGGTTTCATACAGAGACAGGATGGTAAATCCCATGAATTTTTTCAACAGCGATTTAAAAGGCACCGATTTTGAAGCAATGCTCAAGAAGGAGAATGCCGGTCAAAATGGACAAGTATAAATTCAATAGCGACAAACTGGAGTTCGAAGAAGACAGAAAAGGATTTCTGTGGTGGGTAAAGAAGGGTTTTAAGTATCTTTTTCTCAGTCTGTTGCTTGCGGTGTGCTATTATGTTGCAATTTCTCTTCTGTTCAGTACCGAACAGGAGCGCAGGCTCAGGCGTGAAAACCGGGCCATGGCAAAGGAGTACAGGCTGTTGGAAGAGAAGCTTGACGTGCTCGACAATACCATTTCCAATCTTCGGGTAAAGGACAGAGACATATACAGGCTGGTATTCAATTCAGAACCTCCTGCATTCTCGCTTTCGGGCAGCGGCGCCTTCAGCATTGGCGAAATAGAGACTCTTGACAATGACAGGCTTGTCGCAGAGTCGGCGCAGACACTGTCGGCATTGCTTGATGAGGCTGAAGAGGCAGACAAAAGCATAGCATCCATATATGAGAGCACCGGGTATCTGGGAGCAGATCTGGCGCATATTCCCACAATCGTGCCATTGAAGGATTTTCTGGTTTCGCAAAGCGGGGCATCGCTCGGCAGAAAAGTCAACCCCTTCTACAAGACGGTTGTCATGCATGACGGTATGGACCTTGTAGCCTCTGTGGGGACAGAAGTCGTGGCTACGGCAGACGGGAGGGTGTCTCTTACAAGACGTTCCTCGCGTGAGAGCGGAAACAGTGTCGAAATAGATCACGGAAACGGCTACAAGACGGTATATTCTCATCTTGGCGATATTCTCGTGCGTAACGGAATGGTGGTAGAGAGGGGAGAGACAATAGCAAGAGTGGGGA
>JADINB010000142.1 GCA_017694275.1 Candidatus Egerieousia excrementavium | reverse complement strand
CTCTCGAGGAGACATTTGAAAACAGGGAGCAGATAGAGATTTCACGTCACTATGAGAAACTGCCCAAACCGACCCTCATTGCAATCAAGGAGTTCCAGAACAATGAGATTTACTATCGTCTGGTAGACAATAAGGATAAAGAGAACAGAAATTAATGTTGCTGAAAGGGAAACATATCCTTTTGGGCATTACCGGCAGTATTGCGGCCTACAAGGCGGCTTTGCTTGTGCGTCTGCTGGTAAAGGAAGGCGCTGAGGTCAGGGTTGTAATGACTGAAATGGCAAAGGCCTTTGTGTCGCCTCTGACATTTGCAACACTTTCAAAGCATCCTATTGCGGTTGATTTCTACAATCCTGAAAACGGAGACTGGCACAGCCATGTCTCAATGGGCTGCTGGGCAGATATTTATGTAATAGCGCCGGCATCTGCCAATACGATTTCAAAAATGGCGCACGGAATTGCAGACAATCTGTTGCTTACCACATACCTTTCTGCAAAATGCCGGGTGGCCGTTGCCCCTGCAATGGATCTGGACATGTTCCGCCATCAGGCTACGCAGGAATCCCTTGCAATTCTCAGAGAAAGAGGTGTGGCAATAATTGAACCGTCAAGCGGTGAACTTGCAAGCGGGCTCGAAGGCAAGGGAAGGATGGAAGAGCCTGAAAACATCTTGCTGCACATACACGGTATCCTTTCCAGGGGTGGGACACTTGCCGGCAAACGAGTGGTGATTACAGCCGGTCCAACGCATGAACAGATAGATCCTGTCCGTTATATCACGAACCATTCAACAGGCAAGATGGCATACGAACTTGCAACAGAGGCGGCGGCGCGTGGTGCCGAGGTGACTCTTGTAAGCGGGCCGGTCAGCCTGAAGATGAAACATCCGTATGTAAAGGTAAGAGATGTGGTCTCCGCCTCTCAGATGTTCTCTGCGGTAAAGGAGGAGACAGAGTCGGCAGACATAATAGTGCTTTGTGCCGCCGTTTCTGACTTTGCTCCAGAGATCATGGCGGGGCAGAAGATAAAGCGGAAGGGGCCCTTTTCGCTGAACCTGCTTCCTACGCAGGACATTGCGGAATGGGTGGGGGCACACCGTCCCGCGGGTTGCAAGCTTGTAGGGTTTGCGCTGGAGACGGAGAACGAACTGGAGAACGCCCGTTCCAAAATGGAAAGGAAAGGTCTTGACATGATTGTGCTCAACTCCATGAGAGAAAGAGGGGCAGGATTTGGTTACGACACAAACAAGATAACGATTGTTTCGAGAGGAGGCGAAGTTTCAGACTTCCCCTTGAAATCAAAAAGAGAGGTTTCGACAGATATATTTGATGCCATAGAGAAGTTGGAATGCTCAAAAGACTGACCATAGACAATTATGCGCTGATAAATCATCTGGATATTGCATTCCCTGACGGGCTTGTCATAATTACAGGTGAGACGGGTGCCGGCAAATCCATTCTGCTGGGTGCCCTTTCGCTTTTATTGGGAGCGAAGGCCGACGTGTCGGCAATAGGTGACAAGGCGCGCAACTGCGTAGTCGAGGGTGAGTTCGACATTTCAGGCCTGAATATAGACCTGGGAGATATTCCGTCTATAGGCTCTTCTTTGATATTCAGGCGAGTGATAGCACCGTCAGGGCGTTCGCGCTCTTTTATCAACGATGAACCCGCTTCTGCCGGGGCGCTCTCTGCGCTCTCTTCACACCTTGTAGACATACATGCGCAGCATAACCATCTGTTGCTTTCAGAAGAGAACTATCAGATTTCCATATTGGACTATTTTGCCGGCTGTAATGAGGAACTTGCCGGGTACGGAAAATGCCGCGCCGCATATGAGGCAATAGAAAGGGAACTGGCGGCCACGGTGGAGAAGGTTGGAAAGTTGGAGGGCGAGGTTGAATACAAGCAGTATCAGTTCGAGAAGATAGAGCAGGCTGCAATATCAGACGATAACGAGCTGGAGGAGTTGAAGACAGAGTATAACCGCCTTGCAAACGCCGGGCAAATTGCTGAAAACATTTATGGTGCATTGTCCCGCCTGAGGTCTGTGCCTGATTCGGTAGTACAAAATTTGAAGGAGGCAGCCCAATTATTGAGAAAGTGTTATACCTTTGTCCCCGATTTGGAGGAAATAGGGAACCGCCTGGAGAGTTGTCGTATAGAGTGCAAGGATATAGAAGAGGAACTGGCCGGCAGGATTGACTCTTCGGCTGTCTCGCCGGAAGAACTTTCGAGGGTGGAGCAGAGAATAGACCTCATAGAAGGGCTTCTTAAAAGGTTTGGTCTTTCCTCTGTAAAGGAACTGACAGATTTCAGGGATAACCTGAAAAATGATATCGGAGAACTTTCTGCGGCGCAGGAGCGGTTGCAGGAACTTGGCAGGGAGGTAGCAGTTGCAGAAGGGAATCTTAAGGCGGCCGCAGATGCCCTTTCTGCGAAAAGAAGAGAGGCTGCACCACATTTGTGCGGTGCGATATTGGAAAAGTTAAGGCCGCTGGGAATGCCGCAGGCCCGTTTTGAAATAGAGGTTTCGGATGCCGGGAAATTTCTGCCCTCCGGAGCAGACAAGGTGAATTTCTCTTTCAGCGCAAATGCAGGAGGAGTTCCCCAAAATCTGGCAAAGGTGGCTTCGGGCGGAGAACTGTCGCGCATAATGCTATGCCTTAAGGATATCATGGCCCGTTATACGGGGATGCCTACAATGGTTTTTGATGAGATTGATACGGGTGTTTCAGGCAGTATTGCAGACAAGATGGGCGAGGTGATAGATGACATGGGAAAGCACATGCAGGTTTTTGCAATCACCCATTTGCCGCAGATAGCGGTGAAGGGCAAGACACACCTGCTTGTATATAAAGAGGTGGAAAACGGCAGGAGTGTTACCGGCATAAGGCAGCTTGACGGCGAGGCGAGAGTAATGGAGATTGCCAGAATGCTCAGCGGCTCAGTCCTCTCCGATGCGGCTATAGAGAATGCAAGATTTTTATTAAATACATAATTTGATTTATTTGTTATGAGATTAGTTATTCAAGAGTCTTATTCCCAACTTTCCAAATGGGCAGCCTGCTATATTGTGAAACGTATAAACGAGATGGCTCCCACTGCGGACAGGCCGTTTATTCTTGGTTTGCCGACAGGTTCCACTCCCCTTGGCACATACAAAGAGTTGATAAAACTTTATAACGACAAAAAGGTCTCATTTGAAAATGTGGTCACATTTAACATGGATGAGTATGTCGGTTTGCCGGAAGACCATCCGGAGAGCTATCACTCGTTTATGTGGAATAACTTTTTCAAATATATAGATATAAAGAAGGAGAATGTGAACATACTGAACGGCAACGCCCCCGATCCAGAAGCCGAGTGTCTCAGATATGAAGAGAAGATAAAGTCTTACGGCGGGATAGACCTCTTTATGGGAGGAATAGGCCCCGACGGGCACATTGCCTTCAACGAGCCGGGCTCTTCGCTCACTTCGAGAACCCGCATGAAATCGCTTACAACAGATACCATAATCGCAAATTCGCGTTTCTTCAACAATGACATGAACAAGGTTCCCAAGACCGCGCTTACGGTTGGTGTCGGTACCATCATGGATGCAAAGGAGGTGCTTATCCTGGTTAACGGACACAACAAGGCAAGGGCTTTGTATCAGGCGGTCGAAGGTTCTGTAAACCACATGTGGACAGTAAGCGTACTTCAGATGCATCCCAAGGGAATAATCGTGTGCGACGATGCTGCAACAGTAGAGCTGAAGGTCGGTACGGTAGTTTATTTCAAGGATATTGAAAAAAACAACCTCAATCCTGCCTCAATGCTTTAGCCGATGTACAGAGATTGCGCACTTGACAAGTTAAGGGACTATCTTGCCGGCAGGGGATTGCAGGTAATGATAGTCCCTTCTAATGATCCCCACTTCGGGGAATATTCACAGCCTCATTACAGGGTGAGAGAGTGGCTGAGCGGGTTTACCGGTTCGGCCGGGACTCTTGTCGTTACGGAGAAAAGTGCCGCGCTCTGGACAGATTCAAGATATTTCATTCAGGCGGAGGGCCAGCTTCGTGGAGCGAGAATCCGCCTTATGAAGCAGGGAATGCCATATACTCCATCCATTGCGCAGTGGATTAAGGACGAGTATCCAGACGGAGCAGACGTGGCTTTGGACGGCAGGCTGTTTACGCTTGCAGAATATCGGAAAATGGAGAAGGAACTGGCTCCGCTCTGCAGATGCGTATTGACCGAAGACCCGTTCGATGCAATATGGAGCGAACGTCCTACCTTGGAATTCAATACAATAACGGCATTGCCACAGAAATGTTGCGGAGAGCGTACATCAGACAAGTTCAGACGTTTCAGGCAGGCGGCAGCGGTTGCAGAAGACGAAAGGTTTGTCTATTATCTTTCTGCATGCGACGATATAGCCTGGCTCTGCAATATCCGTGGGGCAGACATAGAGTACAATCCCCTGCCGCAGTCCTACATGCTCATCACGAATTCGGCGATGCACCTGTTTGCAAGCCTGGAAAATATGGGAGAAGATCTGCAGCAGGCCCTTGCGGCCGAAGGTGTGGAGCTGCATGCCTACTCTTCATTCGAGAGCGTGATGGCATCGCTTTCGTCAGACATGAAAAGAATCTACTGCAGCGGTGCAATTTCCGTTGCCCATTACGCCATATTCTCGGCAGCCGGTGCAGACGAAATGGAGGACAGCATGCCTGGCGGAATTGTCGCAAACCTCAAGGCCGTAAAGAACAACTGGGAGATTGAGGGGTTCAGGAAGGCTTTCCTTTACGACGGGGTTGCATGGTGCAAGGTGCTCTCTAAGATAGAGAAGGCTCTTTCGCAAGGGATTCTTCTTACAGAGAGCATGGTCTCCTCGTTCTTTGTCCAGGCAAGGTCTGAAAACGGATTTTATGCAGGCGAGAGTTTTGAACCGATAGTGGCATTCGGCAAAAATGCCGCCCTGCCTCATTACAGCGTGTCGCAGCAGAGCGATGCAATCATTTCAGGCAACGGCTTTCTTCTGATGGATACAGGTGCCCATTATTCGTTCGGAGGTACTACAGACACTACCAGAACCATACCTGTCGGAGTACCAGATGAAAGGCAGAAAAAGTTTTATACCCTTGTGCTGAAAGGAATGATAGACCTTTCCATGGCTCATTTCCCTGAAGGAACGCGCGGCAGTTCATTGGATATTCTGGCCCGCGGCCCTCTTTACAATGAAGGTGCCATGTATTACCATGGTACCGGTCACGGTATCGGCCATTATCTTTGCGTGCATGAAGGCCCGCAGAGCATAAGGAGAGAGGAGAATCCGGTGACACTCAAGGCAGGCATGGTCATTTCTAACGAACCTGCAGTCTATTTTGAGGGTGAATATGGGATAAGGACAGAGAATGTGATTGCCGTACGGGAGGCAGAGGCGACACGTTTCGGCTCATTCTATTGTTTTGAGACTTTTACGCTGGTCCCCATCTCTCTTTCAGCAGTAGACAAATCTCTGCTTACAGATGCCGAGATTGCCTGGATTAACGATTTCCACACCCGGGTATTCAAAAAAATATCTCCCCTGCTCGATGCAGAGGAGAAAGACTGGCTGGAGAAGGCAACGGCCCTTCTGTAACGCATCTGCCGTTACAGAAGACTATTGCGAGACAGTATAGTCGTTTTTGTATACAATCTCTTTGGTTGCTGTGTTTTCAAGTCCGCCGCCTGGAACCCTATGAAACTTCAAAGCTGTCTGCATAAGGTTTTTTTCCGGAAACGAATCTCTGTCTATGAAACGTTTGCCGTAC
>JADINB010000141.1 GCA_017694275.1 Candidatus Egerieousia excrementavium | reverse complement strand
CTGCCTAAAAGACCTCTTTGCAAAACCTAACTGCAATATTGTCAATGAACTGGATGGTTCTACCGAACCTACTTTGTTTTAATTGTTAAACTTTTTAATAACTAGTCCGGAATTTTACCGGACACGAGTGAAAGCATGAAGAAAATGACTTTTCAAGATTTTAAAAATGAACGCTGCACATACTTCTACCGCATATTTTATCTGCAAAAACTAACCAACTGAACAATAAATCGTTCGATAAATCGTTCATTTTTATTGCTCAAAGATAAATGAATTTTTCCTGAAAAAGAACATTTTTTTTAAAATTTTTGCATTCAATAGATTGGATTTTTTTTAAATGCCGCTCCTGCACAATTAGAGGCACTTTTTTTTGGTACAGCAGAATAAACGAACGATTTATCGAACGATTACTTAGCCGCCTTTGAAAATACGGTAATGGCAGTCGTTCGGTGATGTTTTACACAGACATAAACACATGTATGATGAATCGGAGACTTTTACTGCTGGTCTTTTGTCTGCTTGTCGCTCCGCTGCTGCATGCCGGGGAGACAGCGGTTGATTCGGTCCGTATCTATTACAGGCTGGGCTACCGTTATGTAGACACGTCGCTGCGCGACAACGGCGAGGTACTCAAGAATCTATGCGCAAAAATAGAAAAGGCGCTGCAGGAAGATCTCCTTGAAAAAGTGGTAATTTATTCTTACACCTCTCCCGACGGGACCCACAAGGCCAACCTCACATTGGCCGCAAGACGTATGGACTCTTTGGAATCATGGCTTTTGCGCAACACGCCGCTTCCTGCGACAATGCTTGAGACAAATTCCGGCGGAATAGCCTGGGGTCTTTTGCGTGATGCCGTATCAAAGAGTGAAATGCAGTACAAAAAAGAAGTGCTCCAAATACTTGACAACACACCAGTATGGGTCTTCGACAGCAATGGCAAGGTTATAGGCAGCCGCAAAAAGGAACTTATGGATCTCAAGGGCGGTGTACCTTACCGTTACATGTACGAGCATCTTTTCCCCGATCTGCGCAGCAGCATTGCAATAATGCTCTATATCAGAACTTCGGGACCCCAGACAGAAGAAGAGAGAGAACCAGCGGCTTCTGAAAAGACATCTCCTGCCGCACCTGAAAAAGACATGGATGCAACTGTTCCGGAAGAAAGTGTACCCCCCGCTACAGAAAAGAGTGAGGCGGTTGCACCTGATGAGAAGACAACGGCAGCTGTTCCTGAACAAGAGAGATATGAGCCTCTTCACAAACTTGCATTGAAGACCAACATAATATACGATCTTGCCTTGATGCCCTCACTGGAGGTTGAGTATATGATTAACGAACGCTGGAGCGTAAACGCCGAAGGCGAGGTCGCATGGTGGAAAAACAATGGCAAACACAAATATTACCAGATAGCCACCCTTAGTCCCGAAGTACGCTACTGGTTCAAGACAAAGAAGAGATGGCACGGGCATTATGTGGGTCTGTTTGGAGGTGGCAGCTGGTATGACCTGGAAAACGGCAAGCGCGGCTACAAGGGTGAATTCTGGAAAGCCGGCCTCAGTTACGGATATATGTTTCCAATAGGCCGTTCACTCTCATTTGAAACCGGTATAGGGCTTGGGTTCCTCCGTACATGGTATGAGGAGTATCTGCCCATAGACGGCCACTATGTCTACCAGCAGAGCAGCCGTACAAACTGGATAGGGCCTGTAAAATTGAAATTCACTCTCGTATGGAGGCTGTGGGACGAAAACAGGAGTGGAAAAGGAGGTAAGCGATGAGGAAAACGGTTTATAACTCTCTGCTCATTCTCTGTGCAGCGCTTGTTCTGGCGGGCTGCAGAAAGGATTTGTGTTACGACCACGACATTCACGGGCTCAAGGTGCGTACGGTACTCTACCCGCAGTGGGAACTTGAATGGGAATATGAACATGGAATAGATTGGGACGCGCAGTGGGACAGCAAGCAGTTCCTCCATGAATATGAAGAATTCACGCCTGAAAAGGCAACCGGCATTGCCGCTTTCGTCTACCACGAAGACGGCACCAATACAGAGAACCACCTGCCTGCCGAGGGCGGTGAACTGCCGATGAGCGAGGGGTTGAAATCGCTGCTTTTCTACAACGACGACACCCGCTATATCATCTTCTCCGATTTGAGTTCGAGCGCGACTGCAACTGCCACCACAAGAACCCGTACACGCTCCACATTTTCAGAACTGCACGCAGGAGAACGGACGGTAAATGCGCCCGATATTCTTTTTGGAGAGTGGATAGAAGAACATCATGCAGAACTTACGGCGGAACCCGTTCCGCTCAACATAACAATGCAGCCGCTGGTCTACACATACCTTGTCCGCTACGAGTTCGAAAGCGGGCTGGAGCATGTGGCAATGGCAAGAGGCGCCATTGCGGGAATGGCCGAAAGCGTCTATCTGCGCGGAGGAGTCACAAGCAGCCAGAGCGCTACAATATTATTCGACTGCAGCCTGACAGACTTTGGGGCGGAAGCCGAAGTGACCTCGTTTGGAGTGCCTGACTTCAACCCCGAAACCGACAGCCGGGCAGAGGGCAAGTTCGGGCTCAATCTTGAGGTGAGAATGAAAAACGGCCAGTTCAAGACCTTTGAGTTCGACATTACCGAACAGGTTGCCGGACAGCCGCGCGGAGGAGTCATTACCGTAAGCGGTCTCGAGATTTCAGACAGCGAAGCCGGCACAGGTTCAGGCTTTGATGTAACCGTAGAGGGATGGGGCGAATTCCAGGATATAGTGCTGCCGCTATAGAGTCCGTGGCTCTGGCCGCAACTCAAAATGCAATTTAAATGAAAATAAAACAATAAGGAATAACTAAATGTTAAACTAAAATCGACAAAGATGAAAAAACTATTCTTTTTTGCGCTTGCAGGGGTTGCAGCAATCCTGGCAGGCTGTACAAAGACCGAAACCGTTGAGATTCCCGACAGCAGGGCTATCAACTTCTCGGGAGCCTATATCGGCAACGCCGTAGAGACAAAGGCACAGGATAATGCCAATATTACAACCACTACTATCGATAATTTCATTGTATATGGATGGTACGATGCAGACGGTACCAACACAAGCACCGCTTTTGACGGCGTGACTGTAAACAAAGGCAGTGATGGTAACTGGACATATACAGACATAAGGTATTGGATAGATGGTATGGTTTATAACTTTGCAGCCTATTCTCCTGCGCTTCCACAAGGTGCGTCTGCCCAAGCAGATCCGACAAACAGCGCGATCTCCTTTACAGGTTTTGTATCAAACAAGGACAATCAGAACGATTTGATTTTTGCCCAGACAAAAACACCCACACTTGGAAATGCAGTAAAATTCACATTCGGCCATGCTCTTTCAAAAGTACATTTCACTTTCGAAAATGGCATAGGTGATGTTAAATTGGTCATTGAAGACATTGCATTCTATGGAGTAAAATCAAAAGGCAATTATACTTATACCGGCAGTACAATGAGCTGGGGTACAACGGCATCAGACCCTATTGCAGAAGGAAATGCGTTTACAAGCACAGATATTACATTGACTTCAACTGAAAGCACGAAAGTTACTGATGATTTCCTTGTAATCCCCCAAAGTGTAGTCGCAGATGAAATAACTATATCATTCGGTATAACTGTTTATGAACCGAACGACGATACGACCCCGTTGATTGCAAAACAGACGCTTAGCGCCAAACTGCCAGCATATAGCGGCTGGTTACCTGCAACATGTTATAACTACACCATTAATATTGAAACAAGCGATGTAGATGACCCTGATAATCCTACACTCAAACCTATTGAGTTCACAGATCCTGAAGTTCAAACATGGCCTGTAACTCCGACCGATGGAGGCAGTGACAATATTGAATTGACACAGCAGGGCAACTAACATAACTAACATTGTTTCCCCGATGAAAAGAGGTAATATATACTTTTGGTATGCGGCGGCAGTGGCGCTTATGGCCATTGCCGGCTGCACCAAAACCGTGCACACGCCGGAAAACGGAGAGCATTCCATTGGCTTTAATGTGCAGGAATCTGTAAAGGCGGCCGTAACCGGTGCAAACGATATTGCCTCATTTGGAGTGTGGGGGTGGTACGGTTCCGGCGAGGCCCGTGACAAAAACGTATTCAACGGGGTCGAGGTACACAATCAGGCAGGAGCATGGGTGTACTCCAACATCCAATACTGGGTACCCGGCATGAATTATACGTTTTACGCCGTTTACCCGTTTGACTATGGCGAATGCGCTCCAAATGGAACCGTTAAGGTAAATGATTTAGACTGTTCAGCCACCGGGGAGGATGCTGTAGACCTCATGACGGCAGAACCTGTAAAGGGCAGCGGAGATTCTCCGCAAAATGTACTCTTTACATTTAGCCATGAACTATCCAAACTTAAATTCAGTTTCGAAAGTTCGCAGACAGAGGTAACCGTAACCAATATAAAACTATACGGAATAAGCGCCGGGGGTTCGCTTACCAAAACCCCGGACAATGCAACATGGAGTTTGGCAACTGCGGCAACGGCAGAAAACACTCTGTATTCGATAAGCCAGGCTGCCCTTAATGCAGGCAACAGCTATACTGCCGAGCCGTTCGGAGAAATCCTGCTGCCGCCGCATACCGACCTTGCAGATGCAAAAATATCGTTCTCCTACTATTACGGAGAGAACAACGCGAATATAAAGAGTGCAGATATTTCTCTTGCAACAGGGACAGGCAACGTAACCTCGTGGGAGGCGGGCAAGAGTTACGGTTATACTGTTGCCATACCTGCAGAGGGAAAAATAAAAATAACCGTAACAGTGGCTCCCTGGGAGGAGAGGAACGCCTCTGTAACATGGACTCCGAATAACTGAGATGAAACATAATATGACATACAGATATGCGGCCCTCCTTGCGCTGCTTTCTCTTCTGCTCTCTTTCGGGTGCACAAAAGAGAAAGGGCCGGGCAATGGAGAGGGCCTCGCCACCATAAGAATAACGGAGCCCATGCTGAGCGGTTATACAAAGGCGCTCTACACGGATAGCCCTGAAACAAGAATAAATACGTTGCGCATCATTGTAGTGCCCCCCTCATTTGGCCCGGATGACTGCATCGCCAATGTTCTCTTTGAAAACGATGCTCTTGACAACATGATTATAGAGAATATCCCCGTGGGGAGCGTACAGATTTATGCCATTGCAAACGAGGCTTCTATGGACAAGGATTATACAGACTTCTCAAGTTTCTACAATGATATTGTACATGCAGGAGAATCGGGGCGCAAACTTCTGGTTACAGATAAAAACAGAGAACACTTCCCAAAGCGCGGAAGCGAGATAGATGCTGCCGTGGGGCTTCCGATGAGCTGGTCAGACAAAAACGTTGAAATACTCGAACCCGATGCCTCCGGTGCGCCTCAGGAGATTCAGGTTACCCTGCAACGCTGTGTCTCAAAGTTGCGCATTATCATGAACAATACCCTCACAGAAGAGATTAAAATTACCGAAATGAAGTTCGGCGCTTTCTTTGGAGACCGTTTCTATCTCTTCTGGGAGGAGAATCTCGATGTCCCTGCCGATATAGAATATGAATCAAAGGAGTACACGGGCCTTGACATACTTGACATAACAATCCCTGCAAACAGCTCGCAAGAGCTTCTGCTCTATCTCTACCCGAGCCATGCAAGAAGCGGTACCCAGCCCGGCCCCTACACTATAGGATTTACAACCACGGGGAATCACGACCCCTACCCCTTGCGTCATTTCAGAGACGGGGCGGGCAATGAAATGAGCTGGATAAGCAGAAACACCCAGGTCAATATCAACGCCACGCTTGGGGCACACGCCAACGTATCTGTAGATTATTACGTGGCGGAATGGAAAAATATTACAATAGATATTCCAAGTTTCAATTGAGAGGAGAGGGTAAAAGATGAAAATCAGGAATCTTATATTGCCGGCAGTGCTCCTTTTGTTCTCGCTCTATTCGTGTGAGGTAGAGGAGCCTTTTTCAAAAAGGAGTGAAATAGAGGAGGGGCTGCCCGTAAAGGTGCTGGTACCCTTCAGGACGCAACCTGGCGTGGTCATAACCAGGGCAGACCAGGGAGCAGAACTTGAAAACAGAGTAAATAATGCATATCTTATTGTATTTGATGAGGTAGGCAACAAAATAGGGAGCAAATTCTGCACCGAAGGCAACGGCATGGAGCCGAAGACCGGCAGTACCGGAACTCTTGAAATAAACACCATATCGCAGAACAGGGCATATATAGTTGGAATTGCAAATCTGAACGATGGAACCGTAGGGACCGCATACGACATAACGCCCGATATGCTGGAACAGATAACCACTTACGACCAGCTTTGCAGCCTTCAGGTTAAACTGAGCGAAAGAGGAGTACAGCGCGGTTCGACCTTTGTAATGACCGGCATGGTAATAGACGAAGAGGGCAACAATATAATACAGATTCCCGGTTCGGAGAGCGGAACAAGCACCCTTTCCGGCTGCGAGTTAAGATTCGAGAGGACAGATGCAAAAATAGAGTTCATTGTAAAGACAGAGCCGGCAAACAATTCATGGAAAAATTTCTCGTTCCAGCCCAACAGCTGGCGCGTACACAAGGTGCCTGCCCAGGTACTTGTTTTAAAGGATGAAAACGGAGGCGATGCAGACGGAAAAGGTACAGAGTATTTTTCGAGCAGGG
>JADINB010000011.1 GCA_017694275.1 Candidatus Egerieousia excrementavium | reverse complement strand
TTCCCGAAGCGATGGAGCAGGCTGCCGAAATGGCCGAAAATGCCCCTGCCATAGCCGGAGGATGCGGGGCCGACCTTATAGACATCAACTTTGGATGCCCGGTAAGCAAGATTGCCGGCCGGGGGGCCGGTTCGGGAATGATGCGCGAACCCGACAAGATGGTGGAGATAACCGAGCGCATCGTAAAGCGGTGCAGGCTTCCTGTTACGGTCAAGACCAGGCTCGGCTGGGATGAAAATTCCAAGATAATCGTGGAACTGGCGGAAAGGTTGCAGGATGTGGGCATTGCCGCCATAACCGTGCACGGCCGGACCAGGGCGCAGATGTACAAGGGGGAGGCAGACTGGAGTCTGATTGGGAAAATAAAGGAAAACCCCCGCATGCACATTCCGGTAATAGGCAATGGGGACATTACAGACGGCCCCTCTGCAAAAGCGGCTTTTGAAAGGTATGGAGTAGACGCTGTAATGATAGGCCGTGCCACATACGGACGCCCCTGGATATTCAGAGAAATCAAATATTATCTTGAACACGGGACTCCAATGCCACCGCTCACGGTTTCAGAAAAGGTGGAGCTTGCAAAAAAACATCTGGCAAAGTCGCTTGAATGCAAAGGGGAAAGAGTTGGGGTGCTGGAAATGAGGCGGCACCTGTCGAACTACTTTAAAGGCATAGACAATTTCAAGGAGACGCGTCTGAAACTTGTCACGGAGAATTCTCCTGAAAAAGTTTTTGAACTGCTTGATTACATAAAGGCCAATTTTGAATAAATTTGCCTCAGGTTTAAAATTGTTCCAATGATAGGGCTGCTTAGCAAAACGGTGCTGCTTCCGTATTTTATCATACTTAAAATAAGGCATCTGTGTTATGACAGGGGGTGGATAAAGTCTAAGAAATACTGCACCCCCGTAATTTGTGTGGGCAATATTACCGTTGGCGGGACAGGCAAGACGCCCCATACCGAAATGATAATACGCCATCTAGGCCCCTCTGCAGGAATTGCGGTGCTGTCAAGGGGATATAAGCGTAAAAGCAAGGGCTTTAGAATAGTCGAGACTTCCGACACCTTTTCAGAGAGCGGCGATGAACCTCTGCAGATTAAACAGAAGTTCCCGCAGATAACCGTTGCGGTCTGCAAGGACAGAATCGAAGGGGTAGACAGGCTGCTTGCCATGGAACGGAAGCCCGATATTATTCTGCTCGACGATGCCTTTCAATATAGGAAAATTGTACCGTCTCACTCCATATTGCTGATAGACAGCGGAAGGAGTATCAAGGGAGACAATCTGTTGCCGATAGGCAGGCTCAGGGATTTGCCATGCCAGATAAGGCGTGCCGACAGTGTTGTCATTACAAAGTGCAGTATGGCCGTGGAATATGAAAACGGGATTATAGACGAAGCGGCGACCGGAAAGGTGCTCCAGTCTGAAAGGGAGCGTTGGAGAAAGTCGCTGGGGTTGCGCAAGGAACAGGGCCTGTATTTTTCTTCCATTGTGTACAAGAGGCCTGTCGCAGTTTTTGAAAATGAAGCGGATAACAGATATCTCTACTCCAGGGCTGCCATCTGTTTTTCTGCAATTGCAAATGACAGACTGTTCAAGAACCATATCGCCGCAGAGTATAATCTGCTGGATTCAATAAGGTTTGCAGACCATAAAAGCTTTTCCAGGTCTGATATGAAGCTGATTTCAGGAATGTCGGCGAAATATCCGCTGGCTGTGGTCTTTACGACTGAAAAGGATTGCAAGCGTCTGGCGAGTTGCAGTTTCGTTGATGATGAGGTTAAAAGGCGTCTGTTTTATATCCCTGTCGAAACTGAAATTCTTATTGAAAAGGAGCGCAAGGCCTTTTTTGATGCCCTGAAATAGAGTGTTCCGGTTCAAGAGTTGTCTACGGCGGCCGCAAGGCTGCCTTTTTTTGTCTCAGACAACTGTTTTCTTTATTTTTTACAACATCTTTAACGGTTGATTGTCAGGCAAGTTGCCGATGTGTTCTAACGACCGTTTGACTACTACGCCCAAGATATTTGAAATATGGAGAATAGCCATTGTTGCAACAGGCTTTGTCTCCGCCTTTTATGAAGTAAAAATTTTTCAGTCAGGCGCATGCAAAAAAATATGGCTTGAGGATGTACTGAAGGGGGATTTTGCGGTTGTCGGGAGAAACCCAACGTTAGATTGCGACAGCATTTTTTTTGAAAGAAATTGCCAACTTGTTGTGATTTAATATGAAAATATGTTATATTTGTCCATGACTTATTGAAAAAACTGTTTTTTATTGTCGCAATCTAACGTTCCCTTGATTGCGACAAATCCATAATAAAACACCTTTTTGACATACCGAAACCTAACTACAATAAAATTATTATTAACCTAAAATTTAATTTATGTTCATTCAAAAAGTTTCAAGTCGATCTTTACGTTTCGTATTGATGACTTTTGCTTCGCTTGTCCTTTCAATCGGAGCAGTATGGGCACAGGAGGTAAAAGTTAGCGGTACCGTTACCGATGCGACAGGGGCTCCATTAGTGGGTGTATATGTCCTTGTTCAAGGTACTACGACCGGCACTTCTACCGGAATCAACGGAGAATATACTTTAGATGCTCCGGCCAACGGCACTCTCGTATACTCGTTAATGGGTATGAAGGATATTGTCGCTCAAGTAAACAACCGTTCAATTATCAATGTGTCAATGGAAGAGGATGCCGTATTGCTTGGCGATGCCGTAGTAACAGCAATGGGTATCAAGAGAGAGAGAAAGGCACTGGGATATGCTGTACAGGATTTGAAGAGCGATGAGATCATTAAAAACAAGACCAGCAACCTGGTAAGTTCCATGGCAGGTAAAATAGCCGGTGTAAACATAACCCAATCCGGTGGTTCTGCCGGTGCTGGCTCGAATATCATTATCCGTGGAGGTACTTCGCTGGAAAGAGACAACCAGCCTCTGTTTGTTGTAGACGGTATTATATACGATAACTCGTCTAACCTCGGAGGAGATTCAGGATTCGACGGTGCAATGAGAACATCTACCACGACCGGTAACCGTGTAATGGACATCAACCCTGAAGATATAGAAAACATGTCTGTATTGAAGGGTCCCGCTGCCTCTGCGCTTTACGGTTCAAAAGCCGCAGCCGGTGTAATCATCATTACAACAAAGAAAGGTTCGGAAGGCCGTGTACAGGTAGATTTCAGTTCTAAATACACCCGTAACTGGGTAAACCGCCTGCCTGAACAACAGGATGTCTACAAGAGAGGTTACTACATGACTGATGGAACCCTTTCAGACTATACGACACAATCATGGGGCGCAAGATACAGTGCATCAGACATCGTATATGACAACATGGAAGACTTTTTTCAGGGTTCAAATGTATTTGACAATACAATCAGCATTTCAGGCGGTAATAAAGACGGTAACTTTTACCTCTCTGCCTCGCGCTACGACCAGACCGGTATCATCCCAGGCACAAGCTACGACAAGACTACTTTCCGTTTCAACGGTGAGCAGAAATTCGGCAGGCTTACAGTTTCTGCAAATGTAGCGTATACAATTTCAAATACCGACAAGACATTGACATCCGGAGGACTTTACAATTCCGGCGGTACAGGAGCTCTTGTTTCTGTTTACAGATGGGCAAAGAGCGATGACATGAAGCACTGGTTAAACGCCGATGGTACAAAATACCGTATGTTCGAAGGTCTTCAAGAACTTGCAGATGATGTTGAGAACCCTTACTGGATAATCAACAAAGATGTCATGACCGACAAGACAAACCGTTTTACCGGCGGTATCAATGCAAGCTACAAGGTCGCTGAATGGTTTGACATCAACTATAGGGTAGGCTACGATACTTACGACTACTCAGACTATACGTTCCTCGCCCCGGGCAGTGCAGTCAAGGAAACATTGCAAAACGGGCAGTTGTCTGAAAACGACAGAAAATACACATACATATCATCCAACCTGATGTTGAACTTCCACAAGACATTTGGAGACTGGAACTTCAACCTGTTGCTTGGACAGTCTGTCGAAGACCAGAAGAGCGAGAGACAAAGAAGGATGGGATTTGACTTTATCATAGATGATTTCTACAGTTTCGACAACATAGCTACAGCCAACAAGCAATTCCAGTCAAGCGAGTCACGCAGCAGACTTATGGGACTTTACGGTGAGTTCCGCGTCGAGTATAAAAATATTGCATATTTGACAGTTACAGGACGTAATGACTGGACATCTACCCTTCCTGTTGACAACCGCTCATACTTCTACCCTTCTGTAAGCGGTTCGTTCGTGTTCACCGAACTTCTTCCGAAGAACGACATTCTTTCATTCGGTAAAATCAGAGCATCCTGGGCAAGAGTGGGCAAAGATACCGATCCTTATGTAACAAGTACGACATTATGGCCCTCACTCCTCTTTCTCGGAGGTCTTGGAGTTGGTAACAATTGGCAGCGAGGCAACCCGTACCTGAAACCCGAGCGTACAGAGTCATGGGAGGTCGGTCTTGACATGAGATTCTTCGAGGGGCGTTTAGGCTTTGATTTCACATACTATTCAAACAATTCAAAAGACCAGATTGTAGTTCCCCGTCTTAGCCAGACTACTGGTTACATCCTGCTCTCTACAAATGTTGGCAGGGTGACAAACAAGGGAATAGAACTTGCCATAAACGCAACTCCTGTCACAACCAAGAACTTTACATGGGAAACCACCCTTAACCTTGCTCACAACAAAGGCCGTGTTCACGATTTGATGACAGGTCAGGACATTCTTTATGTTACAGACGTTCAGGTCGGCAATGCCAAAGCCGCATCATTCAACACAAAGCCGGCTGTTTACGATGACAATGGAAATCTTGTATCAGAAGCTGTTGACGGCCTGTTTATGGGTATTTCAGGTTCCAAGTGGATGAGAGATCCCAATGGAAATGTTGTAGTGGATTCAAATACCGGCCTTCCCAGATCCGATGGCGCCACTACACATCTGATAGGTAACCGTGAGCCCAAGGTAAGCGGCGGTTGGAACAACAGTCTCCAGTACAAGAACTGGAATCTTTCGTTTCTCTTCGACTACAGAATCGGTGGTGACATTTACAACGGAACCGAATATATGATGACCAATGCCGGTTTGAGCACAAGAACACTCGACCGTGAATCCATAACAATCAACGGAGTTGTAAATACGGGCACAGATGCCGCTCCTGTCTATGAGCAGGTATCTACAACATATACAGCCGGCAACATGTACAACATAAACGGTACATTGACCAGCGGCGAAAAGATGATACAGGATTACTGGAGTGCATATCTCAACGAGTCTGCAAACTTCATAACGGAAACCAACTGGCTGCGTTTGAGGTCGCTCTCCATATCGTATGATTTCAAAGATTTAATCAAGGGCCAGGATATTATAAAAGGGCTTACTGCAACATTGTCTGGTACAAACCTGTGGTTGTGGACAAACTACGACGGTTTGGACCCTGAGAACTCTGCTGCCGGCGCAGGCGTAGTCGGTTCAGGTTCTGCATACATAGATTACTGCGGAGTACCTTCTACAGCCGGATTCTCTTTTGGAATTAACTTAACATTCTAATGATTACGAATATGAAAAAGATATTTACATTAATTTTATCGGCGTTTCTTCTGGCAGGATTGACATCATGCGATGATTGGCTTGACATAAACACCAACCCCAACTCTCCTACCAACGTAACTGCACCGGTGCATACAAGGCTTCCCTGGCTTCAATATGCATACGGTTATGCATACGGCAACGCGTCTGTACATACGGCGATATTCGCATATACCACCGCTTCAAGATATGGCGGAACCAATGATGCCTACACGGCATGGGCTCCGGGAACAGGCGCAGGCCCTACAACTCCCTACCAGCAATGGTTTGTAGGAGGAGCTTGTAACATTCAGGATTTGATAGACAAGGCAAGGGAAGAGGGTGCATACCACTATATAGGTGCCGCACATCTTATTCATGCGATGGGATTTATGCTTATGCTCGACTACCATGGAGAAATTCCCTACACCGAGGCACTGAGCTCATCTCTTACCCCTAAGTACGACGACGGCCAAACGATCTTCAACGGTTGTATGGAGCGTCTGGATTCTGCACTGGTGAATTTCCAGAAAGAGCAGCCCGCTACAGCCACTCCCCTTTCAAGCGGCGACAGCTGGAACAACGGAGATGTCCAGAAATGGATTAAACTCTGCTACGGTCTGAAAGCTCGCTGGCTGAACAAACTTTCAAAGAAAAGTTCTCTGTATGATCCTCAGGCAATTCTTGATGCCGTTGCAAACGGCCCTTCATCAAATGCAGAAGGAACCATTATACACCATGTGAATGATGCAAGCGACACTCAGGGGTCAAGCATTATAGGTGTGGGTGACCCTATGAGAACTGCTTTTGCATTCGATGTTGCAGCATGGGGCAATGCATACAGAATTACAAAGATTTATCTCGACAGGCTTGAAAACCCCAGAGGTTCCGGAATAGAAGATCCCCGTGTAGACAGGCTGGTTCCTTCATCGGAGCACTGGGCAAACGGCCAGAAATTCATCCAGAGGACCAAAGGTCTTGACATAATCAACGACCCTATAAGGCAAGAGGGCGGTCCTGTACATATCTCATACAATAACGAGAGTAAAAAATGGATTGCCGGCGGCGGTGAAGCCAACAGGCAGAACGACACACTCTACTGCCTCATGCAGGCCAGATGTGCCATGCAGGGTGTAACAAGCGGCGACGGTACATATTATGACGGTGACGGCAACGGCGACGGCACAATCATATCTACCGGAACATTCTATACATTACCCGAATCACAGACAGATGTCTGCACATATCACGAAATGTGCTTCATCAAGGCTGAGGTTCTCTTCCGTCAGGGAGACAAAGAAGGTGCCCTGCAGGCATACAAGGAGGGTATAAAAGCCCATATCGATCTCATGCAGACAAAACTGCGCGAGTGGGGCGAAGACCAGACCAACCCTTACAAGAGACCCATGGATCAGGCCAAGATAGATGCATTCCTTAACAGTAACGCAATCGCCCAGACCTCTGCAGAACTTACAATGGCAGACATCATGGGACAGAAACATATTGCAATGTCATTCACTATGGAGAACTGGAACGATATCCGTCGTTTCAACTATAGTGCAGGCAATATAGGCGACTTTGGAGTTGTATATCCAGGAGCAGAGCGTCCTCTCGAGTTTACAGCTACATCTATACAATATTTCCCGGGCACAGACAAGTCTCAGGATAACTACTGGTATCGCCGCATGAAACATTGCAGCCATGAAATAAACTACAACGTAGATAACCTCAGGGCATCCAACCCTAATGCCCTGGAACCGGATGTATGGTCGACTCCGGTTTGGTGGGATATCGCTGAATAATTTAAATTTGGGTTAGTTAATTTGTAACAAGCGGTTGTTGGCCCCGGATATGGATTCGGGGCCAACTTCTTTTTATGCCTTCCAGAAGATTTTCTTCCTGCTCAGCAGACTTACCGCCCACATTGTTACAAGTACCGCTACGGCTGCCCTTGCAACGCCTGCAAGCGGATATCCGGCAGGGTATGCAGCCTGGTAAAGGGTTATGAATCCCGTAACCTTCATCAGAGGGACAATAA
>JADINB010000140.1 GCA_017694275.1 Candidatus Egerieousia excrementavium | reverse complement strand
ACTCCCTGCAGAAGACGGTAGAAAACATAAAGATGTTCAAAGGGAACTTCATTCTGCAGACCATGTTTCTCAAAGGGGTCGTAGATGGGAAAATCATAGACTGCACCTCTGCCGAACACTGCAGGAAATGGATTGAACTGGTAGAGGAACTGTCTCCGAGAGAGGTAATGATGTATACCTTAGACAGGGAAACGCCTGCGCAAGGGTTGCAGAAAGTCACAGTGGAGCAGATGCGCTCCATTGCGGAACCGTTAATGGAAAAAGGAATCAAGGTACAGATAAGAGGCTGAACATGAGATTGGTTATACAAAGAGTCTCGCAAGCCAGGGTTGAAATCGACGGCAAGGTTCACGGCTCAATAGGGAGCGGCCTTATGATTTTAGCCGGCATAGAGGAGAGCGACGGCAAAGAAGATACAGAATGGCTTGCAAAAAAATGCGCAAACCTGCGTATATTTGACGATGAAAACGGAGTAATGAACCGTTCGCTGCTGGAGACAGGAGGTGACATACTGCTTGTGAGCCAGTTTACGCTTCATGCCATGACTGCAAAGGGCAACAGGCCGTCATACATAAGGGCTGCAAAACCCCAGACGGCAATACCGGTCTACAATGAGTTCATTGCCGCATTGGAAAGATGGCTCAACAAAAAGATTGCAACCGGCATATTCGGAGCAGACATGAAAGTGACGCTTACGAACGACGGACCGGTAACAATCATCATTGATTCAAAGATAAGGGAATAACATGAAACAGATTTTGGAAAAATACGGGTATGCTCCGGACATGGAGGCCATAGACAGAATTCTTACTCTGATACAAAACAACCTCGGCAGTTATGAGAGTGCCGGAAATCTGGCAGCCTGCATGGGGCTTATAGATCTCACCTCGCTCAACAGCGCCGACACCGAGGCAAAGATTGCCGGCATGACCCAAAAGGTAAACATGGTAAAGAGCAGTTTTCCGGAATATCCGGCCCCGGCAGCAATTTGCGTCTATCCCAACTTTGCAGAATGTGTAAAAAAGAACCTGACAGTACACAGCGTAAAGACAGCTGTGGTTGCAGGAGCCTTTCCACACTCCCAGAGTTTTGACCAGGTAAAGAAACTGGAATGCAAAATGGCTGCAGAGAGCGCGGATGAAATAGACATTGTGCTGCCGCTCCACCTTTTTCTTGCAGGAGAATATGAAAAGACAGCAGACAGCATAAGAGAAATCAAGGAAATTCTGCAGGAGAAGACATTGAAAGTCATACTTGAAACCGGAGTACTGGCCTCTCCTACCGCGATTGCAGCGGCATCATTCCTGGCAATGGAAGCCGGAGCAGATTTCATAAAGACCTCTACCGGGAAACTTGAACCCGCCGCAACACCCATGGCTGCCATCATAATGTGCGATGCCATAAAGAGATATTACATCCAGTGCGGCAGGAAAGTCGGCTTCAAGGCTGCAGGCGGCATGACAGCTACAAAAGACGCACTCTGTTACTACTCTATAGTAGACACCATCCTGGGCAAGGAATGGCTGAACAAAGAATATTTCAGGCTCGGAACCAGCCGGCTTGCCAATGCGATTCTCTCCGAACTGGAAGAGAAGACAGTAAACTACTACTGATAACGATAAAAGAGCGCTGCAGGAGCCTTATCGCAACTGTGCTCCTAACTCCTGCGCGAACTTCTGCAGCAACTTTTCCATAACAGACTCTACGACCTTGTCGGTAAGAGTCTTTTCACTATCCTGAAGGACAAAACTTACGGCATACTGTTTTTTACCCTCCGGAATCTTGTCGCCCGTATACACGTCAAAGAGTGTAACGCTCTTGAGCAGTTTTTTCTCTGCTGCAAATGCACATTTGCGAATCTGTGAAAAAGAGATGTCGGCATCGAGCAGAAGGGCCAGATCTCTTCTTACTTCAGGATATCTGGGCAGTTCCCTGTATTGGATTCTGTTCTTGGCAACAAGCTTGAGCAACAGGTTCCAGTTTATTTCAGCAGCGTATACCGCCTGCTTTATGCCAAACTCCTTAAGCCTTTTTGCCGAAACAGTTCCGACTACCGCAAGAATTCTGGAATTTACCTTATATGCCAGGCCTTCGGCAAAAAGATCTGCCGGAGCAGCCTCGTATTCCAGATCAGCAATGTCAACAGAGAACTTCTTGAGGAGCAGTTCCAGATAACCCTTGAGGGTAAAGAAGTCTCCGCATGATGTCCTGTTGTGCCAGTATTTGCTGCCAGGGCCGCTCATAAAGAGCGCAAAATGCTGATTTTCATTATAATGTTTTAATTCTGCATTAAAATGGGCAGGTTTCACTTCCGGTTCACGGTACTCGGCATTATAAGAGTAGACATTACCGATTTCAAAGAGTTTCAAATCATTGGACTGCCTGTTTATATTATGTGCAATCACTTCCAGTCCGTTGAAAATGAGGGTCTGCCTCATACAGTTCAAATCTGAACTGAGCGGATTGAGCAGCATTACACATTTCTGCTGCGGATAAGTCGTGAGATTCGCATAGTACTCGCTCTTGGTAAGAGAGTTGTTCATTATCTCCATGAAGCCGTTGGCTGCCATGAATTCAGAAGCCAGCATTCTTACACGCTCCGGATCTGGCTTCTGGGTCGTATTTACAGAAATCGTGACTCTCGGCGGTATCTCTATGTTGTCATACCCGTATATTCTCAGCACATCCTCTACCACGTCGCACTCTCTGTAGACATCCACCCTATATGCAGGTACTGCCACCACGGCTCCTTCCGGAGTCTCGCTTACAATCTCCATATCGAGATAAGTGAGGATATTCCTTATGGTGTCATGCCCTATCTTCTTTCCGATAAGACGCTCCATCCTGTCGTAGGAAAGTTCCACAATCTTTTTCTCCAGCGGTGCAGACTGCACGTCAACTATATCTCCGGCAATACTGCCTCCTCCATACTCCAGTATGAGCATGGCAGCCCTTTTGATTGCGTATTCTGTAATCATGGGGTCGCAGCCGCGTTCATACCTGAATGATGCCTCTGTCTTGAGGGCATGCCTCTTGGAAGTCTTCCTTATACATACCGGATTAAAGTAAGCGCTTTCGAGAAATACGTTTGTCGTATGTCCGGTCACTCCGCTTTCAAGCCCGCCGAACACTCCGGCTATACACATCGGAGCCTTTGTATTGCATATCATCAAATCATCTTTGGAAAGAGTCCTCTCCACACCGTCGAGTGTAGTGAACTTGCTCTGGTCATCGGCAAAACGCACAACAACCTTGCCGCCTTCTATCCTGTCGGCGTCAAAGGCATGCATAGGCTGCCCCATCTCCATAAGTATGAAGTTGGTTACGTCTACGACAAGGTTAATGGGACGCTGTCCGACAGAGACGAGCCTCTTTTTCATCCATGCCGGAGAGTCACCTACTTTTACCCCCCTTATTGTAAGACCGGTATACCTGGGCGCACCCTCTTTTGCCACGACATCTATATCTATAGCTCCCTCATTGCTGCCCGACAGTCTGAAGCCGTCTACTGAAGGAAGCCTGAGCCCGCCTCCAAGGCCGTTCAGCCTCAGATATGCGCTCAGATCTCTGGCTACGCCAATATGTGATGCCGCATCCACTCTGTTTGGAGTCAGGCCTATGCCAAAAACCGTATCGCTCTCCAGCTTGAAATACTCCTTTGCAGGGGTTCCTACCGCCGCATCGTCGGGCAAGACCATTATGCCTTCATGGTCTGTCCCCACGCCCAGTTCATCCTCGGCACAGAGCATTCCGAAACTTTCCACCCCTCTTATCTTCGATTTCTTTATCTTTACCTCTTCTCCGTTCGGGAAATGGAGTCTTGTATTTATTGTCGCCAGCATTACCTTCTGTCCTGCCGCCACATTGGGGGCACCGCATACAACCTGCAAAGGCTCACCCTCTCCTGCATAAACTTTCGTTATATGCAGGTGGTCAGAATCGGGATGGTCTTTGCACTCAAGCACCTCAGCCACCACAACGCCCTGCAGCCCGCCGGGGATTTCCTCTCTCTCTTCCATTGTCTCGACTTCCAGCCCTATGGAATTCAATATCTTCGCAACTTCCGCAGGCGTCAGGTCAAAATCCACATATTCACGTAACCAATTATACGATATGTCCATATCCGCAATAAATATTTAACAGAAACAACATTTATTTTCTAAATAACGAAGCCACAAAATCGCGCTTGTCAAAAATCTGCAAATCTTCTATCTTCTCCCCCACTCCTATAAACTTGACAGGTATCTTGAACTGGTCTACTATCCCTATGACCACTCCTCCCTTGGCAGTTCCGTCGAGTTTTGTAACGGCCAGCGCGGTCACGTCTGTAGCCTTGGAAAACTCTTTGGCCTGCTGATAGGCATTCTGCCCTGTAGAGCCGTCTATGACCAGCAAGACTTCATGGGGCGCATCCGGTACCACCTTGCGCATGACATTCCTGATTTTTGTAAGCTCATTCATCAGGTTAATCTTGTTATGCAGGCGGCCGGCCGTATCGATAAGCACCACATCCGCCTCCTGCGCCACCGCCGACTTGAGCGTATCATAGGCCACAGAGGCAGGGTCAGCCCCCATCTGCTGCCTTACCACTGGCACACCTGCCCTTTCACCCCAGATTACGAGCTGGTCTACTGCAGCCGCCCTGAATGTGTCTGCCGCGCCAAGCACGACACTCTTGCCCGAAGCCTTGAGCCTTGCTGCAAGTTTCCCTATCGTTGTTGTCTTGCCCACTCCATTCACCCCCACAACCATTATGACATACGGTTTTTTTGAAAAATCGAAAATCCGGGGCTGCTCCTCCTCATGCTCATCAGAGATGTCGAGCAGTTTTTCGATTTCGCTTCTGAGAATCGAGTAAAGTTCATCTGTATTCATGAACTTGTCTCTGGCCACACGCTCCTCGAGATTATCTATAATCTTGAGTGTGGTATCCACTCCTATGTCTGATGCCACAAGCGCCTCCTCTATAGCATCGAGCACATCGGCATCAACCTTGGACTTGCCGGCTATCGCACGGGAAATCTTATCGAAAATTCCTGTTTTGGTCTTTTGCAAACCCTTGTCGAGCGAGCTCTGCTCCTCAACGCTTTTCTTTCCGAACAATCCAAAAAATGCCATAGTCTCAAATCAGTTATATCTGGCAAATGTACAAAAAAAATGAACGCCAAAAGGATTGACGTTCATTTTAAGTATCTGGAAAAAGATTATTTTTTTGCAAAAAAATCTTTTACTCTGTCTACCTGTACCATTTCCTCGTTAAATATATAAGAACCGCTCTTGTCTGATTTGACCATCTTTATACATTTAACCACATTTCTGAGCTGTGACTTGTCGCCGCTGAATGTTGCTACCGCTTTTTTTGCCATTGTACAATAATTTTAACAGTTATTTAATCTCGCGGTGTAAAGTAACCTTCTTCAAAAAAGGATTGTACTTTCTGCGCTCTAATCTTTGTGTAGTGTTTTTCTTGTTCTTTGTAGTAATATACCTCGATATGCCGGGTACACCACTCTCCCTTTGTTCTGTACACTCCAGAATCACCTGGACTCTATTACCTTTCTTTGCCATATCTCAATATATTTATACGTACTCTATAATTCCTTTTTCCTCTGCCTTCTTGAGAGAAGCAGCCAGGCCGTTCTTGCAGATGTTGCGTATGCCTGCAGCCGAAACCTTCAGGGTTATGAATCTCTGCTCTTCTTCAGACCAGAATCTCTTAACTTTGAGGTTAGGGGCAAATTCACGTTTTGTACGGCGCTTTGAATGGGAAACATTGTTTCCGATCATTCTTCTTTTTCCTGTAATTTGACAAACTCTCGCCATAATATAATGTTTTTTTATCTATTCAATTTTTTGAGGTTGCAAATATCACTTTTTTTTTTCTAATATACAAATGTTTTTTACACAAGGTCAAAGATTCTTCCCCAACGGATATTGAACGGGAATGACCGGTTCTTGTCAATGGAGAGCCATATCATTACAGGTGTCCCCACGATATGGTCTTCCGGAACGAAACCCCAGTAGCGCGAATCCGACGAATGGTGCCGGTTGTCGCCCATCATGAAATAATAATCCTGCCTGAAAGTATACTCATTGCAAGGCTGTCCGTTGATTATTATCTGTCCGTCAACAACTTCAAGAGTATTGTCTTCATATGCCGTTATTATTCTCCTGTACAGCGGCAGATTCTCAAGCGAGAGGGTTACAGTCGCCCCCCTTGCAGGAATCCACAGCGGCCCGTAATTGTCGCGGGTCCACTTGAAATCTGTACTGAAAGGGAAGAGGGTTATGTATGAGTCCGGATAATCGGGAGGGTATGTGTCTATGTTCTCCCTGATTTCAACTACCACAGGCAGTTTTTCTATCTGCTCCAGTTCGCTCTTTGTAAGTGTCATCTCGGGATAACCGGGAAGAGTGGAGTCGAAATAGAGCTCTCCATAGTCGAGACCTATGTTTTCCAGAATCTTCGGATTAATGGAAGAGCCGTTCGTATAGACAGTATATGTACTTTGGATACCGTCGAACTGAGGCTGCTGCACTCCGTTCACATAAACCGTTCCGTTAATTATCCTCAACGTGTCTCCTGGTATTGCCACGCACCTTTTGACATAATTGTCTTTCTTATCGTCGGGACGGACTATGACAGGACCGTACATGCGCTGCGTGTACTCCCTGTTGTTGCCGTTGATTCTGACAATCTGGTAATAGTCGTCTTGCGGCAATGCCTTGAGGACTGTGTCTCCGTTCGGAAATCCGAAAACCACGATATCGTTTCTCTTTACCTTTCCAAACCCCTTGAGCCTGCGATAGTCATTCTGGATTGCGGTAGAGTACGACTCGCCGCCGACTATCGGCATGACATTGTGCACCAACGGGAATGAAAGCGGTGTCTGTGGAACTTTTGGACCGTAGTTGAGCTTGCTTACGAAAAGGTAGTCTCCCACAAGCAGGGACTTTTCCATGGACCCTGTCGGAATCGTATAAGCCTCGATAAAGAACATCCTTATGAATGTTGCAGCCACCAATGCGAATACGATTGCGTCTACCCACTCTACCCAGGCCTTGACCTTGCCGTCGGCCCTCTTTTTTCTCCAGAAGGCCCATCTGACCTTTCTTGTTATGTAGAGGTCGAAAATAACGGCTTCGCCCAGAAGCCACCAGTAGTTGCCGAGCCATACGACCCAGGCAAGGTAGAGGAGCGACCAAACGGCAAACTTAAACCACTTGTTATGTAAGAATCCGGATTTCAAAGGGAAAGACCTTTAAAATGCAACTATTTGACAGAATTTATAATTGCCTCGAAAGCCTGCGGATTGTTCATTGCCAAATCTGCAAGCACTTTTCTGTTGAGACCTATGTTGCTCTTTGCAAGCTTGCCCATGAACTGCGAGTAGTTCATGCCGTGAAGGCGTGCTGCCGCGTTGATTCTCTGAATCCACAATGCGCGGAACATTCTCTTTTTGGTTTTACGGTCTCTGTAGGCGTATGTAAGACCTTTCTCATAAGTATTCTTGGCAACTGTCCAAACATTCTTCCTTGCCAAAAAATTACCTTTCGTCTGTTTCAGAATTTTCTTGCGGCGAGCTCTGGATGCTACCGAATTTACTGATCTTGGCATAATTTAAGATTTTGTGAATGTCAGCGTTCTACTCCATTAAGAAACTTTTTCTGCTGAGCATTCGGTTAACGAATAATTTAAGCTAAAATAAGAGATTTTACCCTCTTCTGGTCTACCTTTGCAATAAGACCGGTCTGAGTGAGGTTTCTCTTCTGTTTCTTTGTTTTCTTAGTCAGAATGTGACTTTTGAAAGCGTGCTTTCTCTTGATTTTTCCCGATCCGGTAAGCTCGAAACGCTTTTTGGCACCGGAATTGGTCTTTAATTTTGGCATTGCTTAAAATTTTTATGGTTAATTAAAAGTTATTTCTTCTTGACCGGAGCAATCATCATAATCATCCTCTTTCCCTCCAGACGAGGCATCTGCTCTGCCTTTCCATACTCTTCAAGCTCGACTGCAAATCTGAGCAGCAACTGTTCGCCCTGCTCGGAGAAGAGAATCGAACGGCCCTTGAAAAAGACATAGGCCTTTACCTTGGCGCCGTCGGAGAGGAAACTCTTGGCATGCTTGAGCTTGAACTGGAAATCGTGCTCGTCGGTCTGTGGACCGAAACGGATCTCCTTGATTACAACCTTGCTCGCATTGGCCTTCATCTCCTTGGCCTTTTTCTTCTGCTGGTACAGGAATTTCTGATAGTCGAGAATCTTGCATACCGGCGGATTTGCACCCGGAGATATTTCAACCAAGTCCAACTCCTGATCTACAGCCATCCTGAGCGCCTCCTTCAAAGGATACACCCCCTGCTCGGGAACATTGTCTCCCACAACCCTTACTTGCGGTGCCTTAATCTCTTCATTGATCCTAAGGCCATCATCTTTTTTGCGTTGAACATTATTTGTTCTGTTATCCCTGGCGTCCGCTGCCGATGATGTATTGTTTTTCTTTACAAAGCCGCCCGGACGGGGTTTAAAAGGTGTTGCGATAAGAATTCCTCCTATATATTATATATTAGTTATTACTCAGTTGTTTCTCTATCTCGGCCCTGATGTGGTCTGCAAAGGCATCTACCTGCATTGTACCCAGATCTTCGCCTCCCTGTTTTCTGACCGAAACCGCATTCTGCTCCATTTCTTTCTCACCTACGACAAGCTGGTAAGGCATTCTCTTCAACTCGTTTTCACGTATTCTCTTGCCTATTGTCTCGTTACGGTCGTCAACAGAGGCGCGAATATCGCAATTATCCAACAATTTGCAAACTTTTTTTGCATAATCGTTGTATTTTTCGCTTACAGGGAGCACCACCACCTGGTCAGGAGCAAGCCACAGGGGAAGCCTGCCTCCCGTATGTTCCAGCAGAACCGCAACGAAACGCTCCATTGAGCCGAACGGAGCACGGTGTATCATTATAGGTCTGTATTTCTTGTCATCGGCACCCGTATATTCAAGATCGAACCTCTCGGGCAGGTTGTAGTCTACCTGTATGGTCCCCAGCTGCCACTTCCTGCCAATGGCATCCTTGACCATGAAATCGAGCTTGGGGCCGTAGAAGGCTGCCTCTCCATATTCCACCACGGTCTTGAGCCCTTTCTCCCTTGCCGCCTCGATAATTGCCTGCTCGGCCTTTTCCCAGTTTTCGTCGGAACCGATATATTTCTCGCGGTTGTCGGGGTCGCGAAGCGAAATCTGTGCGGTGTACTGGTCGAAATTCAGGGTCTTGAAGATATAGAGCACTATGTCTATCACCTTGCAGAACTCATCCTTGAGCTGGTCTGGACGCACGAAAAGGTGCGCATCGTCCTGCGTAAAGCCTCTGACTCTTGTAAGGCCGTGAAGTTCGCCGCTCTGCTCATATCTGTAAACCGTACCGAACTCCGCAAAACGGAGAGGAAGGTCTTTGTAGGAACGGGGCTTTGACTTGTATATCTCGCAATGATGAGGGCAGTTCATGGGTTTGAGCAGGAACTCCTCGCCCTCCTGCGGAGTGGTAATCGGCCTGAATGAATCCGCACCGTATTTTGCATAGTGGCCAGATGTAACATAGAGTTCTTTCTGCCCTATATGCGGTGTGATGACAGGCAGATATCCGTACTTTTTCTGTACGCTTTTGAGGAAATTCTCAAGTTTTTCGCGCAAGACAGCACCGCGCGGCAGCCAAAGCGGAAGCCCTTGCCCCACTCTCTGGGAGAAGGTAAAGAGTTCCAGTTCCTTGCCCAGTTTCCTATGGTCGCGTTTTTTTGCCTCTTCCAGCATCTGCAGATACTCGTCAAGCAGTTTTTTCTGCGGGAATGTTACGCCATAGATACGGGTAAGCATCTTGTTGTGCTCGTTGCCCCTCCAGTAGGCACCGGCAATGGAGGTCAGCTTCACTGCCTTTATCAATGAGGTGTCTGGCAGATGGGGCCCGCTGCACAGGTCGGTAAAGTTGCCGTTAGTATAAAATGTAATGGTACCGTCCTGCAGATCGTTTATAAGTTCGCACTTGTACTCATCGCCCTTTTCGGTATATGTCTGCATTGCCTGCGCCTTTGAAACCTCTTTTCTCACAAAGTGTTCCTTGCTGCGGGCAAGTTCAATCATCTTCTCTTCAATTTTCCTGAGATCCGCCTCGGTCAGAGTCCTGTCTCCAAGATCCACGTCATAATAGAAACCTGTCTCTATTGCCGGGCCTATTCCGAACTTCACACCAGGATAGAGAGCCTCCAGAGCCTCAGCCATAAGGTGCGAAGATGAATGCCAGAAGGTTTTCTTGCCCTCAGGGTCATCCCATTTCAGCAATCTGACAGACGCATCGGCCTCTATGGGCTTCTGCAAATCGTAAACCTCACCGGAAACCTCTGCAACCAGAACTTCGGCCGCAAGCCTCGGGCTCAAATCTCTCGCAATCTCGAGAGCGGTTATTCCCTTTTCATACTGACGGACACTGCCGTCGGGAAATGTAATATTTATCATATATCCAGTATAATAATATAATGCATGGTTGAAACCGTGCAAAGGTACAAATTTTTGCGTATCTTTGTGTGACAATTAACTTAATGAAGATGGAAAATATCAATAAATGGAAATCCGCTGCCACAGACGGGCTTATACTTTCTGCCGTAACGATAGTCTACCTTTTGGTGACAAACCTGCTGCCATCAGATGCCAAGTGGAGCAGTTTTGCCACGATTCCGCTGTGGATAGCCAAGTTCGGAGGGTGTATCTGGCTTCTCTACTGGCTGATGAGGCTCTACTCCATGAAATTTGAAACCATAACATATAAAAGTTCATTTGCATACGGCACACTTGTCTCCCTCTTTTCTGCCATAGTCTGCTCATGCTGGCAGTATTTCAGCATGACAGTTCTCTTTTCAAAAAGTACAGACACAATGATGGCGCAAGTCCTCTCCGTCATGAGTTCCCAATATACAGAAGAGCAGATGGAGGCAATAATGCCGGTACTTGACAACCTTCCGCAGATAAGTCTTTTTACAAACCTCGTTTACTATACGCTGTTCGGCCTCATAGTATCGGCCATTGTGGCCAACTATACAAAAAAGGCCAATCCTTTCAATGACTTAACACGGTAGAGCAGATGGAACTGTCGGTTGTAATTGCACTTTATAATGAAAGGGAATCTCTCAGGGAACTTGTAGAGGGGATAACCGTCGTTGTAGGGAAGATGGGCATAGAATATGAGATTATAATGGTTAACGACGGCAGTACAGACGGTTCATGGGCACTCATCAAGGAGATGGCGCAAACCGACAAGCATATAAGGGGAATCAGTTTCCGCAGGAACTACGGAAAATCTCCGGCGCTGCACTGCGGATTTGCAGCCACCAGGGGAGAGGTGGTGATAACCATGGATGCAGACCTGCAGGACGACCCAAACGAAATTCCGGCCCTCTACGAGATGATTGCAAAAGAGGGATACGACCTGGTAAGCGGATGGAAAAAGAAAAGGTATGACAACAGACTCTCCAAAAACCTTCCGTCGAAACTGTACAACGCCACTGCCCGCAAGGTTACCGGAATCAGGCTGCACGACATGAACTGCGGGCTCAAGGCCTATAAGTCAGAAGTTGTCAAGAGTATAGAACTCTATGCAGACATGCACCGGTATATTCCATATCTGGCAAAGGATGCCGGCTTCACCAACATCACTGAAAAGGTGGTGCGGCACCATCCGCGCAAATACGGCAAGAGCAAGTTCGGCATGAGCCGTTTCATAAACGGCTTTCTCGACCTGATGACACTCTGGTTCCTCACCCGTTTTGGAAAGAGGCCGATGCACCTTTTCGGGCTCATGGGCACTTTCACTTTCATTGCCGGAGCGATAATTTCTTTATGGCTTATAATAGAGAAAGTTGCCACACAGGCCAAGGGGTTGAAATTCAGACCTGTTACAGACCAGCCACTCTTTTACCTCGCAATAGCGGCCCTGATTATAGGTATTCTGCTTTTCCTTACCGGATTTGTAGCCGAGATGATAAACAGAAACAGTTCTGAGCGGAACAAATATAACATAAACGACTGTCTCTTATACACATCTCCGAGCCCACGAGACCCTCAAGTTATC
>JADINB010000139.1 GCA_017694275.1 Candidatus Egerieousia excrementavium | reverse complement strand
CCGATGGTACTGCTATACCAAGTGGGAGAGTAGGTAGCCGCCAATCTATAGAAGGTCCGCAAGACAGCAATGCCCTGCGGACCTTTTTTGTATTCAGCCTGTCCGGAATTTCTGTTTTTTGCTGCGGAATGCCAGATGGAAACTGCAATTATGGCAGGAATCTGCATGGCATGAAAATGGTATCTTCTGTTTTGCCTGTATAAGGTTGTTTTTGAAATCATGTTAAACATTTAAATATTCGGCTATGTTAGGTAAAAGAATGGTAGAAGCTCTCAACGAGCAGATTAATGCAGAAATGTGGTCTGCATATTTGTATCTTTCAATGTCATTGAACGCTGCGGCCAAGGGCCATAAGGGTGTTGCAAACTGGTTTGCAATCCAATTTAAGGAAGAGCAGGACCATGCCCAGATTTTGATCAATTATACGCTCTCCCGCGGAGGCGAGGTAAAACTCTCTCCTATTGCAGAAGTTGAAACTTCATGGAAAAACCCTCTTGCAATGTTCAAGGATACGCTTGAGCATGAGAAAAAGGTAACGGCTATGATTACAAATCTCTATGAGATAGCTGTAGAGGAGAAGGATTATCCTACCCAAAACAGGCTTAAATGGTTCATAGACGAGCAGGTAGAGGAAGAGGAGAATGCTCAGGAGATTATAAATTCATTGGAGAAGGTAGGCGACGACGGACTCGGCCTTTACTTGGTAGACAAGGAACTCGGTTCAAGAACATATTCGGCACCATCTCCACTTGCTGAGTAATACAGATATCATTATCGGTTTATGGATAATTTTGTATTTCAAAATCCAACGAAACTGATTTTTGGTAAGGGGATGATCTCCTCTCTTTCAAAGGAGATTCCCCTTGATAAAAAAATCATGGTTACTTTCGGCGGTGGCAGCGTAAAGAGAAACGGAGTCTACGATGCTGTCAAATCGGCATTGGCAAATCACGATTATATTGAGTTTTGGGGAATTGAGCCAAATCCATCAATAGAGACACTCCGCAAGGCTATTGCCCTGGGAAAGGAGAATAAGGTGGATTTTCTTCTGGCTGTTGGTGGAGGCTCGGTAATTGACGGCACAAAACTCATTTCTGCCGGTCTATGCTATGACGGTGATGCGTGGGAACTGGTAAAAAAAGGCAGATATATGAAAACAGTACCTCTCGCAACGGTTCTTACATTGCCGGCAACAGGTTCAGAAATGAACAGCGGTGCTGTAATATCGCGCAGTGAAACAAAGGAAAAGTATGCTTTTTACAGCAATTTTCCGGTTTTCTCCATATTGGACCCGACAGTAACCTTTACGTTGAGCAAGCGTCAGGTTGCCTGCGGTATTGCCGATACCTTTGTTCATGTCATGGAGCAGTATATGACAACGCCTGGCCAGTCTAGAGTGATGGACAGATGGTCTGAAGGTATTTTGAAGACCGTTGTGGAAATTGCTCCGGCTATCAGGAACGGAAGCAATGATTATGACCTCATGTCTGATTTCATGCTCTCTGCAACTATGGGCCTGAACGGATTCCTTGCGCTTGGAGTTACACAGGACTGGTGTACTCATATGATTGGGCATGAACTTACCGCCTTGCACGGCCTTACTCATGGCGCCACCCTTGCTATTGTATTTCCCGGCACTTTGAAAGTGTTGAGAGAGCAGAAAAAAGGAAAGATATTGCAGTATGGGGAACGTATCTGGAATATTGTGGAGGGAAGCGTGCAGGAACGCATAGACAGGACAATAGAGAAAACCGAGGAGTTTTTCGCTTCTCTCGGCCTTTCTACCCGGTTGCATCAGGAGGGTATCGGTGAAGAGACTATTGCAGAAATAGAAAGACGCTTCAATGAACGCGGAGTTGCTTTCGGTGAAGCTGCAAACGTTACCGGCAGCGTGGCAAGAAAGATTCTGGAGAGTGTTATCTGATGCAGAATATGTAGATAAGGCAAACGCCTTTGCAGAGTAGAGAGTAGAAAAAAAGAGGCTGTGTGGTGAGCACAGTCTCTTTCTTTCTACCTGAATCGGTAATCCGGAATGCTGCAGACGCAGGTCTGCTGCATTCCGTGTTAACTTAATTACCAACCGGGGTTCTGCTCAATAGCATAACCTCTGTCTTCATACTGGTTTACAACATCGTTGCAGATAGGTTCGAGATAGTTTTTATCTGAGAACTCATCTCTATCCTGAATGTTATTAGGGATTCTGAATCCTACCATTTCGGCTGCATTTGATGAAGTGATATTACCATTCTCATCTGCCTCACCGTCAAATGTAACGACAGTACCGTCGAGTTTCTGAACCTTGAGAGTTTTGAACTGCGCAGCTGTAAGCAGGTTAAACGACTTTTTAAGGTTTTTTGTCTCATTGAAGTCTACCCATGCACCTACCAAAATATCGGGATTAATAGACCCCTGCATAAGTTCCAACTGACCCCAACGGCGGATATCAAGAGTACGCATGTGCTCAAATACAAACTCCATACGGCGCTCACGGCGAATCTCCCAGAGAAGAGCGGGCACAAAGTCACCTGTAACCTCATAACCTTTTGTCTTTGTCTGGATATCAGAAGTTCTCGCAGGGTCATTCATTGAATTTACCATAGCTAAGGTGAGTTTTGCAGTGGGCTGTACACCATGTGCTTTTGCAGTATCATCAAGAGGTCTGCTTCTTATTTCATTTATAGACTTCTCCAGATCTGCATCCGTAACTGCAGTACCACCGCATCTTTCAGCCAATTCAGCTTTTGCCTCAATCCAGTTGAGAAGAATTTCTGCATAGCGGATAACAGGTGCTCCGTTTGTATTGGTCATAGAGGCATATTTTGCAGGAAGAGCCTCCTCAACACCATCTACATTATACCATGGACCTATTCTGTCAATGAACTTTGTACAATAGATGCTGGTATTAGCCTGTGTAGGTTCATGCCAGAATGTAGCCTCGAACCTTGCGTCACGGGTCTTAATCATATCCTGAATTCTCCAGCTCTCTACATTGTCTACGCCAGACTGGTCGTAAGTCTTTCCAACCTGGCAAATCCAAGCCTTAAGCAGTGAGAGGTTTGCACCTGAAGTCTGAGATTCATTCAAATTTGAATAAGAAGCTATACAGTGTGTAAGAGACTGTGATGCAGCGTATGACCTATATATAATAGCCTCTTTTCCTGGATTTGATTCAGAACCGAACAGAGTGCGGAAAGGCTGGTCGCAATCGTAACTGCCTGTATTCATTACAAGCTCTGCAAACCTTACTGCAGCCTCAAAGAAGGGCTTTGCAACAGCAGCATCGTTATTATGGTATATTTGCCATGAACCTTCAAAGAGCATGAAGCGTGAGGCAAATGCCGCAACCACATCTTTGTTCACACGGTTAGGCTCAGTTGCTGCATCCCTTACATTTGCATAAGCAAAGTCAAAATCATCCATAACTTTTGTCATGACAAAATCACGGGAATCTCTGGGCTTATACTGGCTGTCGAAATCTGCAGATTCAACAACATAATCTATATAGGGGACATCACCGAATGACTGCACGAAACGGCTGTACTCGAATCCTCTGAAGAAACGGGCAACGCCTGTCCAGTGGTTGAACTGCTCATCATTGAATATTCCTTGTTCATGCATCATGGCAACTCTGTCTATCAACAGATTCCATTTACGAATCCAGGCAAAATTCCACGGACCTGCACCGGTTCTGACGAGCCAGTAATTACCCTCCGCCTGATACCAGTTGTCATCTGGAATTGAAGCAAGCAGATTAGACTGCTTTCCTGTAGTTGTAGCATCATCACTATACTCTCTATTAGAATAGACTGCAGGAGCGTATACACTACCCCAACCGCTGTTGTATCCAACAAAGTAGTTTGTGTAGGCACCATTGACGAACAATCTGACATTGTCCTCACTTACCCAGTAGATATCATCATTGGATGATGTCTTTGCCGGGCGGTCCAGATAATTGTCGCAACTTACAAAGGCAAGGGCGACAATTGAAAATATTAAATATGTTAACTTTTTCATACCTCTTATAATCTTTAGAATGTTATTTGGAGACCTACAGAAGCCGTCTTCATTGCAGGCACTCCCACTCCTACTCTACCGTTATTGTAGTTGCTTGAGTTAAAGTAAGATACTCCAGGAATTGCCTCCGGGTCTATAGGAAGCCCGTTCAACTTGTCGAATGTCAGGAAGTTCTCCAGCGATACATATACACGGAGCTTGCTGATGTAAGCCTTCTGTGTAATCTGCTTGGGAAGAGTGTAGCCCAATGTAACGTTCTTCAGTCGCAGGTATGCCATGTTAAGCAATAGCCTGTCGTTGGGGAGGTTGTTGAACCCTTGACCTGTTCCCATATTTGTTGCACGGGGATAGAATGCATCGTAGTTTGCATCTTTCAACTTGCCGTCTGAATCGAATGTTTCATACCAAAAGTCTGCAAATGTCTGAGGCATAGCACCATCCGATGCGTTATAACCGGGTACACCGAGGAAACTGTTATTCCAGAGGTCTCTCTTGCCTACTCCCTGGAAGAA
>JADINB010000138.1 GCA_017694275.1 Candidatus Egerieousia excrementavium | reverse complement strand
ATGTAGAACACAATGTGCTTTTTGTAGAGAAGAGACTAAAGGAAATCAAGGTAGGAGGAGTTGAGGCAATATCGCCATTGAGGCCAATGTTTTCGTTTCTTGTCTGGCTGGATTGCAGAGAGTTGTGCAGGGCGCTGGGCCTTGGCCAGAAAAGTCTGGTAAATCTCTTTGTCGAGGATGCGGGGCTGGCGCTTAACGACGGGGCAACATTCGGTCCCGGAGGGGAAGGATTCATGCGCCTGAACGTGGGAACTTCGGCAAAAGTGCTTGAAAAGGCAATTGACCGGTTGGAAGAGGCCATAAAGGCCCGTTTGTAAACAAAAGAATGTCATGTTTATAGATACAGACAGCATATCAGGTGCGTCGATAGATTTGAACAGAGAGCTTGTGCTTCATCCTGCCGCCACGTTTTATGCAAGGGTAAAGGGAAACGCAATGGCGGATATGGGATTTGAAGAGGGCGATATATTGATTATAGACAGGGCTCTGGAACTGTCGGACGGCTGTATGGCTGTATGCTATGTAGACAATGAGTTTGTCTTGAGGAGAGTGGCTGCAGGAGGAGGCAGGGTGTGGCTGGTTGCTGCCGATGGCAGCAGGAGAGAACTGGACCCGGGCAATGATACAGATACGTTATGGGGTGTCGTGGCTTATTGCATAAAGGATGTACGCCATAGTAGACTGCAATAATTTCTTTGTCTCCTGCGAGACGGTATTCAATCCGTCGCTGAAAGGGAAACCGGTTGTCGTGTTGTCCAACAACGACGGCTGTGTCATTTCCCGCTCGCAGCAGGCCAAGGATGCAGGCATAAAGATGGGGCTTCCGGCTTACCAGATCAATGATGACAAGACAGTACTCTATTCGAGCAATTACGTGCTTTACGGAGACATGAGCCGCAGGGTCATGTCGGTACTGGCAGATTCAATGCCCAACATACATGTCTACTCAATAGACGAGGCTTTTGTGGACTTTTCCGGATTTGATTCATTGAGAATCGAGGCCGAATGCAGATCTGTGATAAAAAAGATCAGAAAATATACGGGCATACCCGTAAGCATCGGTGTTGCACCCAACATGACACTTGCCAAACTGGCCAACCGGTTTGCAAAACGTTACAAGGGGTATGGCGGTTATTGCGCCATAGATGATGACGTGAAACGTCTCAAGGCACTTGAACTTTCAAAGATAGAAGACGTATGGGGAGTGGGAAGGCGTTATTCTGCTTTTCTAAAACGCCAGGGAATAGTAACTGCTGCAGATTTTACAAGGCAGAGTGCCGCATGCATAAAACATTACATGAAGCTGCCAGGGCTGAGAACATATCGGGAACTTTACGGAGAACAGGTCATTGAGCCGCGCAAATATGTCGCAAACAAATCTGTGTGCGTTTCGCGCAGTTTTGCAAAAGGTGTGGCTGACATGCAGGCAATGGAAGAGGCGGTGAGCAATTTCGCCTCTTCGTGTGCGGCAAAACTCAGGCGGCAGAGATCTGTCGCAACCTGTATTACTGTATTTATAATGACAAATTTCTATGATTCCCGTTCCGAAAAATATTACAACAGCGTGACAGTTACAATGCCACAGCCGTCGAACAATACTGTAGAGATAGTCCAGGCTGCACTCAGAGCCCTTTCGCTGGTTTTCAGAGATGGTTATTCATACAGGAAAGCCGGTGTCATTGCAACAGAAATATCGTCTGACAGGTATGTGCAGCAGAATCTTTTTCATGAAGCGGACAATGACAGAATGGAGAGTATAAACAGGCTGCTCGACAATCTGAATTCCAAGTATGGGAAAAAGATGCTCAGACTTGCCGTAGAGGGCGGGGTAAATGAGGAACGGAACGAAGGGTGGAGGGCGCGCCGCGAGCATCTTTCCAAAAATTTCACTACGGATATAAGGGAAATCATAGAGGTTAAGGCTTGATTTGCTATCTTTGTAGCGTTTACGATTTTATTTGATATCTCCAATGCTTGTAACGCTGCTTACGCTGGTAATTGCCGCCATTTTCTTTATGAGCGGCAAGGTCCGTTCAGACCTTGTTGCGATATGCTCGCTTCTGGTTTTGCTCATATTTCATGTCCTGACTCCGGAAGAGGGGTTGTCTGGCTTTTCAAACTCGGTAGTCATTATGATGATAGGCCTTTTTGTGGTCGGCGGAGCCATCTTCCAGACCGGTCTGGCCAAGATGATAGGCAGTAAGATACTTAAACTTGCCGGAAACAGCGAAACGCGGCTGTTCTTGCTGGTAATGCTTACGACGGCCGGAATAGGTGCGTTTGTGAGCAATACGGGAACTGTTGCGCTCATGCTGCCTATTGTAGTGAGCATGGCAATGAGCTCCGGTATAAATTCGAGCCGCCTGCTTATGCCGCTGGCCTTTGCAAGCAGCGTGGGCGGCATGATGACCCTTATCGGTACACCTCCTAACCTTATCATATCAGATGCACTGGACAAGGCAGGTTACGGTTCTCTTTCATTTTTCTCGTTCCTGCCCGTAGGCCTGGTATGCATTACGGTGGGCACGCTTTTGCTTATGCCGCTCACCAAGTGGTTTCTGGTAAAGAAAGAGAAAAAGGGGGTCGAGGGGCATCGCAACAAATCCCTGGACCAGCTTGTCAAAGAGTACAGACTCTTGAACAATCTCTTCAGATTAAGCGTGGAAAAAGACTCCGCGGCTGTTGGAAAAACCATTGCAGAACTTAATGTGCGGCATGAATATGGGATAAATATTTTGGAGATAAGACGGCAGGCAGCCCCACAGCACCGTTTCCTGAATACTGTAAAACAATTTTATACTCCTGATACAGTTCTGGAAGAGTCTGATATACTGTATGTCTCAGGAGCCCCGGAGCATGTGGAGCGGATATGCAGGGATTTTGGGCTTATGCCTCTTGACGGCCACATATCTGAAAATACAGCCGGAACGTCGCTCGATTTTTATGACATAGGAATAGCGGAGGTACTGCTTATGAATACCTCTCAGGTTGTAAACCGGACAGTGAAAGAGGTGAACTTTCGTGACAAGTTCAATGTGAATGTCCTGGGAATATCCAGAAAGAAAAAGTATCTGTTGCAGAATCTCGGAGAAGAGAAACTGCATGGTGGAGATATCCTTCTGGTTCAGGGAGACTGGAAAGACATAGCACGTCTCTCGCGTGAGGAGGAGAATTGGGTCGTGCTCGGGCAGCCAATGGAGGAGGCTGCCAAGGTCACACTGGATTACAAGGCTCCCGTAGCGGCACTTATCATGCTGTTAATGATAGCCGTAATGGTTTTTGACTTCATAAAGATAGAGCCTGTAACAGCAGTGATGACAGCAGCCGTGTTGATGGTAATTACAGGATGCCTGCGCAGCGTTGAGGCTGCATACAAGACTATAAACTGGGAAACGGTAGTTCTTTTCGCCGCGATGATGCCTATGTCGCTTGCGCTTGAAAAGACCGGCATATCTGAATATGTGTCAACGTTGCTGGTACAGAAACTTGGAGAGGTTGGGCCGGTGTTTCTTTTGGGAGGCATCTATTTTACCGCCTCTCTGATGACAATGTTCATAAGCAATACCGTGACCGCGCTTCTTATGGCGCCAATCGCACTGCAGAGTGCCGTACAGCTTGGGGTGAATCCGGTACCGTTTCTTTTTGCCGTTACCGTGGCTTCCAGCATGTGCTTTGCCTCTCCGTTCTCTACGCCTCCCAATGCATTGGTGATGCCTGCCGGACAATATTCATTTATGGATTATGTAAAAGTGGGATTGCCGTTACAGATTGCAATGGGGCTTGTTATGATTGCCGTTCTTCCACTGATGTTCCCGTTTTAGTTTTTTTTGTAGTTTTGCAGGATTCAGTCTGGCAGGATGTTTCTGTCGGAGTGTCTTATGATGATTCTAAATTTCTAATAATATGAAAAAGTTATTGATGTCTGTTTTTTCAGTAATGATGCTGGCTGCATGCCAGGATGGCGGGGATAAGGTCCCTGCAATAAATGTGAAAGACATGGATTTGTCTGTCTCTCCAGGTGAGGATTTTTATCTTTATGCAAACGGAGGTTGGAAAAAGAACAACCCTCTGAAACCGGAGTTTGCCCGTTTCGGCTCGTTTGACGTGCTTCGCGAAAATAACGAAATCCGCTTGAACGAACTTTTTGCGGAGATGGCAAAACTCTCTCCGGAACAGGGAACCGTAGACCAGAAGATAGTGGATCTCTACAAGCAGGGCCTCGACTCTGTAAGGCTTAACAGCGAGGGTGGTGCACCAGTCAAAAAGTATGTCGATTCCATATATGCGGCTCAAGACAAGGAAGAGCTGGTAAAGGTGCTTGCAAATCAGAATAAATATGGCGAAGGAGGCTTCTTCAGCGTGGGTGTGTCTGCAGACCTTATGAACAGCAAGATGCAGGTCCTTTACCTTGCTCAGAGCGGATTGGGTATGGGTAACCGCGATTATTATGTAGATACTGCAAATGCAAAACTGCATGAGGGCTATACAAACATGCTAGCCAGATTCTTTGAAATAAGCGGTTACGACAATGCAGCCCAGAGATCTGCAAACGCCGTGAAGATTGAAGACCAGCTGGCGGAATTTTCATGGAGCAGCGTTCAGAACCGCGATTATACAAAGCAGTATAATCCCATGAGCACAGAACAGATTTGCAAGAGATGGAGCGGTTTTGATTTTGCAACTTTCTTTGAGCAACTGGGAATACCGGCCCAGGAGAAAATCATAGTCCAGCAGCCTTCGTTCTTCGACGGTTTCAGCAAACTCTTTGCCTCTGCCTCTCTGGAAGAGCTTAAGGACTATATGGCAGCAGGCCTGCTGAGCAGCGCCGCAGGCTCGCTCTCAGATGAGTATTACGATGCCTCTTTTGATTTCTTCAGCACTCAGATGAACGGAGTTACCGAGAAGAAGCCCAGATGGAAACGTGCCATGAGTGTTCCAAACGGTATTCTTGGTGAAGCTGTCGGACAGATGTATGTGAAAAAATATTTTCCTGAAGAGTACAAGCAGAAAGTGTTGGATCTGGTACGCCAGCTTCAGGTTTCGCTCGGTCAGCATATAGATTCGCTTGCATGGATGAGCGATTCCACAAAAGCCTATGCGCGTGAAAAACTGGATGCCTTTACCGTTAAAATAGGCTATCCCGACAAATGGAAAGACTACAGTACTTTAAATATAGACCCGGAACTGAGTTATTTCGAAAACCTGCGTGCTGCAAGTGCATGGTATGTGGCAGATAACCTGGGCAAGTTAGGCCAGCCTACAGATCCTGACGAGTGGGGAATGACACCTCAGACCGTAAATGCATATTATAACCCTACTACAAATGAAATCTGCTTCCCGGCAGCAATTCTTCAGCCTCCGTTTTTCAACGCAGATGCAGATGATGCCGTAAATTACGGTGCAATAGGTGTTGTCATAGGCCATGAGATGACTCACGGTTTCGACGACCAGGGGCGCCTTTTCGACAAAGAGGGCAATATGACCAACTGGTGGACTCCCGAGGATGAAGCGGCTTTCAAGGAGAGGACTGCCATACTCGAAAAGCAGTACAGCGAGGTGGAGATTCTGCCCGGCATTCATGCAGACGGAGCACTGACTTTAGGTGAAAACATTGCAGACCATGGCGGAATAAGCATTGCATGGACAGCATTGCACAATGCTCTTGGTGGCGTTGAACCGGAGCCGATCGACGGGTTTACGGCAGCGCAGCGTTTCTTTATAGGTTATGCACATCTGTGGGCTGACAATGCTACCGATGAGGCAAAGGCACGTCTTAACAAGATAGATGTGCATTCACTTGCCGAGGAACGCGTGAATGTGGCTGTAAGAAACTTTCCGTTCTTCTTTGAGGCATTTGGAATAAAAGAGGGAGACAAGATGTGGAGACCAGAGGAAGAGCGTGTCTCAATCTGGTAATTTAGTGATAACCGGTATTTTCATTGAAAAAGTATGAATATGGATATGGATCGTGTGAGCTACGCGCTCGGAATGAGCGTTGCCAACAATATAAAGGCTTCCGGAGTAAAGAATCTCAAGGTTGCGGATTTTGCCGCTGCAATGGAAGATGTGTTTGCTGGAAAGGAGTGCAGGCTGGGAACTCATGAGGCACAGGAACTTTTGAACGGTTTCTTCAGGGAGTTGCAGCAATCGCAGATAAGGGAAATGAAGGAAGATGGTGAGAAGTTCCTTGCGGAAAACGGCAGGAAAGAGGGAGTTGTCACTCTGCCGAGCGGTCTGCAGTACAAAGTCCTTAAAGAGGGCAAGGGCACGAAGCCGACTGCAGAGAGAAAAGTGAAATGCCATTATGAGGGGAAACTCATAAACGGTACGGTCTTCGACAGTTCCTACGCCCGCAATGCCCCGGCGGTATTTCCGGTGAACGGGGTAATCCAGGGCTGGGTAGAGGCGCTGCAGCTTATGAACGAGGGTTCCCAATGGGAGCTATATATCCCGTATAACCTTGCATATGGCGAGAGGGGTGCGGGAGAGTCCATCCCTCCGTATGCGGCACTTGTCTTCAAGGTGGAACTTTTAGAGGTGCTGTAGTATAGGCGGCCTGGAATGGTGTCCGTACAGTTTTCTGTCGGAATACCTAATTGTAAATCTGTAAATTATGAAACTGAAAAATCCGGTGCTCTGCTTATTTGCGGGCGTAATGGTTCTAACTTCTTGTGATATGCAGAAATGGAAAGAGAGCGGATGCGACGGCTATCGTCTGATTACCCAGAAGGACGGGGCAACGCTCGGTTACTCTCCGGAATCTGGGGTGAAAATCATCTATGATGACGGTTATGCCTTCAAGGATCTGGACGGGGACGGGAAACTGGATGTCTATGAAGACTGGAGGGAGCCTGCTGAAAAACGTGCCGCCGACCTTGCGGAAAAACTCTCCATTGAGGAGATTGCAGGTCTGATGCTGTACAGCAACCATCAGGCGGTACCGGCAACCTCTTACGATATCTCTTTATATGACGGGAAGCCTTATTCAGACGGACATGCAAAACCGTGGGAGATTACCGACCATCAAAAGCAGTTTCTCAGAGATGACCATCTGCGCCATATTCTGGTTACAATCATAGAATCTCCCAAGGGCGGCTGGGGGTACAGCATGGATGATGTGCGGAGCGGGGGTAACGGATATTTGCCTATCAGCCTGCAATATAATGACTATACGGCAACTACTGCCCGTGAAACCAGCCTTGCCGGTGGAGACCCTTATGAAGCTTTTACAAACCGAAGTTATCGCGGCAAGTCTACTTCTACTGCCAACAAGTGTGATATGGAACTTGTGGTGAAAACTAAGGAGGCGATGGGTGAACGCCCGGTAATTGTTTCTGTAAAGATAAGCAATCCGCTCGTGATGAAAGAGATAGAGCCGTATGCAGATGCTCTTTTCGTTACGTTCGACGTGCAGAATCAGGTTGTTCTGGATCTGGTGACCGGCAAGTATGAACCATCCGGCCTGCTTCCTTTCCAGATGCCGGCAGATATGGAGACAGTTGAGGCTCAGGCCGAGGATACTCCGCGTGACATGCGCTGCCATGTTGATTCCGACAATAACATATATGATTTTGGTTTCGGAATGAACTGGAAGGGTAAAATCGAGGACGAGCGGACAGTCCGTTATAAATAATTGGCGGGTGAAAATAAAGAGAGGGTGACCTTAAGTTGATGTGACCCCCAAAAGTTGGACGGATTAACATTATTAATAGGCGCTCTTAGATTGGAATAAAGCTCGGTATTGTACCGGGCTTTTTCCATTTAGCCTCAGTTTGATTCTATCATTATTATAGTAGTGTATGTATCTGATAAGTTCTTTCTTGAACTGATCAGCACTATCCCACTCCTGCAAATATAGCAATTCCGACTTCATAAGTCCAAAGAAGTTCTCCATCATAGCATTATCCAGACAATTACCCTTACGTGACATGCTTTGTGTGATGTGTCTATCTGTCAGTGCTTTCTGATACCTCTGATGCTGATAATGAAGGCCCTGATCGGAGTGCAATATGAGTCCAGCAGGTATATGTATTTTCTTAAAAGCCCTTTCCAGCATTGACATGACCATATGTTGATTAGGGCTATAAGATATGCTGTAAGAGACTATTTCCCCATTGAACATGTCCAGGATAGGAGAAAGATATATCTTCTTGTCCTTTATCTTTACTTCAGTGACGTCAGTTGTCCACTTCTGGTTAGGTGCAGCTGCAGTAAAGTCCCTGTCTATAACGTTAGGAGCAATCTTACCTATCTCACCTTTATAAGACTTATATTTCGCCTTCTTTCTCTTACCATACAGACACATCTCCGCCATAAGTTTCTGTACAGTCTTATGGTTAAGATGTATACCATCGTTACGCAGCTGTAGGGTTATTCTCCGATATCCGTAACGACCCTTGTGCTGGTCATATATCTTACGGATTGCAGCTCTCGCATCATCGTAACCGTCTGCTTCCGACAATCTTCTAGTATGATAATAGAATGTAGCCCTGGCCATCCCTGTCTTCCTGAGAAGGATCTCAAGATCATGTTCCAGCCTTAGTCCTTGGATGGCTTCCGCCCAATCTCTCTGAGACGGGCGTCTCTTGCCTCTACTAAGGCTTTCACTTTTTTTAACAGAGCATTCTCTGCTTCCAGTTCCTTAACACGCAACTGCAAGAGTTCAAGCTCTGTCATCTCCTCTGGTTTCTTTTTCCTTGGTCTTCCCATATCATTCTTTGGTAGCCTTCCACGTTTTTTCAAGACAGACAAATGTTCATATCCTTGCTCTCTTGCTATCTTACACCAGCGAGATATCGCAGAACGAGCAATCAGATATTTTGCACTTAATTTTGTCAAAGATACGGATTCTACAAGATGTTCCCTAACAATTTGCAGTCGTAACTGCTTGCTTGGTTTTGCATAGGCGTGACGCTTTAGACCATCTTCACAATGTTGTCTATAACGCTCAACCCAAACAAATAAATCTGTTCTGTTTATTCCATATGTTTCAGTAATTTGTTTTTCTGAACAACCGGATAAGTAACTCTTAACTGTCTCTAGTTTGATTTCAAAACTATACTTCATAACAAAACCCCGAAAGTTTTTTGTCTAACTTTCGGGGTGCATGTCAAGTCTCTTATTTGACTCTTGGGTCACCCTTTTTATAATGAATTGATTGCGTGTTGCAATAACTTATTTGCTCAGAGCCTGTGCCACATCCACTGCAACTGCAACAGTACATCCAACCATAGGGTTGTTTCCTATTCCCAGGAATCCCATCATTTCAACATGGGCAGGAACAGATGAAGAACCTGCAAACTGCGCATCTGAGTGCATACGGCCCATGGTGTCGGTCATACCGTATGAAGCGGGGCCTGCAGCCATGTCTTGCTCTCTTATAAATACCTGTATTACATATAAATAAATAATATTGAAAAGAACTTTTGGTTAATATTTTTTGAGTAGTTTATAAAAATGGTCTTGAATAAGTCCTGCATGGCATCATAAAGATTGTAACTTTATCTCCAGGCATACTTACCAGCATATAATTGCATATCAATAAATTGTATCTGTCTTAATTATATATTTTGTATCTTACAGGGGGCGCAATTCGACCGTCATTCCCATTGCTGCTGCTATCTTGTACAGTGTAGCGACAGTGGGAATTGTCAGTCCCCGTTCCACTCTGGAAATATAGCCTTTGTCCGCTCCGATGCGTTCTGCAAGTTCTGCCTGTGTAAGTCCTGCGTTCTTTCTCGCATCCAGAAGTATCTGCGCATTGTATTCCTCCCACGCATGGTTTATCGCCGCTTCCCTCTGCGGTGTTCCTTTTGCTCC
>JADINB010000137.1 GCA_017694275.1 Candidatus Egerieousia excrementavium | reverse complement strand
GTACCGGATGGGTTTCGCTTGTGGCTTTCATACCGCTTTTTGCAGCAGAGCACATTGCCACTGACCGTAAAATGAAACATTTTTGGGTCAGGTACTATGTCTGTTTTCTGCTGTGGAATATCTTTACAACCTTCTGGATATACAAGGCCACTCTTTACGGAGCGATAGCTGCCGTGACCCTTAACGCCCTGCAGATGGCTATCATATTTGCCCTTTTCAGGTGGTTTAAGAAATTGACAAGAGGCTATCTTCCATATCTTTATTTTGCAATAGCATGGCTGGCATGGGAACACGCATATTTCAACTGGGATGTCTCGTGGCCATGGCTTGTGCTTGGCAATTCCTTTGCAACTTCGCTTAAATCCATCCAGTGGTACGAATATACCGGAGTGCTTGGAGGATCGTTATGGGTATTACTGATAAACACATTGGTTTTCAGGATTATACTTCTTTCAGTTTCAAGAGAGAAGGTGAAAAAATCTGTAATATCCCTTGTCCTTGTCTATCTGGTGCCGATGGCGGTTTCGCATCTGATTTATTATAGTTACCAGACAGAGCCTTATGAGCCCTCCCAAGGCAACGGTTACAGGACTTTTGCCATCATGCAGCCCAATATCGACCCTTACAACAGGAAATTTTCGCAGTCTCAATATGACCAGGACAAGATATTGACAGGACTCATGAATGGTTGTGCGGCTGATTTTCTTGTTGCTCCGGAGACATTCATCTCTCCGCGCACGGCGGCAGCGGCACTGGTTGAAAACCATCCGCATACAAACAGTTCGTTCAACAGATTCCGCAATTACGCCATGGAGCACGGTACAAATATCATAATGGGGGCTGTGACAGATACCTTCTACAATTCTGCATCCCGTCCTACACCAACGGCGCGTCACATTCATGGCGACCGATGGTATGACAGATCAAATACCGCCCTCTTTTTAGACAAGAACGGCAAATACGGGTTTTATCATAAATCCAAGCTGGTAGTACTGGTGGAAAGCACTCCGTACAAGAAACTTTTCGGATTCATGAAAAGACTCAATATTGACCTTGGAGGTGCCATGGGAGACTTTGCACCCCAGCTCCGGCGTGAGGTCTTTGTGACAGAAGATTCCGTGAAAATTGGAACAGCAATCTGTTATGAGTCTGTATACGGAGATTTTTACAGAGAGTATGTTCTTGACGGGGCAAACGTGATGAGCGTCATAACAAATGACGGATGGTGGGGGAACACCCCTGGCTATCGGCAGCATCTTTCATATTCAAGCCTGAGGGCCATAGAGACGCGCAGAGCCATTGCCAGAAGTGCGAATACCGGAATTTCAGCCTTCATAGACGAACGTGGCGAAATAATATCTTCCACTGGATGGTGGCAGCAGGAAAAATTGCTTGCCCGTCTTCCCCTCAATGACAGGCAGACTGTTTTTGTCACTTATGGCGACATTACCGGCCGTGTTTCCGTTTTTCTCTTCTATCTGTTTACCGTAATGGCCGTGGTAAGGCGCCTTAGCGGAAAATATATTACAAAGTAGCGGCAGGATGCAGTGTGTCGCCACTGTATGTCGGGCGGCTCATGGGAGTGTCTTCATCACTGAGCAGTTTGTAAAGGAGCGGGTCCTTAAGAGCCTGCTGAATGTCATATTCAACTCCGTCTATTTTTATCGTCCTGTATATCAGTCTTATCCCATGGCTGTAGTCTACATAGTAATTTACATGTACATTATTCGACGGCTGTATTCTGCTTCCGTCCGGATAGTGCCAGCCGTAGATGGTTACATGGTTGCCCCTCAAGGTATCACCGGCAATCTTGTTGGTAATGATGACATCTTTTTTCAATCCGCTTATCAGCTGCCCTGGTCTGTACCCCTTTGCCTTGTAAAGGGCGTTTATGGCGTTGTTGCTGTCTTCAAATGTGATAGGCCATGTATTCCTGTCGCCCAGCGGCCTGAATGGGAATGGTTCTATCGCTCCCTCTGATGATGCGGCTATCTTGTCTACAATCAATGCGGTAGGCATGGAGCAGTAGAGTGAATCAGCTATTTTCTGTGCAGTCAAAGGCCCCATGGGAATCCTTACAAAGTCGCTGTCAGAGCCAATTGCAAGGTAATCGGGCAATATATAGAGCTCTACCTTGTGGCGTGTACCTTCTGCATCGGATGCATCATATTCTATGGTGCGGAATTTGCGTAACATGCCGGGGATGTTTCCAGATAATATTTCATTTGCAATAAGTTCTTCCCTCTGTTCGAAACCGAGTGTGTCTATCAGTTTTATGAATTCGCTGCCGGATATTGCATCTGCACTGCGTTCTGCAAGCCTTATCTCTGCAGGAGATGTCCCGGCATTGTTGCATCCGGTTATGAAAAAAAATGTAATGACCGGTGCGATAATTTGAAAAACAGTTCTTTTCATCATAAGATAAATTATTGGAAATAAAATCATGTGCTGTAAATCGGTAACCCGATATGCAAAAATATGTTATTTTTGTCTGAATTTTTAACTTATCGTCATCCGTCATGCGAAAAGCTATTTTTCCCGGGTCGTTCGACCCGTTTACCATAGGCCATTACGATGTGTTGGAATCGGCTTTGAAACTGTTTGACAAGATTTATATTGCAATAGGATACAATTCAACCAAAGAGCGTAATGGATATTTTACTCTGCAACAGAGAGTGGAAATCATCAGTACTGCTACGGCGCACCTTTCCGGAATAGAGATATGCACTTATCCTGACCTGACTATAGATTTGTGCAAAAGGCTCGGCGTGCAGTGCATAATCAGAGGATTGAGAACAACTACCGATTTTGAACTTGAGAGTGTAATCGCGCAGGCAAATAAAAAAATGTATCCAGAAGTGGTCTCACTTTTCATCCCGGCAAGCCAGGAGTATTCCTTCATATCATCTACCGTGGTGCGCGACGTGCTGATTCATGGTGGAGACGCTTCGCTGTTTCTGCCCCGGGGAGTAGACCTGTCAATCCTCAAAAAATAAGATGTATTTGAACATACAATGAGAGTGATTAAATCTTTTTTGACTCTGTTGCTGGTTGTAATATCGTGCTCGGCCTATTCCAGAACAGGATACAGGATTGCGGTAAATGCCGGTGGGGGCAGCGGAATGGCCATACTGCAGCTTTTGCAATGGGACAGGAAGACAGACATGGACTCTGTCATGGCAGACAACGGAGTGTTTCTCTTCAAGGGAAAACAGTCTCTGCTTCCAGGAGAATATTCTGTCAGCTATAATGGAGAGACGTTTGAGTTTTTTGTCTCACAGACAGGCTATGTGAGCGAGAAATTCAGAATATCTTCCGGCAGACTTTTTCATGAACGCGGAAGTGAGGAGAACAGATGTTTTGCCGAATTCCAGAACTTTCTGAAAGATGGATGGAAGAGTCTTTCTTCTGCCGGGCAGATGCAGAGAATAATTGACAGTCTCTATCTTAAAGTTTCAGAAACGGCATCCGGTTCCCTTTTGGAGAGTTTTCTCAAGATGAGTTCCAGTTACAGTGACATATATGCCCTGGTTTCCGACGGCCGGATGAGGTACAGCAGGTTTGCCAGAAGTTATATTGTCGAGTATCTGGAAAACGTGGAGATGAACAGCTGCAATGTCGCGATTGCAAAGGTCGACAGCCTTATTGCCATGTCTGCCGAAAATCTCAGATCCCTTGTGGCGGAAGAGGCATTTGACCTCTTCTACAACAGTAAGATCATGGGCCATGAAGGGGTAGCCTGCCATATTGCGGAAAATTATTTTCTGAATGGTGAAATCAAACTGGAAGACCGTGACAAACTCTTTCTGATAAAGAGTTTTGTCATGTTCAATGCATCTTCGCTTGTGGGGAAAAGAGCGGCAGAACTCTCTCTTGAAGATACGTCGGGACGCATTGTGAGCCTGCAGGAAACTATTCATGGTGGTGAGTTCACAATTCTCTATTTTTATACAGATGATTGTGCAAACTGCATTGCCCAGACTCCCGGAATCATGGATGTAATTGACAACTATGACAGGGGAGTGCTCAGTTTTTACTCAGTATATACAGGTACAGATTCTTCCCGCTGGAAAAGTTATGTCGGCAAACATTTTTTCAGCTATAATCCTTTCGTGAACTGGGCCAATGTATGGGATCCAGATGCCGGAAGTTCATATCATCTTCTTTATGGAGTAGTTTCCACGCCTAAGCTTTTCCTTATAGACAGACATGGTGTGATCGTGGGGCGAAATCTTGATGCAGGCAGTCTCAGGCAGCTTCTGGATAATTTTTCGGCAGAGCGTGACGAGCTGCATCGCCTTTTCGACCGTTGCTTTGCCGGAGGCCAGACAGACAGGCTCTTCGTGGAACGGACAATAGATACGGTTTGCGGCAGAATCTTTAGCAACGGGGATCTGTATATAAGAGTGGCGGATGAACTTTACCTTTATCTGGCTTCGGCCGACAGTTATGCCATGCAGCAGGGAAGTGTCTATCTTGCGGAAAAGTATATTATCGCCCGGGCTTCCCTGTGGAATGACGAGCACTATATCATGCAGTTGAAGGAGGCTGTAAGGGCATTCAACATGAACAGGCCAGGAGAACGGGCGGCAAACCTGCATCTTGTCAATGAAGGTGGGGCATCTGTTTCACTGTGGGATATTGGCGGCAAATACAAGCTGCTTTATTTTTTCAAGCCTGATTGCGGAGTGTGCAACGAGACCACAGCACTTCTCAAGGATTTGGAGAAACGGTATGCAGATGCTCTCGATTGCAGGATAATAGCTGTCAATACGGCGCGCGACCGTGACAGGTGGATTAAGTATATTATTGAAAATGACCTGGACTGGATAAATTTGTGGGATGATACGAAAAGTAGTGTTATCTTTGAAAATTATTTCCTGAAAGAGGTCCCGCAGATATATCTGCTGGATGCAGACAATGTAGTGCTGGCAAAGAATGTCACGCCACAGGATTTGGAGTATTTGTTTGAAATGCTTGAAAATAGAGAAACGGAACAATAACAGATACATTATGATAAACGGCAAATATAAAAGTTTTTACGAAAGACTCAACAAGGTTATACCACGTGAGAGATTGTTGCATGATGCTTTGAGTACACTTGCTTTCGGCACAGATGCCTCGTTTTACAGGCTGATTCCAAAACTGGTAGTACGTGCGGTGAGTGAAGAGGAGATACAGTATATTGCAAAATGTGCCTATGAGATGAATATTCCTGTAACCTACAGGGCTGCGGGTACCTCTTTGAGCGGTCAGGCAATATCCGATTCTGTTCTGGTAATAGCAACACACGGATTCAAGAACTATGAGATTTTGGACGGAGGCCGTAAAATCAATTTACAGCCAGGTATAAGAGGCGGCATGGCGAACCGTTATCTGGCATCGTATGGCAGAAAAATCGGTCCGGACCCGGCATCAATAGATTCAGCCATGATTGGTGGCATTGCCGCAAACAACGCCAGCGGAATGTGTTGCGGTACCACAGACAACTCTTATAAGACCATCGCCGACATAAAAGTAATCCTTTCAGATGGAACAGTGCTTGATACTGCCGACGGGCAGTCACGCAATGAGTTTGTGAAGACCCATGGCCATATGCTGGAGAGGTTGGAGAAGATGGCCGCAAGAATAGATGCAGATGAGGAACTCCGGGAGAGAATAAGGAGAAAGTATAAGATAAAGAATACCACAGGATACAGCCTCAATGCCTTTGTGGACTACAAGGACGGCTTCGATATTCTCAAGCATCTTATAATAGGCTCGGAAGGTACGTTGGCTTTTATAGCCTCCATTACCTACAATACAATAATAGACCATAAGCATAAAGGACTTGCCCTTGCAATCTATCCTACCATAAAAGAGGCTTGCAGGGCAGTACAGGTACTTAGAGACCAGCCCGTTTCTGCAGTGGAACTGATGGACAGGGCCGCCATGCGTTCGGTGGAGAATGCAGAAGGTGTCCCCTCTCTTCTGAAAGGCCTTTCTGAGGGGGCCTGCGGTCTGCTTATTGAGGCTACAGCAGAAGATGATGCGCTGCTCAATGATAAAATCGGGCAGATTTCAGCTGCAATAAAAGAGTTCGGGACAGAGGTGCCATATTCATTTACAAAAGATCTCAAGGAGCAGGCAGCCTTGTGGAAAATCAGAAAGGAGACATTGCCTACAGTTGCAGGAATGCGCAAAAGCGGTACCACTGCAATTATAGAGGATATATGTTTTCCGGTCCACCGTCTTGCGGAGGCTACCATGGACCTGAGGGCCGTTTTCCACGACAATGGATATGATGATGCCGTAATATTCGGCCATGCCTTGGCCGGCAACCTGCATTTCATGTTCAATCAGGATTTCACTACTCCGTCTGAGGTGGAGAGATATAAAAAGTTTATGGATGATATTGCAAATCTTGTAGTTGCAAAGTATGACGGTTCATTGAAGGCTGAGCATGGTACAGGAAGGAACATGGCTCCGTTCGTGGAGCTCGAATGGGGCGCGCAGGCTTACGCACTGATGAAGGAGGTAAAGGAGATTTTCGACCCCAAGGGTATTCTGAATCCGGGAGTGATACTGAACAGCGACAAAAACGTGCATATTGAGAACCTCAAGCCTTGTCCTCAGACAAATGAGATTGTTGACAAGTGCATGGAGTGCGGTTTTTGCGAAGGGACTTGCGTTGCAGAGGGCCTTACTCTCTCGCCTAGACAGAGGGTGGCAAGTTTCAGGGAGATGGAGCGTTTGCGCAGAAGCGGAGAGGAGCCTCATATCGCCGCCGAGATGCAGAAGCAGTACCGTTACTGGGGTGACGAGACTTGTGCGACAGACAGTCTTTGTGCAATGAAATGTCCTGTAAAGGTAGATACGGGAAAACTGATAAAAAGCATCAGGCATGCAAAACATTCACCGAAAAGTGAGGCAAGGGCTGTAAAACTTGCCTCAAACATGGATAAGGTTACAGGCGGAATGCGTGCCGGGCTCAATGCGGTTTATGGAATGCGCATGTTGTTCGGAAAGACTGTTTTTGGTGCAATGGCTACAGGAGTGCGTAAAATCAGCGGCAATCTTGTTCCCATGTGGAATGAATATTTTCCAAAGGGAGCCCATAAGATAGATGTCTCTGCGGCAAAGGAAAACAGGCCGGACGCCGAAAAGGTTGTCTATTTCCCATCATGTATAACCAGAAGCATGGGAGTAAGCAAGAGCTATTCTAAAGAATTGGAAATTACACAGCTTACTGCCAGACTCATAAGGAAGGCCGGGTATGAGATAATCTACCCGGAGAATCTTGACAAACTATGTTGCGGTATGGCCTTTTCAAGCAAAGGTTACGTGGAGGCCGGCAAAAAAGCTTCTGACGAGTTGGAGAATGCGTTGAAAAAAGCTTCAGAAAATGGAAAATACCCGATTCTGTGCGACATGTCGCCGTGTCTTTATACAATGCATGTAAACATGGACTCAAAACTGAAACTCTACGAGCCGGCTGAGTTCATTACGAAATATCTGCTGCCGAGGCTGAAAATTACACCGAAACATGAAAAGATTGCAGTATTTGCAGTCTGTTCCACAAAAAAACTGGGAGTGGACAACATGCTTTTCGATTTGGCAAAACTCTGTTCAGACCAGGTCGTGGTTCTGGAGAGCAACTGTTGCGGCTTTGCAGGAGACAGGGGCTTTACATACCCTGAACTGAACACTCACGGCCTGCGTCTTCTTAAGGAGCAGATTGACGGCAGGGCCGACGGCAGCGGACAACCATGTGTTGCCGGATATGCAACGAGCCGTACATGCGAAATAGGCCTTTCACGCAATAGCGGAGTGACATTCCGCTCGATTCTTTATCTGTTGGATGAAGTGAGCGAAAGAAAATAGACAGACAAAATTTTCAAAACAGTTATAGTTATCATGAAAAATTTAGTAAAAGTATCTTTCATGGCAGTAGCTGCACTGTTGTTCGTGCAGTGTGCCAGCAACACCAAAACAACTGAAACAGCATCGCCCATGCAGAAATTACAGAGCGAAACCACATGGATTTTGCAATCCATGAACATAGACAGCACAGAACTTGCCGTACCTGCAGATCAGGATGTGACAATCTCATTCCTCGACAGCTGCCGGATGGCCGGGAATGGCGGCTGCAACTATTATTTTGGCAGTTATGAACTGGCAGCAGATACCAACTCATTAAAACTTCTGCCTTCTGGAATGACCAGAATGGCAGGCCCCAACATGGAGTTTGAGCAGCAGTTTATGGCCACTATGGCGAACGTTGCATCTTACTCTCTGAGCGACAGTACTCTTACACTTTGCGACTCATTGGGCAGAGAGATTATGGTACTCCGCCAGAGTGCTGAAAATCCTGTTGAAGGGCAGAAAGATTCCGCAGTCAAGTAGCCGTACATCAGATGGTGCAATAAAAGAATTGCGGGCCATTCCGGTCCGCAATTCTTGTTTATTTTGTCCAGTCTATGGGAGCCTCTCCATGCTCCTGCAGGTATCTGTTGCATTTTGAAAAGTGATGGCATCCGAAAAATGCCCCATGGGCAAGAGGGGAGGGGTGTGCTGCCTCCAGAACGAGATGCTTGCGGCAGTCTATCAAACTCTTTTTGCTTTTTGCAAAATTGCCCCATAACATAAAGACCAGATGCTCCTTTTTGTCTGAAAGCGCCTTGATGACGGCGTCTGTAAATGTGCTCCAGCCTATTGCGCTATGAGAGGTTGGCGATGATGCCCTTACGGTGAGAACTGCGTTGAGCAGAAAGACTCCCTGTCTGGCCCACTGTACCAGCGACCCGTTCTTGTTTATCCTTACGGATAGATCGTCTTCTATCTCTTTGTAGATATTCTTCAATGAAGGCGGAACGGGAATACCGTCGGGAACAGAGAACGAAAGCCCGTGCGCCTGTCCGGCCCCGTGATATGGATCCTGTCCGAGTATCACAACCTTTACCTTGCTGAAGGGAGTTGTATCAAATGCATTGAATATAAGAGATCCGGGAGGATATATTGTCTTTCCCTCCCGCTTTTCACGGTGAAGGAATGAAACTATGTTCCTGAAATACTCTTTGTCGAATTCATCCTTGAGAATCTCTTTCCATTCGGAGTCTATCTTTACGTCCATGGCACGGGAAACAGTTAGAAAATAAATTTCAGGACATCTTCCATCGTATTTACATATTTGAATGTCAGTCCCTTTATGTATATGTCCTTTATTTCCTTTATATCTCTTTCGTTTTCAGACGAAAGTACGATAGTCTTTATTCCGGCCCTCTTTGCTGCAAGAATTTTCTCTTTGATGCCTCCTACAGGAAGTACCTTTCCCCTTAGTGTCATCTCTCCTGTCATTGCAATGGAGTGTTTTACCTTCTTTTTCTTGAAGGCAGAGGCTATTGCACTCGCCATTGTGATACCTGCCGAAGGTCCGTCCTTCGGAATGGCTCCTTCAGGCACATGTATGTGAAGGTCATATTTCCCGAATATCTCAGGTTTTACACCAAGCAGAGAAGGGTGTGCCTTTACATACTGGTAAGCAATCATTGCAGACTCCTTCATCACGTCTCCAAGATTTCCGGTAAGCGTAAGATTGCCCTTGCCCTTGCTGAGGCTGCATTCTACAAAGAGAATCTCTCCCCCCATTTCGGTCCACGCAAGTCCTGTTACCACTCCTGTAGCTTCATTACCTTTCTGCACATCGTGCATGTTGACAGGAAGACCCAATATCTTTTTTATCTCTTCGCTTTCCAGAACTGCAGGGACTTCCTCTTCCAGCGCAATTCTCTTTGCAATGTTTCTGGCAACCTTGGCAATCTGCCTGTCGAGATTCCTGACACCTGATTCACGCGTATATTCGTTTATAATCGTATTGACTGCACCTTTGCTCAACTTGAAACTCTCCAGTCCGTGCAGTTCCTTTTGCTTTGGTATGAGGTAGTCCTTTGCAATATGATACTTCTCCTCTGCCAGATATCCGCTCACGGGAATCATTTCCATTCTGTCTCGAAGTGCAGGATGTATTGTGCTTATGTTGTTTGCAGTTGTTATGAACAAGACATGCGACAGGTCGTAGTCTATGTCAAGGTAATTGTCGTGGAATGCTGTGTTTTGTTCAGGATCAAGCAATTCCAGCAATGCAGACGCCGGGTCGCCCCTGAAGTCTGAACTGACCTTGTCTATCTCATCCAGGACAAGTACCGGATTCGATGTGCCGGCCTTGCGAATGGCGTCCATTATCCTGCCCGGCAAAGCACCTATGTATGTTCTCCTGTGTCCTCTTATTTCTGATTCGTCATGCATGCCTCCGAGCGAGATCCTGCCATACTTCCTGCCAAGGGCTCTGGCTATCGATTTGCCCAGAGAGGTCTTTCCGACTCCCGGAGGACCGTAGAGGCAGATTATGGGAGACTTCATGTCACCCTTAAGCTTGAGTACGGCCAGATATTCTATAATTCTGTCTTTTACTGTCTCCAGACCATAGTGGTCCTTGTCCAGCACTTTCTGTGCGTTCTTCAAATCCAGATTGTCAGTAGAGACTTCATCCCATGGCAGGTCTACCATGAACTCTGCATAGTTGAGTTCAATGGCATATTCCGGAGCATTGGGGTTTATCTTCTCCAGTCTTTGCAGTTCCTTTTCAAAAGCCTTTGCCGCATACTCCGGCCATTTCTTTTTGGCAGCCTTTGCCTTGAGTTCTGCAATATCTTCTCCGTTCCCGTCCATGCCCAACTCTTCCTGTATGGTCTTGAGCTGGTTGTTAAGATAATACTCTCTTTGCTGCTGGTCAATCTCGCTTTTTACCTTCTGCTGGATATCATCCTTGATTTTAAGGATTTCAATCTGCTTGTTCAGAAGTTCAAGCAACTTGTATGCCCTTTCCTTTATGGAATTTATCTTCAGAAGTTCAATCTTTTTCCCTATATCCTCCAGATCTATCGAAGAGGCTATGAAATTGGTGATGAATTCGCAGCCGTCCAGATTTCTTATTGCAAAGCCGGCCTCCTGCGGTATATGCGGAGATAGCTTTATTATATGCATGGCCGCATCTTTTATAGCATCGCACACAGGCTCCACATCGGCTTCGTTTCCTGGATATATTTCCGGAATATATGTAACGTTTCCAAGCAGATACGGTTCATCTGCAATAATGTCGTCCAAATGGAATTTTTTCAGTCCTCTCAGCAGGACTGTCAGCCCTCCGTCTGGCAATTCTATTGTTTTCAGTATTCTGCATGAAGTTCCTGTATCGAACAGGTCGCTCTTTGCAGGTTCTTCCACTTTGGCATCTTTCTGAGTTACGGTGCCTATGATTTTTGTAGACTTATACAATGCCTTGACCAGTTTCAAAGATTTCTCCCTGCTGACTGTGATAGGGGTTATTGTTCCCGGAAATATTACGACATTGCGCAATGCCAGAACGGGCAGGGTCCTTGGAAGGTCTGCCTCGTCCAGATTTGCTCCGGAGTCTATGCTCATCACAGGCAATACACTCATTCCTCCACTCTCAATTTGATTCAAAAATAACTCTGGTAACTTCATCTAAATAGTATTTATGTCAATTTGTCAGTAAGCAGTCCTATATTATATATATATGAATGCCTGCTGCTATTTGTCAATCTCTATGCCAAACTCGGCATAGTTTGTTTCCTTTAACAGCAAGATAATTAATCAGATATAAAATAGCCGTATCTTAAATTCCTTATTGTCTTGCATTTAATTTGGTTCAAAATGCTGAAAGTCGTTTTTTTTTTTT
>JADINB010000136.1 GCA_017694275.1 Candidatus Egerieousia excrementavium | reverse complement strand
GTCGTTACCCACAGCGCCCCGTCGTTCTGTCCGCCCGCGGCGAAACGCGATCTGGAACACTTCTGCGCAGGCGACGAGTGGCTTGCCGACGACATCAGGCACGAACGCCGTGATCTGGAACGGCTTTACCGCTGGCTCACCGTGCACGGACATCCGCTGCATGCGTGGTATTACGGCCATTACCACGCTTCGGCGACCACCGTCAATGACGGCACAATATTCCACCTGCTCGACATCATGAAGATGAAAGTCATATGAGTCGATTACAGGAACCCTTACAGGCATTGTACAGCGAAAAGAAAATAAGAGTTTTTCTCTTTGGGCTGTATATTGAAGTTATAAAGGAAAAACCAGTTTGGTTTAGTTTATTAGCCCTATATATAGGCTAAATTAAACTAAACTGCATTTAGGCAGGAGAGGATGACTGCCTGTTGATGAAAAGCAGTAGTACCCTTGTATATGTAGCGATGTAGCCATTGATTTATGTAATGTGTTTCCTTTTGGCTGTACAACATCTTAGCAGAGCCGGAAATAAGCACATTTTTGTTCCTGATTTGCTCCTTAAAAACAGATGTAATCTTATACTCGATTGATTTAATTGCATTGTAAATATAAACCCGGTATTTACCAGATTTTGGCAGAACTGATAGAACTTATAGAATCCTACGGATTCGAATACTCGATAGAGTGAGTACTCTTTTTACAAAGCCTTGACGGCAATCTCTTCTCCCTGCGGGGTTACAAGGGTTGCCGTTTTCTGCCTGTCGGTAAGATGCCCTATCACATCCATGTTCGGAAATTCACGGTGAAACCTTTCATGCTCCGAAAGCGGAATTGCAAAAAGGAACTTGTAGTCATCTCCTCCGTTGAGAGCGGCGGTCACCGCATCCATGTTTATCTCTTTTGCCATCTCCATTGTCTGCGATGCGATGGGAATCTTCTCAAGAAATATTCTTGCTCCCAGGCCACACTTTCCGCACATCTGCATTACGGCACGTGCAAGACCGCGGTTTATGAAGACGCCGGCTGAGGGATAAAGCTCTGCCTGGGCAAACTGTTCCAACATTTTAGGATTGATCTCGGGGCTGAGATATTGCGAAAGGATATATTTGTACTTGCTCAAATCGGGTTGCACGTACTTCTCCGCCTGCTCTCTGGAAAGTTTGTTGAACATCACCTTCTCCCGCTCAAGTACATGCAGACCCATATATGCAGCCCCCATGTTGCCGGTAATGCAGAGCAGCGAATTCGGTGCCGGTTCAGGAATTTTTGCAGCCACCTTCCTGCTTAACTCCCCCTGGGCAGAGAGTGCAATGGCAAGGCCGGTAAGAGAAGAACTCAGATCGAGCGAAAGGCTCTTTACCGAATGTTCCCGTGCCGCAGCCACGATTCCGCTCCATAGCAGGACTACATCTTCAGCTGCAAACCGGGCCGAGAGACCTATATTGCATGAAAGGCCGGCCGGCGAACTGCCTCCGGCATAAAGCGGACCGAAGACAGAAAGGGCAGACTTGTATCCCAGATGCTTAAGAGGAGTATAGACCAGATCGAAGTCTATTCCTTCCAGCATGAGCGACGATGCATGTGTCCAGATGCTCTCACCATTGTCGAAAAGCTGCAGCCCTGCATTACTATAGCCAGTACCCTCAAAAAGCCTTTCAAGAAATTCACTTCTTCCGATACTCTTTATCTGGGTTCTCTCCTCTCCCTTTTCTCCCTTTGCCTGATTCTCCATACTTATTTTTTTACAAAAATAGATGAAATGAATTAACTTTGCACAGTTTATGGAGAAAAATAACAACACTGTAATAGAGAATATCGCAAATGCCGAATACCGGCACGGGTTCGAGACAAATCTCGAACAGGAGTTCATTCCAAAAGGGCTTGACGAAGATATCATCCGTCTTATTTCCAAAAAGAAGAATGAACCGCAGTGGCTGCTGGATTTCAGGCTCAGCGCCTTTGCGAAATGGAAAGGCATGGAGGTTCCGCACTGGGCTCACCTGCAGATCCCTCCCATCGACTATCAGGATATAATATATTATGCCGCTCCCGCTCCCAAAAAGGAGAAAAAGGAGATAGACCCGCAACTTGAAGAGACTTTCAACAAACTGGGCATTCCGCTCCATGAGAGAAATGTACTGGCAGGCGTGGCAGTAGATGCCGTTTTCGACTCTGTATCAGTAAAAACCACATTCAGAGAGACACTGGCAGAAAAGGGCGTGATATTCTGCTCATTCTCCGAAGCGGTGAGAGATTATCCTGACCTTGTAAGAAAATATCTTGCATCCGTTGTTCCACCTTCAGACAACTTCTTTGCCGCACTCAATTCCGCAGTTTTCAGCGATGGCTCTTTCTGCTATATCCCCAAAGGAACCCGCTGCCCCATGGAACTGTCGAGTTACTTCAGGATAAATGCAAAGGGGACCGGGCAGTTTGAAAGAACACTGATTGTGGCCGACGAAGGCTCATACGTAAGTTATCTGGAAGGATGCACGGCACCCCAGAGAGACGAGAACCAGCTGCATGCCGCAGTTGTGGAAATTGTTGTCATGCAAGACGCGGAGGTCAAATACTCCACGGTACAGAACTGGTATCCGGGAGACAGGGACGGCAAGGGAGGAATATACAATTTCGTGACAAAAAGAGGCATTTGCAAGGGCAACAACAGCAAACTGTTCTGGGCGCAGGTCGAGACTGGTTCTGCCATTACGTGGAAATATCCGAGCACCATTCTCAAAGGAGACAATTCCGTATCGGAGTTCTACTCTGTAGCCGTAACCAACAACTATCAGCAGGCAGATACCGGAACAAAGATGATTCACATAGGCAAGAACACAAAGAGCCGGATCATAAGCAAGGGAATATCGGCCGGCCATAGCCAGAACAGCTATCGGGGTCTTGTAAGAATGACAAAAAATGCAGACAACGCCCGCAACTTTTCGCAGTGCGACAGCCTGCTGCTTGGAGACAAATGCGGTGCGCATACCTTTCCCTACATAGAGAATGAAAACAAGAGTGCGATAGTAGAACACGAGGCCACAACCTCGAAAATAGGTGAAGACCAGCTGTTCTATTGCAGGCAGCGCGGCATCACCACCGAAGATGCTGTCGGACTCATTGTAAACGGCTATGCAAAGGAGGTCCTGAACAAACTGCCGATGGAATTTGCGGTAGAGGCGCAGAAATTGCTTCAGGTATCTCTGGAGGGAAGTGTAGGATAACGAAAAACTGATGTCATGTTCATATTCGATATAGATTTCACAATACTTGCCATAGGCGGACAGAACCTTAGCCTTATAGAGCTGCTCTCTACCATATCCGGGCTATGTTGCGTCTTTCTGGCTACCAGGGGCAAGGTGGCCAACTTCTGGATAGGATATCTCTACAACATATTCCTGTTCATAATGTTCGCGCAAAAGCATCTCTACTCCAGCATGATGCTGCAGCCAATCTCATTGGCCATAAACTTCTTCGGCCATTACAGATGGACCCATCCCAAAGAAAATGAAAAAGACAGGAAACAACAGCTCAAGGTTACTCTTCTTACGAACAGACAGAGAGTTGTCATTCTATGCATCATAGCGGCATTCACCCTGCTGTGGGGGCTTTTCCTGCAAAACGTACACAATTTCATACCAGAATTTCCACAGGCACGGCAACCCTATCTCGATGCATTTGTCACCTCGTTCATACTGCTTGCACAATACCTGTCTGCACAGAAGAAACTGGATTGCTGGGGTGCATGGCTTGTGGTGAACATAATGAACTCTGTACTATACATCTCGGCCGGACTGGTATTCATGCCGCTGGTATGCCTCGGATACCTTATCCTCGCTTTCTTTGGATTTACAATGTGGCGCAAGAAAATGAGAGAGGAACGCGCCTGAAACTTGATATTATAAGATATGGCTAATTTAATAGATATAAAGGATTTACATGCCTCGGTAAATGACAGGGAGATTTTAAAGGGAATAAACCTCACTGTAAACGAGGGGGAAGTGCATGCTATAATGGGCCCCAACGGCTCAGGTAAAAGTACGCTTTCGGCAGTGCTTGCCGGCAAGGAAAATTATACCGTAACGGGAGGAAGTGTAACCTACATGGGAAAAAATCTGCTGGAAATGCAGCCGGAGGAGCGTTCCTGGGCCGGAATATTCCTTGGGTTCCAATATCCGGTAGAGATACCCGGGGTTACCAATGTGAATTTTATGAAAACAGCTGTCAACCAGCACCGTAAACATAACGGCCTCCCCCCGTTGAGCGCAGCGGAGTACCTGAAGCTCATGAGAGAAAAACTCGCAGTTGTGGAAATGGACCCGGCATTTTCGTCCAGAGGCGTAAACGTTGGATTTTCAGGCGGAGAAAAGAAAAGGAATGAGATTTTCCAGATGGCGATGCTCGACCCCCGTCTTGCAATTCTAGACGAGACCGACAGCGGGCTCGATGTCGATGCACTCAGGATAGTGGCAAATGGTGTAAACAAACTCAAAAAAAGCACAAACGCCACAATCGTAATCACCCATTACCAGCGATTGCTTGACTATATAGTACCAGACATAGTACATGTTCTCTACAAAGGGCGGATCATAAAGAGCGCAGGCAAGGAACTTGCAATGGAAGTGGAGAAAAGAGGTTACGACTGGCTTATAAACGACAATCAATAATGGTAAATTACATATACACCCCGCAGTCTGACTATTTCAAATGCAGAGTGCCTCTCAGGGAGACACTCCAGGCATTTGTCGTTGACGGCACCCTGCAGCAGGAGGGCAGTACAGGGCTTAAAAAGGGCAAGAGCGGAAAAGGATATGAAATCTCGTTCGGCAAAGACTCCCCATCTGGCAAGATATTGCAGATAATTTCCATAAGAAGCCACAATACAGACGGCACGCTGGAGTACGGCAACTCCATATCCGTAGAGGAAAATTCGGAGGCGTCGCTGCTTCTCTGCTCCCATACCTTCACAATGAACGGATTCCAGACAAAGGAGAAGCTTGATATAAACATAAGCCAGTGCGGCAGGCTCAATCTTGTAATCATGCAGAACGAGCATGACAGGTCGCATCACAATACATCCATAAATATCGAAATAGGCAGAGACGCCATCTGCAAACTGCATCTGGTAACCCTGCACGGCGGAAAAATCGACAACAAGATAAACATAAGCCTCAACGGCAAAGGCGGAGAGTGCAATCTGCACGGGTTATATCTTGCAGGAGGGAACCAGGAAATATCAAATTGCGTGAACATTTACCATAACGCAGGAGAGTGCAAAAGCAACCAGCTTTTCAAGGGCATACTCGACGGCAATGCCGTAACCCGTTTCAGCGGGACAATCTATGTTGAAAAGGATGCTCAGAAAACAGAGGCATATCAGGCAAACAACAACCTCCTTTCTTCAGACAATGCGACAGCCTATACGAAACCCCATCTCGAAATATATGCAGATGATGTAAAATGTTCGCACGGGGCAACAGTAGGCAGTCTGGACGAAGACGAACTTTTCTACATGCGTTCGCGTGGAATCAGCCTAGAGGAGGCCAAACTTCTCCAGCAGCAGGCATTTGCAAATGCCACGATAGAAGACCTTGCCAATCCGGAACTCAGGGAGCGGCTGACATCTCTGATCGAAAGCCGGCTGAGAGGAGAATTTTCGGAGTGCCAAAACTGTGACAGACACTGCTGCTAGGCTATTGTTACTATTTTGTTGATAAATATTGGCCGGCAACTTTTAAACTTCGTATAAAATAGCATAACTTGCATCAACTATTCCCCCTTTCCAAAAGGCGGGAGTATTTGTTTTCTTTATTCATTTTCAAATAGTTATTATAATGAAGACCTACACCAACAAAGAAGCGCTTGAAGAGAGCATCGAATATTTCAAAGGAGACGAACTGGCCGCATCGGTCTGGGTGGGCAAATATGCCATGAAGGACTCTTTCGGCAATCTTTATGAAAAATCGCCTGAACAGATGCACCGGCGTCTTGCAAGGGAGTTTGCCAGAATCGAGTCGAAATATGCCAACCCGATGAGCGAAGACGAGATATTTGAACTTCTCAAGGATTTCAGGTATGTCATTCCGCAGGGAGGTCCGATGGCCGGAATAGGCAACGACCACCAGATAGCTTCGCTGTCGAACTGCTTTGTCATAGGCAATGAAGGAGAATCGGATTCTTACGGCGGCATAATGAAGATAGATGAGGAACAGGTACAGCTCATGAAAAGGCGCGGAGGTGTAGGACACGACCTTTCACATATAAGACCCGCTGGAAGTCCTGTTCTTAACAGTGCGCTGACTTCTACCGGTGTTGTTCCGTTCATGGAGCGCTACTCCAACTCTACGAGGGAAGTTGCGCAGGACGGGAGACGCGGAGCGTTAATGCTCTCGATTTCAATAAAGCATCCCGATGCAGAATCGTTTATAGATGCAAAAATGGAACAGGGCAAGGTTACCGGAGCCAATGTCTCTGTCAAGATAGACGACCAGTTCATGAAGGCAGCCCTCAACGGAGAACCCTATGAACAGCAGTATCCCATAGACAGCGACAATCCTAAAGTAAAAAAGAGCATCAGTGCAGCCCAGCTCTGGCAAAAAATAATCCACAACGCATGGAAATCAGCAGAGCCGGGAGTCCTTTTCTGGGACACGGTCATAAGGGAATCGGTTGCAGACTGCTATGCAGATCTGGGATATAAGACTGTAAGTACAAATCCCTGCGGAGAGATTCCTCTCTGCCCGTATGATTCATGCCGCCTGATTGCAATGAACCTTTACTCTTATGTCGACAATCCGTTCACCCCGTTGGCCTCGTTCAACTTCGACCTTTTCAAGGAACATGTAATCAAGGCAATGCGCCTTATGGACGATCTTGTAGACCTTGAAATGGAAAAGATTGCAGCCATTCTGCACAAGGTAGAGTCTGACCCTGAAAGTGAAAACATAAAGAGGACAGAGATTGAACTGTGGAAAAAAATAGAGCGCAAATCGCTCGGAGGCAGAAGGACTGGTCTTGGAATTACGGCAGAAGGGGACATGCTTGCTGCCCTGGGATACAGATACGGAGACGACAAGGCCATTGCATTTGCTGTTGAAGTACAGAAGACGCTTGCTGTAAGCGCATACCGTTCTTCAGTGATAATGGCAAAGGAAAGAGGCGCGTTCCCCATCTACGACTCCAAGAGAGAGGAGAACAACCCCATGATAGACAGAATACGCGAAGCAGACGGTGAACTCTATAAAGAGATGGTCAAATACGGAAGGAGAAACATATCGATGCTTACGATAGCTCCGACCGGAACAACAAGTCTCATGACACAGACAACGTCAGGAATCGAGCCTGTCTTCCTCCCATTCTATGTAAGGAGGAAGAAGGTTAACCCTAACGACAAAAACGTAAAGATTTCGGTAAAGGACGAAGTAGGAGACTGCTTTGAGGAATATTACGTATTCCACCACAAGTTCCTCACATGGTGCCAGACACAAGGATATACGGCAGAACAGGTAAAGGGCATGAGCACAGACCAGATATACCAGCTTGTAGAAAAGTCGCCCTATCACAAGGCCACCTCGGCAGATATTGACTGGGTTGCAAAGGTAAAGATGCAGGGCAGCATCCAGAAATGGGTAGACCACTCCATAAGCGTAACCGTAAATCTGCCCAACAGCGTAACCGAAAAACTTGTAGCCGACGTATACAAGACAGCCTGGGAAGTTGGCTGCAAAGGCGTTACCGTATACAGAGACGGCTCCCGTACAGGAGTGCTGGTTGCGGCAAAGGAGGAGAAAAAGTCTGTACTCGGCCCCAAAATCCGCCCTAAGGTACTTGAGGCAGACGTTATCCGCTTCCTTAACGGCAAGGAGCATTGGATAGCCCTCATAGGCAAGATGAACGGTGCACCGTACGAAATTTTCACCGGACTTCTGGACGAAGATTCACGCAGCATACCCAAAGGTGTAAACCATGGCTTCATAGTAAAGGAGCGCGACATAAAGACAGGCAAGAGCCGCTACGACTTCCATTTCATAGACAAATACGGCTATACCAACATTATCGGCGGCATATCGCACATGTTCAACAAAGAGTACTGGAACTATGCGAAACTCATTTCCGGAGTCCTCAGGCACGGAATGCCCATTGTAGACGTAATAAACCTTATCAACGGACTGGAACTTGACAGCGAGGCGATAAACACATGGAAGAACGGAGTGGAGAGAAGTCTGAAAAAATATATTCCAGACGGCACAAAGGATGATACCGGAAAAAAATGCCCCAAATGCCAGAGCGATGATCTGATTTATCAGGAAGGATGCCTGGTTTGCAAGAACTGCGGCTATTCCAAATGCGGTTAACAGCCAGAATGAGATGATACTCTATCCGAACGCCAAAATAAATATAGGACTCAGGATATTAAGCAAAAGAGAGGATGGTTTCCACGACATTGAAACGCTCTTCTATCCTGTTGAACTAGCAGATATTCTGGAAATCGTGGAATCTGCAGAACTCACTCTCAATGAGTATGGGATACAGATTCCAGGGAAGCCTGGAGAGAATATCTGCATCAGGGCCTATAATCTTGTAAAGGAAGATTTCGACATACCCCCGGTAGAGATAAGTCTTTTTAAAAACATTCCGGCAGGGGCCGGGCTGGGCGGAGGTTCGTCTGACGGAGCCCACACCATCCTGCTGCTCGATAAACTGTTTAACCTGAACCTTACTCACAAGCAGAAGAGGCTGTACGCTTCCCGCCTGGGGAGCGACTGCCCCTTTTTCATTGAAAACCTCCCCATGATCGGTTCCGGGCGTGGAGACATTCTTGAACCGTTTCCTCTGGATTTAAGTCTTTATACCATAAAGGTTGTAACGCCTCCATGCTTTGTATCAACGGCAGAGGCATATCGCACAGTAGTGCCGAGAGACAAAAAAGAAGGATGTGACAGAAGGTCTCTGGGCGAATTGCTGCATTACCCGGTAGAACAGTGGAAGGATTTTATAGTAAATGATTTTGAAGAGAATGTCTTTAAGAAATTTCCACAACTTGCAGAGTATAAGGAGCAATTGTACAGGGATGGTGCGCTTTATGCCTCTATGAGCGGCAGCGGGTCGTCGCTTTTTGGAATTTTCAGCAAGTAGACAGGCATAAAAGTAAAAAAAGGGCACCTCTCTGCTACAAAAGGAACCCTTCTTTGTGTACTAAAACCTAAACCTACGACTTAAAGATGCAGGAAGGCCCGTTTTTGTTGCATTCATTACTGAATTTTTTTCAAAAATTTCCCCTGCTTCTTCTAACCGGCAGAATAGCAATCAAATAACCTACAACTGCAATTCCCGCAAATGTTATAAGCACATCTGAAACATGAACCTCTACCGGATACTGGCTTATGATATAGTTTCCTGGCAGAGAAATTATTCCAAACTCCTTCTGCAGATAACACAACAGCAGGCCTGCCGCTATTCCCGCTATCGCACCTATAAGAGAGACAAGCCACCCTTGCAATACAAAAATCCTTGAAACCATAGACGGTGAAGCGCCCAATGCCTTATATGTCTGAATGTCGTCACGCTTATCCAGTATGAGCATGGAGAGGGAGCCGAAAATATTCACAGATATTATGATTATCACGAAAAAAAGTATCAGGAATACGGCAAACCGCTCAGAACGCATCATCTTGTAGAGGGTCTCGTTCTGCTCATACCTGTTTTTCAACACATATCCTCCATGCGCTGCTGCCTTTTCACTCAAGTCTGCAGATTCAAGAAGCCGGGCAAGCTCCTTCTCGACCTTTTTTGCTTCCTGCGGATTGTCCAGGTAAAGCTCAATGGAATTTACCTCCGACGGAGCATAACCCAGCAACTTCCTTGCTACCGCAAGCGGGACGAAAAGTCCGCCACCGTCGAACTCCTTGTCGAGAGATATGATACCCGACGGGTATAAGGTCTCATTATTGAGAGCCATGCCCCCACTCTTTGTATCAGGAAAATAAAGTTCTATGGATTCAACAAAGCGGGTTCTCAGGCGGAGTCTGGCAGCAAGCTCTGCACCTACCACCGCATGGGGTATGTCGCCGCGCATAAGTACAAATTCCCCTTCGGAAAGTTCTTCGCCCACTCCGCTCGCCGCCCCATAGAGAGAATCCACCCCCACGATTGTAGCGACAGATTCCCTTTCTCCATAACTTAAAAAGACATATTCCTCTACAACCTGCGCCTTGTATCGGAATTCATCAGAGTCCAAAAGCTGCAATATCTCCCTTTCTCCGGCAGAAAAGTTCTTTCCTTTTGCCGCTGTTATCACAAAATCCGGCTGGTGCTTTTCATAGAACGACTTTATGATTGAGTCGAAACCGTTATATACAGAAAGTATGACTATAAGAGCCATACTTCCTATACATATTCCTGCCGCACTTATTATAGAGATAACATTTATTACATTGTGCGACTTCTTTGAAAAAAGATAACGCCTTGCTATGAAAAACGGCAGGTGCACACTATTGTTTTTTTAGAAGTTCATCTATGTGCTCGGCATAATCGAGCGTGGTATCCTGATAAAAGGCCAGTTCCGGAACTATTCTGAGCTGCTTTGCCACAAGATGTCCAAGCTCTCCCCTCAACTGCCTTGAGGAATTCTGAATGATCTCCATTACGGCTCCGGCCTTGGAGGAGGGAAAGATACTCACATAGACTTTTGCCAGAGAGAGGTCTGGAGTAATTCTCACCTCGCTGACCGTTACCATAGCGCCACCGTACGCCGCCATGCCCTTGCTGCGGATAATCTCTGCCAGATCTCGTTGCAACTGCCTGGCTATTTTCTGCTGTCTTGTACTTTCCCCTTCCATCATTGTCCTGATTTCTAAATGAATTTAAGTATGAAATAATTCTTCTTTCCTTTCTGGACAAGAATATACTTGCCGTTTATAAGGTATTCTGCCGTGAGAGCACCGTTAATGTCTGCATACTTCTCCTTGTTTATGCTCAGCCCGTTTGCCTGTATCATCTTGCGGCATTCACCCTTTGAAGGGAATACTTTTGAATCCACTGCAAGAAGATCCAGGACGTTTCCGCCGAGCTTGTCTTTGGAAAGGTCGAACTGGGGCACACCCTCGAATACTGAAAGGAACGTACGCTCATCAAGCTTCTTGAGAGCCTCAGATGTGGCGTTTCCAAAGAGAATTGCAGAAGCATCAACTGCTTTCTGGTATTCATGTTCGCCATGCACCATGATGGTCACCTCCTTTGCCAGCATCTTCTGAAGTATTCTAAGATGAGGTTCCTTGTCGTGCTGCTCTATTGCCTGCTCTATCTCCTCACGGGTAAGCATGGTAAATATCTTAATGTATTTCCTGGCATCCTCATCGCTCACGTTCATCCAGAACTGGTAGAAAGCATAGGGAGAGGTATAGTTTGCATCCAGCCATACGTTTCCGGATTCGGTTTTTCCGAATTTACCGCCATCGGCCTTTGTAATAAGCGGGCATACAAGGGCGTAAGCTTCGTTACCCGTGATTCTGCGGATAAGTTCTGTTCCAGTGGTTATGTTTCCCCACTGGTCGCTGCCTCCCATCTGCAGCTTGCAGTTTTCATGCTTGTTCAGGTAGAGGAAATCGTAGCCCTGAATCAGCTGGTATGAAAACTCGGTAAAGGACAAGCCTTCACGCGCCTCCCCGCTGAGCCTTTTCTGCACGCTGTCCTTGCTCATCATGTAGTTTACGGTTATATGCTTTCCTATATCGCGGATAAAATCCAGAAAAAGATAATCTTTCATCCAATCATAATTGTTGACCATAACGGCAGCGTTCGGCCTGTCTGAATTAAAATCCAGAAACCTGGAGAGCTGTCTTTTAATGGCTTCCTGATTGTGGCGCAGAGTCTCCAGTGAAAGCAGGTTGCGCTCCGCACTTTTCATTGAAGGATCTCCTATCATGCCAGTCGCTCCGCCAACCAGTACATATGGCTTATGGCCGCAATTTTGAAAATGCTTAAGAATCATTACGCTCACAAGATGGCCTATATGAAGGGAATCTGCCGTAGGGTCTATGCCTACATAGCCTGCTGTCTGCTCCTTCATAAGCTGCTCTTCTGTTCCGGGCATTACCGTGTGAATCATGCCTCTCCACGTAAGTTCCTCAATAAAATTCTTCATCGAATGATACTTTTAAAGTCTTATACTCTTTTTAACAGTTGTTTATATGATTATATAATAGTTCGCAAAGGTAGCAATTTTAATTAAAATCCTTAAATTTGGGGCCGATATTAAATATTCCCTTATGCAGATAGCCACACGTATTTTAGGAGCGTCATTCGCCCTGTTTTTTCTTGTTTCAACAACCATCTGCGCCGGCGGCACAGAGAAAAGCCTCGAGCAACAGATTGCCATGGCAGCAGACAGATGCGGCCTTGAAGTATCGGGCTTCAGAGAGGGGAGAATGTCAGACTTACCAATATTTGACAAGTACTCCAGAAAAATAATCTTCTTCATAGAACAGCCGGTAGACCACACAGACCCTGCAGCAGGCACATTCCTGCAGAAGGTCGTGCTGATGCACTGCGGATACGAAAATCCGACACTGCTGGTAACCGAAGGGTATAACTCGCGCGGAGAGGCACCCGGCTACGGGAACGAGCTGTCTGACCTTTTCAATACCAACATAGTGGAGGTAGAGCACAGGTATTTCGGAAGTTCAATACCTTTTATGCAGAATGACTCGTCAATTACATTCGACACTCTTGACTGGGACTACATGACCGCCAAAAACGAAGCGGCAGACCTGCATAACGTAACCCGCCTTCTGAAAGAGATTTACAAGGGCAAATGGATAGCCAGCGGAATAAGCAAGGGAGGCCAGACCGCTATGTTCTACACGGCATACTATCCAGAAGATATAGATATTTCCGTCCCTTATGTCGGACCGGTATGCTATGCAAAGGAAGACGGGCGGCACGAGCCTTTTCTTGCAAAACGGGCAGGCACACGCCACGACAGGGAAATTCTAAGGGAATTCCAGAAAGAGTTCCTTAAAAGACGCTCCGGCATTGAGCCCATGCTTGAGAGGCTCACAAAGGAAAAAGGTTATACTTACAGAGTCTGCTTGAGCAAGATATATGACTTCTGCGTTCTGGAGCTGCCTTTTGCATTCTGGCAGTGGGGCTACACTACCGACATTGTTCCAGATCCGGCACATGCCACAGACCAAGAAATGTTCGATTTTCTTCTTAAGATAAGCGGGCCTGAATATTTTGCGGAAGGAAGCGAGCAAGATCCTTTTTTTGTTCAGGCAGCCAAGGAGTTGGGCTACTACGGATATGATACCGGACCCTTCAGGGGGCTTCTGGTGACAAAAAACGCAGAAAATTATCTGGACTCTCTCTTTTTGCCAAAACAGCAGTTCAAGTTCGACAAGTACCTTTACAAAGACATAAACCGCTTTCTCGACACCACTTCATCTAAAATGCTGTTTATTTACGGGGAATATGACCCGTGGAGTGCGGTTATGCCTGTCGGGCCGGTAAAGAATGAAAAACTGAAAGACAAGGGGCGCGGACGCAACACAATGTTTCTGTTTATAGACCCCAAGGGAAGCCATCGTGCAAGAATAGGCACTCTCCCTGAGAAAATGCAGAAAGAGGCCGTTGAGACAATAAGAAAATGGCTGGAGGAGGAATAATAGTAATGAATACAGACTTCAAGGATATTTTCAAGGATATAGAGATTTCAGACAGGCAGTGGGCAAATTCACTTCTGCACTACAGCGACTACCGCTCCACGGAATACAACTTTACGGTTCTGTATATCTGGAAGGATACTTATAAAACCAGGATTGCACGGCTTGACGATTTCCTGCTTATACGCTCCGGGGATCGCGAAACCGGATTTACCTACATATTTCCCGCCGGAAGAGGTGATATAAAAAAAGCATTGGATTTCATAATGGAGGATGCGGCAAGGCAAAACTCTCCCTTCACGCTTGTTTCGGTTTTGGAAGAACAGAAAAAAATCCTGGAAGAACTCTATCCCGGACGGTTCAGTTATACATCGGCCAGAAACAGTTTCGACTATGTTTATTCTGCACTGGACCTCATAACGCTGAAAGGCAAGAAATTCCAGTCAAAAAGAAATTTTGTCTCACGTTTCAAATCCAACCCGGACTGGGCCTTTGAGCCTGTAACCAAAGATAATTTGCAGGAGTGCTGGCAAATGAATGAAGAGTGGTGCCATCTTTACGGATGCACAAAAGACAGTTCACTCTCACAGGAGAGTTGTTCGGTAAGGTGTGCGCTAAAGAATTTCGAGGCACTTGGTCTCAAAGGCGGGCTGTTGCGGCTCTCCGGAAAAGTAGTGGCCTTTTCAATTGGCGAGATGCTCAACAGCGATACTTTTCTGGTACATATAGAAAAGGCTTTTGCAGATATTCAGGGTGCCTATCCCACAATCAGCAGAGAATTCCTGCTACATTGCAGCAACCTTCCAGACGGTATTCTGTCTCCGGAAAATGAATCAGACATAGGCTTCAAATATGTAAACAGGGAGGATGATGCAGGAGACGAGGGGCTGCGCAAGGCCAAACTGCAATACCATCCGGTTTTCATGATAGAAAAGTATATAGTTGCGGAATCGGAAAAATAGTTATATTTGCTGCGAATTTTGAATATTAGAACCTTGGAACCTCCGAGTAGCAAAATAGCAGATCACCCTGTCTCCCGGTCGCGGAGGCAGAATTTACTTTACAACAATGAACCTTACTGCCGGTGCAGTGGAGCTTGTGTCTCTGCCGCAGAGGTGGTTTTTACTGTCGGAACAATAAAACAATAATTGTAAATGGGCCTTTATTCGAGAAAGAAATTAAGCAACGGTGCCGAGATTTCCGTGTGGGAAGTAACTGAAAGCGAAGAAGAACTGCTGCAGATTGTCTCTATTCCAAATGAAGAAATGGAAGAGTTGTCCCTTATGGGAAGTGCAGCAAGAAGAAAAGAAAAACTGGCCGTAAGGGCTCTTCTGAACACCGTTTTTGACGAAAAAGTCTATTTGGGGCATCATGACAACGGCAGCCCCTTTATCCAGAACAACTCAATTCATATAAGTATTACACATACCACAAGGTTTGTTGCAATCATAACTCATCCTACGGAAGATGTGGGAATAGACATAGAGTCTCTCGACAGAGATTTTTCGGCAGTCGAAAAGAAGGCTCTCTCTGAAGAAGAGATAGATGACCTGTCCAACAAAAACAGGAACCTGCAGCTTGCCATTTACTGGTGCGCAAAAGAGGCTCTCTACAAAAGGATGAACCAGCATGGGGTAGATTTTGCAAAACAGATGGAGATTGACAAGTTCACTCCGAGAGACGAAGGTGAGATTGATGCCGTGTTCATAGACAAAAACGGTGAAGAAGAGGAGTTTGAACTGGAATATGAAATATTTGAAAACCACCTGCTTGTCTGGCTGGTAGGGTAACAGACCTAAAGACTTGAAACAAGAAACCCCGTCTGTGGCACAGAGCCGCCGACGGGGTTTTCTCCACTCCGGAAAAGGACTGCTACATCATGCCGCCCATTCCGCCGCCCATCTGAGGCATTGCAGCTGCAGGAGTCTCCTCCTTCTTGTCTGCAATAACACACTCGGTAGTAAGGAACATTCCTGCAACGGATGCTGCATTCTCCAAAGCTACACGGGCTACCTTTGTAGGATCGATCACGCCTGTAGACAACAGGTTCTCATATCTGTCTGCACGGGCATTGTAACCAAAATCACCCTTGCCTTCCTTTACTTTCTGGATAACGACACTGCCCTCGAAACCTGCATTCTCTACGATTGTTCTCAAAGGCTCTTCAATTGCACGTGCAACAATATTGATACCTGTCTGCTCATCTTCATTTTCAGCCTTGAGGTTGTGGAGGTCTTCGATTGCCCTTATGTAAGCTACTCCGCCACCGGCAACTATACCCTCTTCAACTGCTGCACGTGTTGCATTCAAGGCATCGTCCACCCTGTCTTTCTTCTCCTTCATCTCAACCTCTGAAGCAGCACCTACATAGAGAACAGCCACACCGCCTGCCAGTTTTGCAAGACGCTCATGGAGTTTCTCACGGTCATAATCGCTTGTTGTTGTCTCAATCTGCTTCTTGATCTGGGCAACTCTCTCAGCAATGGCCTCTTTGTCGCCCGCACCATTGACAATGGTAGTATTTTCCTTGTCTACCGTTACCTTTTCTGCCCTGCCGAGCATGTCAGGAGTCATATTCTCCAAAGTAAAGCCTCTCTCCTCAGAAACTACCATACCGCCTGTAAGGGTTGCTATGTCCTGAAGCATCTCCTTTCTACGGTCGCCAAAGCCCGGAGCCTTAACGGCAGCAACTTTTAAAGTACCTCTCAAACGGTTAACCACCAATGTCGTAAGAGCCTCTCCGTCTACATCTTCCGCAATAATCAGCAAACTCTTGCCATCTCTTGCTATAGGCTCGAGAATAGGAAGCAGATCTTTCATTGAAGAAATTTTCTTGTCTGTAATCAAGATTTGAGGAGAATCCAGAACAGCTTCCATCTTGTCAGGGTTTGTCATGAAGTAAGGTGAAATATAACCTCTGTCGAACTGCATGCCTTCTACAACCTTAACCTCTGTTGTAGTTCCTTTTGCCTCTTCAACGGTAATGACACCTTCTTTCTTGACCTTGCTCATTGCATCAGCTATAAGTTTGCCTATGAAAGCATCGTTGTTGGCTGAAACGGTACCTACCTGCTCTATCTTTGAGTAATCATCGCCAACAGCCTGGCTCTGCTTCTTCAAGTTTGCTACAACAGCTGCGACAGCCTTGTCTATACCACGTTTCAAGTCCATGGGGTTTGCACCTGCCGTTACATTTTTCAAACCTACATTGATAATGGCCTGCGCCAGAACGGTAGCTGTTGTCGTTCCGTCTCCTGCCTGGTCGTTGGTCTTTGAAGCGACCTCCTTGACCATCTGCGCACCCATATTCTGGAAACGGTCTTCCAATTCAATCTCCTTTGCCACGGTAACACCGTCCTTTGTAATCTGAGGTGCACCGAACTTCTTGTCTATGACAACATTTCTTCCCTTAGGGCCCAGTGTTACCTTAACTGCGTTTGCCAATGCGTCTGCACCTTCCTTCATGAGGCTGCGCGCATCCATATTGAATTTTATCTCTTTTGCCATAATAGTTTCCTCTCGTTTTTAAATTAAATAACAGCAAGAATATCAGATTGACGCATAATCATATAGGTTTTATCGCCGGCATTGACTTCTGTTCCGGCATATTTGCCGTAAAGAACCTTGTCACCGACTTTAACCTCCATGGGTTCATCTTTTTTACCAGGACCCACTGCCAATACAACTCCCTCCTGGGGTTTCTCTTTTGCATTGTCGGGGATATACAATCCGCCGGCTGTTTTTGTTTCAGCCTCCTTAGGCTCAATCAAAACTCTGTCTGCTAATGGTTTAATGTTCATATTGATAAATTTTAAATGTTTATTGTTCGATTTTCCTCCCTTGCGGGAGCATTTTGCTATAGGCAAATGCAGTGCCACGCGGCATATATGACAAAATGGCATGGCAATATTGACATTTTTTATCTTACCTTTGCCCCGCTGCCATTTGCAGACAAAAAGATGGAAAATACCACAGATAACGACATACGCTTTATGAAAGAGGCCATTAAGGAGGCTGTTCTGGCTGACGGAATGGAAGAAATTCCTGTGGGGGCTGTCATTGTATGCAACGGCAAAATCATAGCAAGAGCACACAACCTTACAGAACGCCTTACAGACACCACGGCCCATGCAGAAATGCAGGCCATTACAATGGCCACTGCACATATAGGCGGCAAATATCTGACAGGATGCACCATATATGTCACGCTCGAACCATGTCCCATGTGTGCGGCAGCACTCAACTGGGCTCAGGTCTCGAGAATCGTTTACGGTGCATCAGATCCTAAAAGAGGCTACTCGCTCTTTTCTCCGTCGCTGCTGCATCCCAAGACAACGGTTACATCTGCCATTATGGAACAAGAGTGCGCCACGCTGATCACTGATTTTTTTAAAAGGAAAAGAAACTGACAACCGGAATGGAATTTCTACAGGAGTGGGGATATATAGGACTGTTCATAGGTACGTTCCTGGCGGCGACAATCATTCCGTTCAGTTCAGAAATTCTGGTTACCGGCATACTCGTAGCCGGGGGCGATTACTTTGCAACTTTTGCAGTCTCAACCGCCGGAAACTGGCTGGGAGGCCTTACCTCCTACTATCTGGGATATTTGGGCAAATGGGAATGGATAGAAAAATGGCTGAGGATATCAAAAGAAAAACTTGAGAGGCAACGGCACCGGATAGAACGGTATGGAGCGTTGCTTGCCTTCTGCTGCTGGTTTCCGTTCGTGGGAGATATTTTTGCCCTAGGGCTTGGCTTTTACAGACTCAATTTCCCAAAATGTGCCCTATATATGCTTATAGGAAAGGCCGCAAGGTTCGGGATGTGGATTGCAGCCTACAGCTATTTCGGAGACAAAATCACCAATCTGCTTTAAAAACATCTTTTGGCTAAATAAAAAAAGATTCATAACTTTGCACTCTCACAGTGAGATATGGTGTAATGGTAGCACTACAGATTTTGGTTCTGTCTGTCAAGGTTCGAATCCTTGTATCTCAACAAAAAAAGGCCGCTGCTCGCGGCCTTTTGTGTTGAGATATATTAGCGGCACTCACGGGGCGCATATCATATTATTCTAAAATTACAGATCAAGAAAGTTTTTTGAGCAAATATTTGATATTTACCTTCTTGTCTACAATCTCCGGAAGTGCGTCTATAGATACCCTCTCCTGCTGCATTGTATCTCTGTCGCGCAGGGTAACCGCATTATCTTCGAGAGACTGATGGTCTACCGTAACACAAAGAGGAGTTCCAATGGCATCCTGCCTGCGATAACGCTTTCCTATAGAATCTTTCTCGTCATATTGGCAGTTGAAATCATATTTCAGATTATCCATAACCTTTTGGGCAAGCTCAGGAAGCCCGTCTTTCTTTATCAGAGGCAACACTGCAACCTTAACAGGAGCAAGTGCAGGATGGAACTTAAGCACAACGCGGCTCTCGCCATTCTCCAGCTGTTCCTCCTTATATGCACCGGAAAGCACGGCCAAAACTGTTCTGTCCAACCCGATAGATGTCTCTATCACGTATGGAACATAACTCTCGTTAAGTTCAGGGTCAAAATATTGCAGTTTCTTGCCAGAAAACTCCTGATGGCGCCCCAAATCAAAGTTTGTGCGGGAGTGAATGCCCTCCAGCTCTTTAAACCCAAAGGGAAAATCAAATTCAATATCTGTTGCAGCATTGGCATAATGAGCCAGTTTGTCGTGGTCATGATACCTGTACTTCTCGTCACCCATTCCAAGAGCCTTATGCCACTCAAGCCTTATCTGCTTCCATTTTGCAAACCACTCCAGTTCTGTACCCGGTTTTACGAAGAACTGCATCTCCATTTGCTCGAATTCTCTCATTCTGAATATGAACTGCCTTGCCACTATCTCATTTCTGAAAGCTTTTCCAATCTGTGCTATACCAAACGGCAATTTCATCCTGCCCGTCTTCTGCACGTTCAAAAAGTTTACGAAAATGCCCTGTGCGGTCTCGGGACGAAGGTAAATTATACCGGTCTCGTCGGATGTATTCCCCAGTTGCGTGCTGAACATAAGGTTAAACTGACGGATTTCCGTCCAGTTCTTTGTTCCAGATACCGGACAAACTATGTCGCAATCAAGAATGAGTTGTCGCAGCGCCGTAAAGTCATTGCTTTTAAGGGCAGCAACCATCTTCTCCTTTACAGAATTCAGTTTTGCAAGATTGCGCTGCACGTTAGGATTAGTTGCCCGGAACTGCTCCTCATCAAAGCTCTCGCCGAATTTCCTGCGGCCTTTTTCCACCTCTTTCTCTATCTTTTCCTCGAGTTTTGCAATATAGTCTTCGAGCAGCACATCTGCCCTGTACCTTTTCTTTGAATCCTTGTTGTCAATGAGAGGGTCGTTAAAGGCTCCGACATGCCCCGATGCCTCCCAGATTTTCGGGTGCATGAATATTGCAGAATCTATTCCTACGATATTCTCATGCAGGCGAACCATAGCTTCCCACCAATACTTCTTAATGTTGTTCTTCAACTCCGACCCCATTTGCCCGTAGTCGTAAACCGCACTTAATCCGTCGTAAATCTCGCTTGACGGAAAGATAAAACCATACTCTTTGGTATGGGCAATGAGATTTTTAAACAATTCGTCCTGTGTCATCTTTATCTCTGTTTTAATTGACTTAACATCTCTTTTATACTCGTTCCCACAACCGGATGCCTCAACTCCCCAGCAATCTCTGAAAGCGGCTCGATTGCAAAAAGCCTTTCTGCCATTCTCGGATGTGGAATTGTAAGTTCTTCATTATCCATCACCACCGGCTCCCCATCTTTGTAAAAAAGCAATATGTCTATATCTATTGTTCTTGAACTGTAAATTCTCCGGCCGTCTCCGTCACGCTCCGCACCATGCCTTTCCCTGCCCAGCTCCTGCTCTATATCCTTGCATATACCCAAAACCCTGAGAGGGTCCATTTCAGTATACAGCATCATGGCCATATTGAGAAACTTGTTCCTGCTTTCAAAGCCCCAAGGCTCAGTCTCATACACTGAAGAGTACCTTACCGCCTCATTCTGCTTCACTTGCATGCAGGCAGGAAGCAGTTTGGCGACAAGTCTTGCACATGCACTCTCCAAATATTGCTTCCGTTCTCCGAGATTGCTGCCCAAAAGCAAATAAACAATGTTCATTTGATTTTCTCCGTTACAGCCAGCCCAGTTCGGCCAAAGCCTCTTCGCTCATGCGGCTCTTGTCCCACTCGGGTTCAAAAACCAGTTCTATTGCGGTATCGGTCACTCCAGGCACATCCTTTACCGCCTCATAGACATTTTCCACAAGGTCATCTGCCAGCGGACAGTTGGGAGCCGTAAGCGTCATTTTTATTGATACCTTGTGGTCATCATCTATCTTTATCTCATAGATAAGGCCCAAATCATAAATGTTTACGGGAATTTCAGGATCATAAACCTGTCGCAATGCCCTTACAATGTCTCGCTGCAAACTCTCGATTGTCATGCTTGTTCCTCCAAACTACTTGTTCATATAAGCCAAGGCATAAGCCCTTATCTGCTTTATCATCGATACCAGACCGTTTGCACGCGTGGGCGAGAGATTCTCCTGCAGACCTATCTTTTGGATAAACGAGAGGTCAGACTCCACAATGTCCTTGGGTGACTGTCCGTTATATACTCTTATTAGAAGTGAGATAATGCCTTTTGTGATTATGGCGTCGCTGTCTGCCGAAAAATAGAGTTTTCCCTCTGAATAACTGCAGTCCAGCCAGACCCTGCTTTGGCATCCCTTGATCAGATTGCCCTCGTTTCTTGCGCTCTCGGCAATCGGAGGTACGCTTTTGCCAAGTTCTATGATATATTCATACTTGTCCATCCAGTCTGTAAATACAGAGAACTCCCCGACAATAGCCTCTTCTGTTTCCTGAATAGTCATATATCTGTAAATCTCAGCTTTAGAGCCTGATAGTGGAATCGAACCACCAACCTCATACTTACGAAATATGTGCTCTGCCAATTGAGCTAATCAGGCATTTACGGTGCAAACATACACAAAAGCCAAGCGTAATGCAAATTTATTTACAATTGTCATGACACTGCAATGTCTGACAATTTCCTTTTATCTTAACATTTTGACAACCCGCTTCAGAGAATCTGCAAGGTATACGGCCTCCTCCAGCGTATTGTACGGGGCAAAGGAGGCCCTGACCATTCCGGTTACGCCATAACGGTTCATCAGCGGCTCGGAACACATCTGGCCAGAACGCACTGCTATACCCAGTTTGTCAAGCATCTGTGCAATATCAGAAGAGTTGCATCCTTCCACACTGAATGAAAACAGCGGTATCTTCTTCCCATAAGTGCCATAAAGGGTGAGCCCCTCTATTTCACGCAGGGCATCTGGAAGATATGCAAGAATTGCATCTTCCTCCTCCTTTACCGCTATGCCCCACTCGCCGGAGTCGAGCGCATCTGCAAAATCAATAGCCGGAGCCAGAGAGGCCGCCGCTATGAAATTCGGCGTTCCGGCTTCGAATTTCAGGGGCAGCGGTGCATACGTTGTCTTTTCATATGTTACCGTCTCCACCATTTCACCGCCTCCCATATATGGCGGCATCTGGTTCAGCAAATCAGATTTGCCATACAGGATGCCGCTGCCTGTTTCGCCATAGATCTTATGGGCTGAAAATGCGTAAAAATCACAATCCATGGCCTGCACATCTACTTTCGCGTGCACTATTCCCTGCGCACCGTCTACAAGAACCTTGGCTCCCCTGGCATGTGCGATTTCGGTTATCTTTTCCATATCGTTCACAATTCCAAGAACATTGGAAATATGGGTTACTGCCACAAGCCTTGTTCGGGAATCAATAAGAGAATCCAGCCGTTCAATCTCAAGGCGTCCGTTATCGTCTACCGGAATCACTTTGAGCCTTGCCCCTGCCCTCTCGCATGCAATCTGCCATGGGACTATGTTGGAATGATGCGAATCGCCGGCTATGATTACAGAATCCCCACTTTTCAGAAACTTGCATGAAAAACTGCTTGCAACCAGATTTATAGCGGCAGTTGCACCGGATGTGAATATTATATTCTCCCTGCCCGGAGCATTTATATGTTGTCTTGCCTTCTCGCGGGCCTGTTCGTATAGCATGGTCGACTGTTCGCTCAGATAGTGCATTGCACGATGGACATTGCCGTTCAGCTTGCTGTTCATCATATTGACCAGCTCTATTACCTGAACCGGCTTCTGCGAAGTTGCCGCATTGTCGAGATAGACAAGAGGCTTTCCGTAAACCTGCTGCGAAAGTGCCGGCACCGCAGCTCTTATATTTTCCAGTATTTTGTTCATGATGCAAAAATAGAAACAAACTTTTTCTTTCCATATAAATAACATAATTTTGCAACCTATGTTAAACGGGCTAATACGGGAAGGACATGTATGATTTCATAAAAGGAAAAATTGTGGAGGTCATGCCGACATATGTTGTGGTGGAAAACAACGGAATTGGCTACAGGCTCCAGATATCGCTCCAGACATTCACCGACATCCAGTCGCTTTCAGATGTAAAACTCTATATTTATCACCACATACGCGAAGACCAGGAACTCTGGTTCGGGTTTTACGGGTCTCAGGAACGCGAGATTTTCCTGCTACTCATAGGGATTTCCGGAATCGGCCCCAATATGGCACGCACAATTCTCTCCTCCATGACATTCGAAGAGCTCAGAGAGGCAATACTGACCGGAAACGAAAGCCGGATAAAGAGCATCAAGGGTGTAGGGCTCAAGACGGCACAGAGAATCATAATAGAACTTCAGGACAAAATAGCGAAGGGGGGCGTGTCAGACGGTTTTTCAACAGCCGCCCTCTCTTTCAATAACCCGCAGAAGGAAGAAGCCATTGCTGCCCTGCTTGTACTTGGGTTTCCAAAGAACCAGTCTGAAAAGGCTGTCAACACTGTCTTCAAGGAACATCCCGAAAGCAAAGTGGACGAACTGATAAAACTGGCCATGAGACAGCTTTTATGAGCGCTTCAGGCAATCTGACCGAAAAGGGAGACCTTACCCGCGGCCCCATAACCTCCACTCTGCTGAAATTTACAATGCCAATGATGGCCTGCTCGCTTCTGCAGCAGTGTTACAATATTGCAGATACCTTTATTGTCGGACAGTTTCTTGGGAGCGGAGCTCTTGCCGCCGTTGGTTCAGCCTATGCCTTCATGGTCTTTCTCACCTCTATTCTCATTGGGCTTTCGCTTGGAAGCGGCACTCTCTTTTCCATGCTTTACGGAGCGGGGAAAAAACAGGAACTGAAACGATATATTTTTACTTCATTTGTTCTGACAGGTTCTGTCGCGCTTGCACTTGCCATAGCCGCCCTTGGCCTGCTGCATCCCATCCTGAGGCTGTTGCAGACTCCGCAGGAGATTTACTCCATGATGTATGACTATCTCTGGATGATCTTCTGCGGCATAATCTTCACATTTCTCTATAACTTTTATACGGCACTGCTGCGCGCCGTAGGAGACTCTGTAACGCCGCTATGGTTTCTTGCCGCCTCTGTCATCCTCAACATAGGCCTGGACCTGCTTTTCATTCTCTCATTCGGATGGGGTATAAAGGGAGCAGCCTGGGCAACTGTAATTTCACAGGCTGCGGCGGGTACGGGAATAATGTTCCATACAATACTCAAACGCCCGGAACTTAGGGTAAAACGGGCAGAAATGCAGTTTGATTCCAAATCTGTAAGGCAGATAGCCGCATTCTCTTCATTGACCTGTATACAGCAGTCTGTGATGAATTTCGGCATATTGCTGGTACAGGGTCTGGTAAACAGTTTTGGGACGGCGGTAATGGCAGCATTTGCCGCCGCCGTAAAGATAGACTCCTTTGCATATATGCCCGTGCAGGAATTCGGCAATGCATTTTCCACATTTGTCGCCCAGAATTTTGGAGCAAAAAAACATGAGAGGATAAGGCAGGGCGTAAAAAGCGCATTTCTTACGACAACCCTCTTTTCGCTAGCCGTCTCCGCACTGGTCGTGATTTTTGCCAGAAAACTGATGCTTGTTTTCATCAGGCCTTCAGAGGTGGAAATCCTCTCTGTAGGTATGGATTATTTGAGAATCGAAGGGGCCTTTTATGTAGGGATTGGCATATTGTTCCTGCTTTACGGCTATTACAGGGCAATAGACAAGCCATCCATGTCGGTCCTGCTTACAGTGCTTTCGCTCGGAACAAGAGTAGCACTCGCCTACTGGGGAGCGTCAATTGCATCTATTGGAGTCGATGCTATCTGGTGGTCTATTCCAATAGGCTGGGCCATTGCAGATTTCGTAGGAATAGCTTTCTATAGAAAATATTTCCCGAAGTTCCGCAGACAATAGAAAAAAACTCTGTGACATTCGCATATATTAAGGCTAATTTTTATAAATTTGTCACTCATAGAAAACAAACATTAAAAGACACCAATATGAATATTCCTGAAAATCTGAAATACTCTCAAGACCATGAGTGGGTAAGAGTTGAGGGTAACGTGGCAGTTGTAGGCATCACAGACTATGCCCAAAGCGAATTGGGCGACATCGTATTCGTAGATATCCAGACAGAAGGCGAAGAATTGCAGCAGGGCGAACTTTTCGGTAATATCGAAGCCGTAAAGACCGTAGCCGATGCTCTTATGCCCGTTTCCGGAAAGGTAATAGAGGTCAACTCTGAACTGGAAAGCGCTCCGGAATCTGTAAATTCAGACCCCTACGGAAAAGGCTGGATGATCAAGGTTGAGATGTCAAACCCCGACGAACTTGGAGAACTGCTGGATGCTGCTGCATATGAAAAGATTTGCGAATAACTGTTACAGTCTGCAAATCTGAATCTTATAGAGGCGGCTATCCTTAGATGGCCGTCTTTTTTAAAATTACAGGTCACATGAAAAAATCTCTCTTCATACTCCTTTCTTTACTTATCGCCTTTACGGCAAACGGGCAGAAAAGGGCGGAAACAAAGCTCTACAATGCCGCCATTGAAAACGGAGACATGGCTTCATTCAGGAAATTCCTTGCAAAGTATCCGGAATCTGTATTTTCACCAACCATCCAAGGCAAGATAGACTCTTTGACAAGGGAGGCCAATACTACACGCAGGAATGTTGCCCAGGCAACAGAAATCTTTGCCGGATTTGAATACGACACTTTTCTGGCTGCCCCGTTCAGAAAAGATAATGTTGAATATATCTTTGCCGTAGCATATACGGCTTCCGGGCAAGACAGGGCATTGCGGAATATCATACTTAAAGAGAATCACGCCGGATGGCAGCAGATAAGCACCTTCGACACCCCCCTCTACACAAATGATGATAATCTGGATGTTTTCCGGTTTATTACAGATACTCTCAGGCCTGTCGAGATTGATAATGAACTCTATTTTGAGTTCATCTATATGAACAGTTCAGACAAGACAGACCCAAGGACAAAATGGAAGAACGAAAATGTAGAAATAATCTTCAACCTCTGCCCGGCACTCGGCTCCACAACTTTTTACAACGCAATGTTTGCCGGAGAGCAGACAGGCAATGGGATTATAGAGGGCAACTGCATGGAAGCTGTACAGCCAGGCAGCGGTTCGGCACCGCAAATGGACTTTCTTTTGCGACAGATGGAGAGTTCCAAAAACCTGGTGCCCTTCTCAAATGAAAGGACAGCACAGAAAAATGCCATTTCAAACTGGTACCAAAGAAATCCTGAAGGCGCATCTGATTTAACCTTTATAGCTATAAATGAGAACAATCCTATAGTCAATCTATATAAAGAAAGCAAATATTCAGACAAATCAGCCTCATATTCAGCCGCTTTAGTTGAATGTATGCAGACTACACTTATATGTGTCTACGTAAATGAGACAGCGCAATATCTGATTGTCTGGTGCGAACCTGCGGTGGACAGTAAAGACAGAAGTGCAAAATATCTGAATACAATATATTTCGAAAACAACGGTTCACTTGTTCTCTATTACGACCAAGACCATAGAATGATAAAAGAGCGTATAAACATTCCTGCAAGGAAAAAACAATAAGATCATGGCAACAATGAAACATAGTTTCGGGAGCGACAACCATTCTGGAGTTCACCCGCTAATAATGGAGGCGGTTGTAAAAGAAAACCGCGGCTTCAGGACATCATATGGAGCAGATGACTATACTGTCTCTGTTCTTGAAAAATTGGAAGACCTTTTGGGAGGAGACTGTAAGGCGCTATTTGTGTTGAACGGTACAGGTGCGAACGTTGTTGCGCTTGCACCGTTTCTGAAGAGTTTCAATTCCATTCTCGCACCGGCAACGGCACATATAAACGTAGACGAATGCGGGGCTCCAGACAAATTCACCTCATCAAAAATCATCCCGCTGCATCACATAGACGGCAAGGTCTCTCCTGAAACAGTAAAAACGGCATTTGCAGATTACGGAGACCAGCATCGCGCCCAGCCAAAGATTCTCTCCATTTCGCAGCCGACAGAACTGGGAACGCTCTACACGCCGGAAGAGATAAAGGCCCTGGCAGAACTGATGCATGAAAACTGCGGCTATCTGCATGTAGACGGCTCAAGAATAAGCAATGCGGCTGCCGCATTGAACTTGCCTGTGAAGGCCATCACAGCAGACTGCAATATAGACTCCCTCTCTTTTGGCGGAACAAAAAACGGATTGCTTATCGGTGAGGCAGTTGTAATATTCTGCCGTGAAGGAAAAAACAAGGAGATGGCAGAATCTCTCTGCTATATAAGAAAACAGGCTACCCAACTCTATTCCAAAAACAGGTTTATTGCAGCACAGTTCGAAGCCTATCTGTCTGACAACCTATATTTGAAAATGGCGAAGCACTCCAACGGAATGGCAAAATATCTGGCAGAGCAACTGGAGCAGTTCAACTGCATAAAAATTTCAAAAAAGGTTGAAAGCAACGCTGTCTTTGCAACAATGCCGAAAGAACTTTCAGACAAGCTGCATGAAACATATTATTTCTATATCTGGGACGAATCAGTAAACGAGGCAAGACTGATGTGCTCATTCAACACACAAAAAGAAGACATAGACGAATTCATCACTTCAATAGGTAAAATTCTCTCAGCCGGCAAATGAATAATGGCAACGACTACATAGGAATGGCAGACAAAGAGGATAAGGAAGCCATATATCAGATATGGAGAGATATATTCATATCTGACAGACTTTATCTCTCCATAATTTTCAATGATCTCTATCCTCACCTTACCCCATTCGTATACAAATGCAAAAATGAAGTAATGTCGACAGCCTTTGCACTGCCGGTTTCCATCGGCCGAATAAAAGGGGAATACATTTACGGTGTAGCAACAAAAGAAAAGGCCAGGGGCGCAGGGCTGGCATCGGCATTGATGAACCATATAGCCACCCATTTCACCACCCTTGGAGAAAGCTTCCTGATTGTCCGTCCTGCAGAAGAGCACCTGTTTGGATATTATATGAAGCAAGGTTTCACACTGCCCCTTAATAGGGAAGAGAGACGTATCTGCCTCGAAAACACAGGGGAGGTTTCTCTTGCCAGAACCAGACGCTTCTCACAACTGTCTCCCTCTTTTCTGTATAAACGACGTGCAGCAACAGAGAGCCTTATCTATCTTTGGCCAAAAGAGATCTGTAAAACCATAATAAACCTCACCCTTCTGGACAGGGGCTGCACATGCAGATTCAGATACAGGAACAACGACGAATATATCATAGCCCGTGCAGACTACAATACTCCAGACTGTGTTATAATTGAAGAGACATCACTGTTTCTCGAACGAAACTGCAACCTTTCAGACAAAATCATTTCAAATATTCTCCGGGAAGCGGCACTGTCTGTAAATGAACGCGCAGAGCAAATTGTCATATACACACCGGCCACATCACACGCTGAAGCCTGTTTTGCACTGGCAAAACCCTTGACATCCTCCACACAGATTATCAAAAAACTCAAAGCCGGTTTTTTCAACTTTACGATGGAATAAAAACTATAATTGAAATATAGATTTTTACTACAATACAGTTGTTTACTTCTCTTTACTTAAAGAAATAGTACTTTGTTCCCCGTGGAACATTTCCAGACTTATCTTCCAAAATAGACCAACAAAACAGCAATGTCTGCAGGTGAAACTCCAGGAATTCTTGAAGCCTGAGCGATTGTCAATGGCCTATATTTTATAAGTTTTTGCCTGCTCTCAATAGAAAGCGATGACACGTTATTAAAATCGAACTCTTCTGGAATGGCAATGTTTTCCAGTTTTAAGATCTTATCGGCCATTCTCCGTTCTCTCTCAATATAACCTCTATACTTTATGGCAATTTCTACGGCCTCCAAAGCTTCTTCTGAAGGCGAGAATTTCGATTTAAAAACGCTCTGCGACACTACTGCGTCCGGCTTATACGGAAATTTTATCTCCTTGGTGCATTCTGTGTTCAGTGCGTCCAATGCAGACAAATATTCTGTTCCCCGTGGAACATTTTTAAGCAAGTCTGAAATTCTCACTTGAGGCCGCAGCAAAAGATCAGACAACTTGCGCCTGCCTTCAACTGGAGAAGTGCCAACAGAAGAGAGGTAACGATTGAGTTCGTCAGAGATGACCGAATTTGAATCCATTTCATCAATTAGGGCATTTACCTTTGCATACTTTTTCTCCATAAGGGCAAATCTCACATCTGAAGCGAGCCCTATTCTATGTCCCACGGGTGTAAGCCTTAAATCTGCATTGTCCTGCCTTAAAAGTATTCTATACTCTGCCCTCGAAGTAAACATTCTGTATGGCTCATCTACTCCCTTTGTAACCAGGTCATCTATTAAAACGCCAATATAGGCCTCATCTCGTTTAAGGATCAACGGTTCTTTGTCTGAATTTGAAAGGGCCGCATTTATTCCTGCCATCAAACCCTGAGCCGCCGCCTCTTCATATCCTGTAGTCCCGTTTACCTGTCCTGCAAAATAAAGCCCGCTTACAATCTTGGATTCAAGAGTGGGCTTCAACTGCGTTGGTGGGAAATAATCGTACTCTACCGCGTACGCTGCCCTGAAAATTTCTACATTCTCCAGTCCGGGAATTTTCCGCAGGGCCTCAATTTGAGTTTGCAGCGGAAGCGATGAGGAAAAACCTTGAAGATAGTATTCATGTGTATTCCAACCTTCAGGCTCCAGAAAGAGCTGATGCGTATTCTTGCCTTCAAATGTGCGCAGCTTATCTTCTATGCTCGGACAATATCTCGGGCCTCTGCCGTGAATCACTCCGGAAAAGAGAGGAGAATCCTTAAATCCCTTACGAAGCGCATCGTGCACCGCCTCATTAGTATGCACCATGTAGCAGCACAGTTGAGATGCATACGATTGTATGGGAGATGGTATATTTAAGAACGAGAATCTGGCAGGGAACTCATCGCCATGCTGGACCTCAAGTCTTGAAAGATCTATGGAACGTACGTCAATTCTTGGAGGGGTGCCCGTCTTCATCCTGTCATACTCGATTCCAAACGATTTCAATTTACAAGTAATACTGTCAGATGAGAGCTCCCCAACCCTTCCACCTTCTGTCATGCTTTTTCCCACAAATAGTTTTCCGTTTAAGAACGTACCTGCGGTTACAATCAATTTTGAAGTATAGAACCTGGCCCCCATTACTGTCGAGACAGACTCAACTTCTCCCCTGCCGGAAATTTGAATATCATCCACGACATCCTGCCAGATATAAAGATTAGGAGTGTTTTCCAAAACATATCTCCAGTTGAATGAAAAAAAGATACGGTCGCACTGTGCACGCGGGCTCCACATGGCCGGGCCTTTAGACCTGTTTAACATCCTAAATTGCAGGGTAGAAGCATCTGTAACCAACCCGGAAAAACCGCCAAGAGCGTCTATTTCCTTGACAATCTGTCCTTTTGCAATTCCTCCAATTGCCGGATTGCATGACATTTGAGCTATTTTGTTCATGTCCATGGTTATGAGCAATACCTTGCAACCCAATTTTGCAGCAGCAACTGAAGCTTCACATCCGGCATGGCCTGCACCCACAACTATAATATCGTATCTGTTTTCCATATCACTTCGCCTCCTGAGATTGCATATCTGCAAGAATGGCAAGAGCTCTCTCCTCTGCAACCCTCATCTGCTGTTGCTGCGTCGGAGTCATATCGTCCTCCTTAAGAAGGTGCAACACCCCATGGATAATGACTCTGTGCAGCTCATCATGAAATGCCACGTTGTAAAACTCTGCATTAGCCTTTACTGTATCTACACTTATGAAAAGATCACCCGAGATTCTGTTCTGCTCGCAATAATCAAAGGTTATTATATCTGTATAATAGTCGTGCCCAAGATATTTTTTGTTTATCTCAAGCAGATAGCTGTCTGAACAAAATATTATACTTATCTCCCCCTGCACCGATTTATATGCCGTGATTACAGTTTTTATCCATTTTCTGAGCAGCAACTTGCCTTTAATGTCAAAAGAGGTGTCCTGAGTGAAAAATCTGACCATTCTTTTATGATATTGAGTTCAAAATACAGTTAAAGTTTCTACCTTTGTAAGGTAATGCGCAAAACTACAAAAAAGCTGCAAATATAGAATTGTAATGTAAAACCAATAAGTTTAAACCAAAATCAAATAATTATGGCAAAAGTAAGTGTAATTGGCGCCGGCAACGTGGGCGCCACATGTGCAAACGCAATGTTGCATATGAAATTCTGTTCAGAAATAGTATTGCTCGACATTAAAGAGGGCGTGGCAGAAGGAAAAGCACTCGACATGCAGCAATCTGCAAACCTTTATCAGTTCACTACAAAAATCAAGGGCGTTACCAACGATTACAAGGCAACTGCAAAATCAGATGTAGTAGTCATCACATCAGGCATGCCAAGAAAGCCTGGCATGACAAGGGAGGAACTGATAGGCGTAAACGCCGGCATTGTAAGCGGTGTAGTAGACAACATCCTCAAATACTCGCCAAATGCCATACTGGTTGTAATAGCCAACCCTATGGATACAATGACATATCTTACATACAAGAAATACAAACTTCCCAAAAACAGGATCATCGGAATGGGTGGTATTCTCGACAGCAGCCGCTTCACATGCTACCTGAGCATGGCTCTCAAAGGAGCACCGAGCGACATCGAGGGTATGGTTATCGGCGGGCATGGCGATACAACCATGATTCCCCTCATCCGCTTTGCTAACTACAAGGGTACACCTGTAAAGGAACTGCTCTCAAAGGCCGTTGCTGACAAAGTGGTTGCCGATACAATGGTCGGTGGAGCAACTCTTACAAAACTTCTTGGAACGTCTGCATGGTACGCACCGGGCGCAGCCGGAGCCGCTCTGGTAAAGGCTATCATACTTGATGAGAAAAAAGTATATCCTTGCTGCGTAGCCCTGAACGGTGAATATGGACAAGAAGACATCTGCATTGGAGTACCTGCAGTCATTGGCAGGAAAGGCTGTGAGAAAGTCGTAAAACTCAAACTCAACAAAGAAGAGCAGGATCTGTTCAACAAGAGCGCAGATGCAGTGAGGAAAACCAATAGTGTTCTTCACGAAATGAAGCTCGTGTAAGGGAATTGTTAATAATTATCATCGGTATAACTTCCTGACAATGCGTTGTTTGTAATAAATTTTCACAAGTTTGTCAACATTTTTGCCGCAGATTGTAAATAATTTACTAATTTTACAACGCTTAAATACGGAAAATACTCAAAGAATATGGAAATTAAAAAATCACCGAAAGCCGACTTGGAGGGCAAAAAATTACTTTACAGGGAAGTTGGTTTAATTATAGCCCTTTTGCTGGTTCTTGCGGCATTTGAATGGAGTACTGCTGAGAAAACCGTAAGTACATTCCAAGAAGAGACTGCTGTTGTGGCAGAAGAAGAAATTATTCCTATTACCCAGGAAGAGACTCCCCCTCCGCCAGAGGCACCAAAGGAGCCTGTTCTGTCAGACTTCATCGATATCGTTGACGATGACATACAAGTAGACACTGAGTTGCTTATATCTGTCGAAGATGATGCCGACATGGGAGTTGAAATCAGAAACTATGTTCCTCAAGGCACAACTGAAGAGGAAGAAGAGGAAGAGGAAATTCCTGTTGCAATCGTTGACGAGAAACCCAAATTCATGGGTGGAGACCAGTCTGAATTCACGAAATGGGTTTCAAATAACATCGTATACCCAGAAATTGCCAAAGAGAACGGTATAAGCGGGCGTGTGATGTTACAGTTCACTGTTGAGAGAGATGGAAGCGTTACAAACGTGGTTGTACTGCGTGGTATAGACTCATCCCTTGACAGGGAAGCTGTGAGAGTTGTACAAAGCTCTCCTAAATGGACACCTGGCAAGCAAAGAGACCGGCCGGTGAGAGTAAGATACACATTCCCCGTTATCTTCAGATTGATGTAATAACAATCTGTCAGAAGAAAAAAGAGAGGCGGCCGAAAGGCCGCCTTATTTATTATCATAAGAGCACATTCAACATAAAATTCCTATCTTTGCCATAGAAGAGAAATCTATATATGGAATTTTTTGCAACTACAGGATCACTTCCGATTCATATTTCCGATTCAAAAAAAGGAGAAAAGACAATAATTCTGCTGCATGGGTACCTCGAAACCCTCTATATTTTTGAAGAATTTTCCGAGGCACTCCAGAACGAAGGGTTCAGAGTAATAGCGATAGACCTGCCAGGGCACGGTCTGACAGGCTCCAATCCGGAGATAAACAGCATTGAATTTGCAGCAGACATAACAACAGAAGTCCTGAAGATAAGTGGAGTAGAAAAGGCATACGTTGCAGGTCACTCCATGGGCGGCTATGTCGCGCAACAATGTCTCGCAAGACATCCTGAAACCTACGAAGGTATTATACTGCTCAATTCCAATCCATACGCAGACGCCCCGGAAAAGAAGGCAGACAGGGAGCGGGAAATAGAACTTATAAATAACGGCAAACTCCTAAGCCTTGCCGCATTAAGTATCCCTAAGATGTATGCGGCCCAAAACCTTAGAAAATTCGATGACAAAATAGAGGAAACAATCGAGATCTGTGAGGCACATGACCCGGCTGGGATAACCGCCTGCCTTAGGGGCATGATGCAGCGCACAGATAATAGCGAGACCCTTTCCAAGGCAGAAAAGGCACTTCTGTTCTTTGGCAATGACGACAAGTTTATCCCGACCCAGATGGCAGACCAGATAGCCTCCCTGTGTACTAAAGCTGTTGTCAGAAGACTGGCTCCCTGCGGGCACAACTCCTTTATAGAATGTCAGAAAGAGTGTGTTGCAGCAATAACCGCATTTATAAAAGGATAAGGGCACTCCCCTACCCTTTTACTTTTACCAAAGAAAATTGTCGAAAGGCCAGCGTCCGGCATGGATTTCAGCCACCATTTTGTACAAATCGTTCCTTAGTTTGTCTATATGGAGCTTTTCCCTTGCAGATATGAAAATGGCAGGGGTATTCTCCTTGTACATCCATGTTTTCTTCAACTCATCCAATGTGTAGTTTTCCGCTTTTTTCTCATCCAGGGAGAACTCGTCCTGCTCCACATATTCATAAGCATCTATCTTATTGAAGACCATATAGACAGGCTTGTCAGCCGCACCTATGTCATGCAGAGTCTGCTTTACAACCCTTATCTGCTCCTCGAAATTGGGATGCGAGATGTCAACCACATGCATGAGAATATCCGCTTCACGCACTTCGTCGAGAGTGCTTTTGAATGATTCTACAAGCTGATGCGGCAACTTTCGTATGAAACCAACCGTATCGCTCAGCAAAAAGGGTACGTTTTCTATTACAACCTTGCGTACTGTCGTATCCAGGGTGGCAAAAAGCTTGTTTTCCGCAAATACCTCACTTTTGGCAAGCAGATTCATAATTGTACTTTTACCAACGTTAGTATAACCCACAAGCGAAATACGCACAAGATTCCCGCGGTTCCCGCGTTGTGAAGCCATCTGACGGTCAATTTTCCTTAGATGCTCCTTGAGCCTGCTTATCTTGTCAAGAATAATACGCCGGTCTGTCTCAATCTGGCTCTCTCCCGGGCCCCTCATGCCAATACCTCCGCGCTGCCTCTCCAGGTGCGTCCACATTCTGGTAAGACGAGGCAGCAGGTACTGATATTGGGCCAGTTCTACCTGTGTCTTTGCGTAGGCTGTCTTGGCCCTCTGCGCAAAAATATCAAGAATAAGGTTTGTTCTGTCCAGAATCCGGCAATTAAGCTCTCGGTCGAGATTTCTCAGTTGGGAAGGAGAAAGTTCATCATCGAAAATAACCAGATCTATCTCATTTTCCAGTATATAAGTCTTAATTTCCTCCAATTTCCCGGCTCCTACGTAACTTTTGGAATTTGCCCGCTCCATCCTCTGGATAAACCTCTTGTCACCTTCAACCCCGGCTGTTTCAGCAAGGAACTGCAACTCGTCCAGATATTCTGAAACCTGCTCCATGGTAACTTCGGGTGTCACTATCGATACAAAAACCGCTCTCTCCATATACTTGAAAATAACTTGAACAAATTTTTTACAAAAGTATAAACTATAAATTATCTTTGTAAAAACATTAAAGACATTTTAAATGAAACAAACAATTTTGCTCCTTTGGGCAATCTTTTTCTTAATTACGGGAACCATGCAAGCAAACGGACAAAAAAGAATGCGAGATTTCGGCATTAACACCGGAATTTTCAAGACTGGTGAAAACAATGCAATTACAGATGTGCCTGGCGTTACTGTAGGCCATGTTACATGCATAGTCGGAGATGATATACGAACCGGCGTAACCGCAATTGTCCCACACCAGGGCAATATTTTCCAAAACAAGATACCGGCAGGCATATATGCCGGAAACGGATTCGGCAAACTTGCCGGATCAACCCAAGTCCAGGAACTGGGCAACATTGAAACTCCAGTGATACTTACAAACACCCTTAACGTTGCAGAAGGGATAAGCGGGCTCATAGAATATACGCTCAAGCAACCCGGCAACGAAAACGTCCGCTCGGTAAATGCCGTTGTAGGTGAGACGAACGATGGTGAACTCAACAACATAAGAGCACGCTATATTACAAAGGAAATGGTTTTGGAAGCCATAGAAAATGCCAAGGGCGGCCCTGTGGAAGAGGGTGTTGTAGGAGCCGGTACCGGAACAGTGGCATTTGGGTTCAAAGGCGGAATCGGCACCTCGTCAAGAGTACTGCCCAAAAGCCTCGGAGGCTATACTGTCGGAGTTATCGTACAGTCCAACTATGGCGGAGTTCTGGAAATTGCAGGAGTTCCTGTCGGGCAAATGCTTGAACACTACTATTTCAGGGAGAATGTAATGCAGGATGTCGACGGATCATGCATGATGGTTGTCATTACAGATGCTCCAGTAGATTCAAGGAATCTGGAGAGAATGGCCAAAAGAGCAATGATGGGCCTTGCCAAAACCGGAGGAATAGCCTCCAACGGCAGCGGAGACTATGTAATAGCAATGTCTGTATGCAAAGAGAATCTGATAGACGAAAGCAAACCTTTTTACCAGCCCAAAGTTCTCCAGAACGATGACATGTCTCCCCTGTTTCTGGCAACCATAGAGGCAACCGCAGAGGCTTTGTGGAATTCACTCTTTGCCGCACATGAAGTCAAGGGATATAAGGATAATGTAGTCAAGCCTATCCCTGTAGAAAAAATCGTAGAATTCATAAAGAACGCAGAAAAGGCCAATCCACAGAAAAAATAGAAGTTTTCCTGATAAAAGTGCGTCAAACGGAAGAAACCCCGTTCTGACGCACTTTCTTATTTTAAACTTTCATATTTTAACTTCGTTACAATCACGCTGCGTCTCGGTTGTGCCTGCGCGCCTCCTTGGCCAGCAATGCTTTTTCTACAGAAACATACTTCTTTTTGAAATTGCTGAAGGTCTCGCGCGATACATTAAAGCGCCGGCATATTTCCGTTACGGAACAGTCTCTGTTAAAAAGCCTTATTATCTCCTGCCTGTGCTCCGAGAGATAATTTTGTTTTGTACATGTTCCCTTTCTCCTTCCAAGCTTTATGCCCTCTGCCCTTCTAAGGGCAAGGGCCTCTTTCGTCCTGAGCGAAATCAGATTATGCTCTATCTCGGCAACAAGCCCGAATGCAAAGCAAAGTACCTTGCTGTTTATGGAATTGTCGAATACATAACCCTCTTTTGTCGTATATAGATTTATCCCCTTTTCAAGACATCGCCCCATTATATACATAACTTCTGTTAGCGTTCTGCTTAACCGCGAAACTTCTGTCACTATAAGAGTATCGCCTTTTTTCATTCGCCGCAGCAAGCCGCCCAGCTTGCGGTCACGCTCTTTTTTCTTTCCACTGGCCACATCTGTTATCCAGTTGTCGACCGTAATGTTTCTCTCTTTTGCAAAACGTATTATTTCGTCTTGCTGATTTGCAGGATGTTGTTTTCCTGTACTGACCCGTAAATAACCTGTTACCATATATTTGATTTTAACAAAGGCAACATTGCCTTTACGGTAAAAAATAGGAAAAAATAATCCGGACCGCTTTGGCCCGGATTATACAACTTCATTTTACCTGAAATTAAATGGCTTCTAGTCTTTCAGTTTTGCACAGAGGAACTCGCGGTTGAGTCTTGCAATATTTGTAACCGAGATATTCTTGGGGCACTCCATCTCACAGGCGCGTGTGTTTGTACACGCACCAAATCCCAGTTCATCCATCTTTGCAACCATGTTCTTCGCCCTGCGGGCCGCTTCAACCTTTCCCTGAGGAAGGAGTGCGAGGCTGCTGACCCTTGCAGATACAAAGAGCATTGCAGAACCGTTCTTACATGTTGCCACGCATGCTCCACAACCGACACATGCAGCAGCATCCATGCTTAAATCTGCATTTTTCTTTGCAATGGGAATTGCATTTGCATCCGGGACTCCGCCTGTATTGACAGAGATAAATCCTCCTGCCTGCAGAATCTTGTCAAATGCGCCGCGGTCTACAACCAAATCCTTGATTACCGGAAAAGCCGCACTTCTCCATGGTTCGATTGTAATGGTATCGCCATCCTTGAACTTACGCATGTGTAACTGGCATGTCGTTACGTCATTGTCAGGACCATGCGCCCTTCCGTTAATATAGAGCGAGCATGCACCGCAAATTCCTTCACGGCAGTCGTGGTCGAAACTTACAGGACCGCTGCTCTTGCATCCCTTATTTATTGCAACCGGATCGATATTCTCTTTAATAAGTTGTTCATTGAGAATATCCATCATCTCTAAGAAAGAGCTGTCGGGAGATATACCCTTGACTTGATATGTCTCAAAATGGCCCTTTTCCTTTGCATTTTTCTGACGCCAAACCTTTAAAGTTAAATCCATATCTTATCTCTCCTCTTAGTCTTTATAATTTCTAACTGCAATCTTGATATTTTCATATTTCAACGGCTCCTTGTGCAGTTTCGGTTCCTTACCTTCACCCTGATACTCCCACGCGGCAACATACATGTAATGCTCGTCGTCACGCTTTGTTTCGCCGTCTTCTGTCTGCATCTCCTCACGGAAATGTCCTCCGCAAGATTCCTTTCTGTCCAGTGCGTCGATAGCCATAAGTTCGCCGATTTCAAAGAAGTCTGCCAGCCTCAAGGCCTTTTCAAGCTCCTGGTTGAACTGCTCGTTTGTACCTGCAACATAAACATTGCTCCAGAACTCCTTCTTAAGTTCCTTTATCTTCTCTATTGCAGTCTTGAGACCTGCCTCGTTACGGGCCATGCCAACATACTCCCACATGATATGGCCAAGCTCCTTATGCATTTCATCGACAGTTTTCTTACCCTTGATAGCCAGAAGTTTTGCTATCTTCTCTTTCACTGCCTTCTCCGCAGCCTCGAATTCAGGAGCATTGGTATCTGTCTTAGGCTCACTGAATTTGTGTGAAAGGTAATCTCCTATCGTATAAGGAAGAATGAAATAGCCGTCTGCCAGACCCTGCATAAGAGCCGATGCTCCCAGACGGTTTCCGCCATGGTCGCTGAAGTTGGCCTCACCTATCGCATAAAGACCTGGGATGGTCGTCTGAAGATTATAATCTACCCAAAGACCGCCCATGGTATAGTGGATTGCAGGGTAAATCATCATAGGCTCCTTGTAAGGATTAGTATCTGTAATCTTTTCATACATCTGGAAGAGATTCCCATAGCGCTCTGTAATGACCTTCTCCCCCAGCCTTTCAATTGCAGTCTTGAAATCGAGGAATACCGCAAGGCCTGTTTCGTTTACACCAAAGCCTGCATCGCACCTCTCTTTGGCTGCTCTTGAAGCCACATCACGCGGTACAAGGTTGCCAAAGGCAGGATACCTTCTCTCAAGGTAGTAATCTCTGTCTTCTTCAGGTATCTGCGAAGGTTTTATCTGTTTTTTCCTCAGTTTCTCCACATCCTCCTTTTTCTTGGGTACCCATATTCTTCCGTCATTTCTCAAAGACTCGCTCATAAGGGTAAGTTTTGACTGCTGCGTACCGTGAACCGGAATACATGTAGGGTGAATCTGGGCAAAACAAGGATTTGCAAAACATGCACCTTTCTTGTAACACTGCCATGCAGCAGAACCGTTGCTGTTCATTGCATTTGTAGAGAGGAAATATACATTGCCGTATCCGCCGCTGGCAATGACTACGGCATGAGCACCAAAGCGCTCAATCTCTCCCGTAACAATATTACGTGCAATAATTCCCTTTGCCTCACCGTTGATAAGTACAAGATCAAGCATCTCGTGACGGGGATAAGATTTTACCGTACCCTTGGCAATCTGCCTGTTGAGCGCGGCATAGGCACCAAGCAGAAGCTGCTGACCGGTTTGGCCGCGTGCATAGAAGGTACGGCTTACCTGTGCTCCTCCGAACGAACGGTTGTCGAGCAGTCCGCCATACTCTCTTGCAAAAGGAACTCCTTGTGCAACACACTGATCTATTATATTGTTGCTTACCTCGGCCAAACGGTATACGTTGGCCTCTCTGCTTCGGTAGTCACCGCCCTTTATGGTATCGTAAAAGAGACGATATACCGAATCATTATCGTTCTGATAGTTCTTAGCTGCATTTATACCTCCCTGAGCCGCAATGGAGTGCGCTCTTCTTGGGGAGTCACTGATGCAGAAGACTTTTACATTGTACCCGAGTTCGCCCAATGAAGCGGCAGCAGAGGCACCACCCAAACCGGTACCAATTACTATGATCTCCATTTTCCGCTTGTTAGCCGGACTGACTACTCGAATCTGAGCCTTATGCTTTGTCCACTTTTCAGCCAAAGGCCCTTCAGGAATGTGTGATATTAATTTTTCGGCCATTATTTATTTATTATAGAAAAATTTTCACAATTTTAGTCACTTTTTGGCAAATTAGCAATTTATTGCCTTTATATTTACCGAGTATGTGTAAAAGAACTCTTTTTTGTATTTTTACACGCAATTTCAATGTTAATTTAACACTTTGTAAAATGAAACATCTGCTAACTGTTTTTTCTATCTTATTCATGCTTTTGCCGGCATATCTCACTGCACATGAACAGGCCAGGCATAATCTGGACCTTATACCCAAACCTCAAAAAGTGGAGGAAAAAGAGGGAGTTTTCAAACTCAATCCAGAAACCGCAATAGTTTCCGACGACCCTTTTAACGCCCGATATCTGGCCGACATACTCAACAACTCAACCGGACTCGGAATAAGGCAGGGCGGAAACAAGGAGGAGAGCAATACCATAACTCTCACCATAGATCCTGAAAGCAATATTCCACAGGAGGGATATGTACTCAGTGTAACTCCGGAAAAAATTGTTGCCACATCCTCTACTTCCAAAGGCAGTTTTTATGCCATACAGACACTGCTGCAACTGCTTCCTCCTTCTGTTTACGGCAATCCTACAGGAGATGAAAAATGGGAAGTACCGTGCGTAAGAATAGAAGACAGCCCGAGATTTCCCTATAGAGGACTTATGATGGACGTTTCACGCACATTCTTCAGCCTTGACTACATCTACAGGTTCCTTGACTGGATGGCATATCATAAACTTAACGTATTCCAATGGCACATAACAGATGACAACGGTTGGAGAATAGAGATAAAAAAATATCCTGAACTGACCTCAAAGGGAGCATGGAGAGGCCCGGGAGAAGTACTTCCGGCAGCATATGGCTCAGGAAACAAAAGATATGGCGGCTTCTATACGCAAAAGGAGATTAAAGAGGTAATAGAATATGCTGCAAAAAGAAACATAGAGATTATACCGGAAATAGACATGCCGGGACACAGCAAAGCCGTAATCTCCACATACCCTCAGACCGGATGCGACAACAAGACACATTTCGTAAGCATAAACGGAGAGGTAAAGAATGTCTGGTGCGTAGGCAATGAAGATAATTACAAAATGCTTGACAATATCATAAAGGAAGTGGCAGCCCTCTTTCCTTCAAAAATAATTCATGTAGGCGGAGATGAAGTGAATATGGACAACTGGAAAGAATGCTCGAAATGCCACGCCCTCATGAAGAAAATGAATATGAAGGATCCTGCCGAGTTGCAGAACTACTTCATGCATAAAGTAGAGACCATCATAAACAAATATGGCAAGACTATGGCCGGATGGGACGAAATTCTGGACGGAGGCAGACTCGACCCTTCTACCCGCATCTATTCATGGAGAAATATAAAGAAACCGTTGGAAGCCGTTGAAAGAGGACATCAGACTGTAGTGCAACTGTCGGAATACTATTATTTTGATATGAAGCAGTCTCCCGCAGAAAGAGGACATAACTGGGCTGCAGTCATTCCTATTGAAAGAGTATATTCACTGGATCCCATTGAAAGTTGCAATATTCCTGAAAACATGAAGAATATGGTTTTAGGAGCTCAAGGTGCACTATGGGCCGAACTGCTCAACAAACCGTCAAGATTTTCTGAGTACCAATATTACCCCCGCACTTGCGCCCTGGCCGAAACTGTCTGGACAAACCCTGAACTGAGAGATTTCAATGATTTTCAAACCCGTCTGGAAAAGACACATTTCGAAAGACTTTTCCATATGGGCATTGCATTCAGAGTAGAGGCACCCGGTGTTACTTACAGAGATAACAAACTGATTGTAACTCTTCCATACGACTGGGCAGTAGTAAGATATACAACAGATGGTTCAGAACCTTCATGCACCTCCAATATCTATACAGGCGATATAGTTACTTTTGAACCTAAAAAATTCCGTTTTGCAACTTTCTACAAGGATCTGTTCAAAAGCATAACAGTAACTGCAGACAATATAGTGCCAGACTATATAAAGCCTGAAACTGTAATAGAGACTTCGTTCGGAGAACATCGCAGTTTTCCAAAATCCAATGTCACAGACTACAATTTCAATACATACTGGAGAACGGAAAGGACAGGAGTTGAAGGAGACTATGTAACCTACCTTTTCAAGGAACCTGTAAAATGCAGCAAGATCACAGTAAACTCTTCAGTACCAAACATAGATTTATATGGTGTTACCGATGGTTATGTAGAGTATACATACAATGGTACAGATTGGATAAAGGGAGATGACTTTGCAGACAATACCGCTGTGATAGTTCCTGAGAACGGAAAAGAAATAAAAGGAGTGAAAATAGTATTCACAGATACAACAGATGCACTTTGTGTCGCACTTCAGGATTTGAAAATAGAGTAAGGCGACAGATATGAATAATAAAAAAAGAGGCGTTCGCCTCTTTTTTTTATATCCTGTCAATCTTCTAGTAATCTGTAAACCTCCTCTATACCGGCAAACAGATCATTATAGAAATCTTCAAAAGCCGCACTGTCATACTCTTTGTCTCTGACCTTTTCAATGAAAGGAGCGGATTTGTCAAATATTCTCTTTTCCAGAGATTGTATTGCCTGCATATAACCTGTCCCATGATTGTTGTAAAGCAAAGAAAAATTGAAGTATTTTTCACCGTTACCCCTCTTTACGGGAAATACGTTCTCCTTTAACCTTAAAGCCATGTCGCACATGAGTGCATTGTCGCTTTCACTTCCTTTTACCATAAACGACGGTTGGTTTTCTGCTGCCTTTACAAAAAGGGGAACCGCTACGGAAACCGGAGGATACCCGAGTATGGTCCACATTACAGTATTCAAAGGATTTTCTCCCTCCGATACACCTGCAAAAACTATAGAGGCACTTGTACTTTTACGTGGTATGAAATCCTGGTCTACAAAAAAACCGCTTCCTTTTACAAGCATGCTGTCCTTGACCAGATCTATATTGAGAAGTGAATGATAGAAAGATCTCGAAAGATCAGAGAAAATCCATTCGGGAGTTATAAGGCGGTTTTCTGCCAAGTGCCGTTCTATTATATGTCTTGCATTGGCATAACGGATATAACCCATTCCCTGATTAAACCTGCCGGTAAATGAATGATTGGTATATACCAAATAACCTTGAGGGGCGGTTTTAGAATCATTTACGTCGAGTTTTTTCCAACTGTTGTTGTTTACTTCATAGTAAGCCGCTCCTCCAAAAGCATCTATTACTCCAAAGTTGGCTTCAACACCTATCGGTCTGTGATGTCTGTCAAGAAACCTTTCAAAATCCTCAAGAGTTTTGCATTCACCCAAAGCCTTGAACATAAGAACACCTTCCTTGTCCATCTCAGAAGATGGGACATCATCATCCTTAAGGTTGTACGAAGCGGTATTCATTATACAGAACCCTTCCGAATTGGTTCCAGCCCATGCTTGCGGTACATCACTTTCAGGAGAATCTACAAGTGCAAGAAAACCGTATTTCTTTCCTTTGAAATATTCTACTCTGTTATTGAGCTCTCCTGTATCTCTATGTTTCCACATCAGCGGCCGGCCGTCTTTGGTACACTTCCCTGATATTATTGCCGACGTACAGCAATATACGTCAGTTACAAATAGAAACGAAAAAAGAAAAATCAAAAATATAACCGCTTTTTTCATATACATGCCTTTTAAATTCACCATTTCTTAAAAAAGAGTATTTTCACTGTTGTATTTGGATATTCCCAAATGATTGTATGCCAAATCTGTAACTTCTCTACCCCGAGGGGTTCTCTGTATAAAGCC
>JADINB010000135.1 GCA_017694275.1 Candidatus Egerieousia excrementavium | reverse complement strand
GCTTCATAAGGCATTTCGGCTATACGATGAGCGACACAAAAACCGGAAAGCAACTTGCCAAAGAACTGAACAAACTCCTTGACAAGGCCAAGGAGAAGCCGGAGTTCTCTGCAATAGAAATAATAGCCTTGCGTTCAATGGCCAAGGCAAAATACTCCACAGACAACATTGGCCATTACGGCCTGGGATTCCGCTACTATACCCACTTTACCTCTCCAATAAGAAGATATCCCGACATGATGGTACACAGGCTGCTTGCCCGATACCTGTCCGGGGGAAAAAGCGAAAACAAAGATCTTTTTGAACAACTCTGCAAGCACTCTTCCGAAAGGGAGCAGGTTGCAACCGATGCTGAAAGAGCCAGCATAAAATACAAACTGGCAGAATATATGCAGGGCAGAATTGGAAATATCTATGACGGAACTGTCTCCGGAGTTACCGAATGGGGTATCTATGTAGAGGCGGAGCCGACAAAAGTAGAGGGAATGGTCTCGCTGCGGGAGATAAAGGGAGATTTCTTTGAGTTCGACGAAAAGAACTACTGCGTGACAGGGAAGAGGTCCAAAAAGAAATATACGCTGGGAGACAAGGTGAAAATCAAGGTTCTGAAAGTAAATCTGGAACAGAAGACCATAGATTATGAACTTGTCGGCACGGAAGAGGCAGCTGATGAAAACCAAAACAATACAGAACAGATATGATAACTGGAAAAATAACGATTATCGGAGCGGGAAACATGGGCGGCTCCATCATGGCCGGATTGCTTGACGGGGGCATGTGCCCACCCGATATTACCATCTCGGATGCATCTCAGTCACAACTTGAAGAGTTACAGAAAGAGTGGCCTGGCATTTCTGTGTGCAGCGACAATACACAGGCATGCAAGGGCGCAGACATCATAATTCTTGCAGTAAAGCCGTTTGTAATAAAGAGTGTCATAGAGGAAATCAGAGGCTCGCTTGATTACGGGAAACAGACCATTGTCTCGATAGCCGCAGGAATAGGACTCAGAGACCTGGAGGAGCTCTTCTCCGACAGCAGAGGGACACTGCCTGCAATATTCCATATAATCCCGAACACCGCAGTGAAGGTAGGGGCAGGCATGAGTTTCGTCACATGCTCGAATGCAGGTGCAGAGGCAAGGGAAAAGGTTCTTGAGATTTTCGGAACTTTCGGCAAGACCATGATTGTAGACGAAAAACTGCTTGATGCGGGAATGGCTCTCTCTTCATGCGGAATAGCATATATTTTCCGCTACATAAGGGCTGCCGTGGAAGCGGGTGTGGAACTCGGGTTCAAACCTGCAGAGGCACAGCGCATAATAAGCCAGACAATGACCGGAGCCGTAACTCTTCTCGAAAAGTCTGGCGGACATCCCGAACAGGAGATAGACAAGGTCACCACTGCCGGCGGGCTTACTATAAAAGGATTGAATACAATGGAGGAAGCGGGTTTCTCCGCGGCCGTCATAAAAGGGATAAAAGCCTCTGTCAAGAAGGATTGAAGATGGATATCCACAACATAAGAAGAATTGCCATAAAGATAGGCAGCAATGTACTGAGCAATGACGACGGCTCCATAAACCGTCATCATATCTATGAAATTGTCAGGGAAATAGCAAAGATCAGAGAATCAGGAATAGAGGTAATACTAATCTCATCCGGTGCTGTTGCCTGCGGAAGAGACACCATAAGGGAGCATGTCGTCAAAAAACTCGACAGCGTGCAGCAGCGCCAGCTCTACTCGGCTGTAGGCCAGATAACGCTCATGAATCTCTATTCGCAATTTTTCGGGGATTACGGTCTGCAGGTCGGGCAGGTTCTTACGACAAAGGAGAACTTCAAGACCCGCACGCTCTACCTCAACCAGAAGAACTGCATCTCAACGATGCTGGAAAACGGCATTATTCCCATTGTAAACGAAAATGATACGGTAAGCATTACCGAACTCATGTTTACAGACAATGACGAGCTTTCCGGACTTGTCGCAACAATGATGGATGTACAGATTTTACTTATATTGAGCAATGTCGACGGCATTTTCAAGGGAGACCCCAAGGAGAAAGGCTCAACGGTAATCAGAGAAGTGGAACCAGGTACAGACCTCACAGGATATATAAGTTCGGGCAAGTCAGGATTCGGCCGGGGAGGAATGGTTACAAAATACAATATCGCCTCCAAGGTTGCCAAAGAGGGAATAACAGTGGTAATCGCCAACGGGAAAAAAGACGCGTCCATAATAACCGGCGTGGTTTTTACTCCAGACCAGTATACCTTTACACGCTTTATACCGCAGCAGCATAATCTTTCCGGGGTAAAAAAATGGATAGCCCACAGTAACGGATTTGCAAAAGGGTCTATATATATAAATGCCAATACGGTAAAGGCTATCTCAGGAGAAAGGGCCACAAGCATACTTCCTGTCGGAGTAACAAAAGTTGAGGGAGAATTTGAGAAAGATGACCTGATAATGGTTCTTTCAGAAGACGGAGAGAATCTGGGAATGGGCAAAAGCGCCTACAACAGTGCCAAGGCGGCCCAGATAGCAGGGAAACATGGCTGCCGCCCGATAATTCATTACGATTATCTCTTTTTATATTGATTTTGAGACATGGATTGCAAATCTGTATTTGAAAATGTGCGTGCCGCCTCAAGAGAGTTTATGGCAGGCTACTCTCAGGAAAAGGTCAACGGCATCCTGCTGGGCACAGCCGATGCCATCGGCAAAAACAGCGGCCGTATTCTTCAGGAAAACGCAAAAGATCTGGCGGCCATGGACAAGGACAATCCCAAGTTCGACAGGCTTCGCCTGACACCGGAACGGCTTGAAGCCATAGCGTCAGACATGCGGAACGTAGCCTCGCTTCCATCTCCGGTAGGGCGGACAATTGAAAGGCGGATTTTACCAAACGGACTGGAATTAAGCAAGGTAAGGGTACCTTTTGGTGTAATTGGAATAATATACGAAGCTCGCCCCAATGTAACGTTCGATGTCTTTTCACTCTGCCTTAAATCCGGCAACTGCTGCCTGCTCAAGGGAGGAAGTGATGCGGAACACTCAAACAGGGCAATAATAGATATAATACACGAAGTGTTGAAAAAAGAGGGGATGAATACCTGCGTGGCGGAACTTCTGCCATCTACCAGAGAGGCAACGGAGGAACTTCTCCATGCAAGGGACTATGTAGACCTGATTATCCCGCGAGGAAGCGGAGCCCTTATAAATTCAGTCAGGGAAAATGCCACGATTCCTGTAATCGAGACAGGGGCCGGTGTATGCCACATCTACTTTGATGAAGAGGGAGACCTTGAAATAGGGACAAATGCAGTAAACAATTCCAAGACACGCAGGGTAAGTGTCTGCAATGCGCTCGACTGTCTTATTATCCACCGTTCGAGACTTGCAGACCTGCCTCATATATGCGCCCCTTTGATAAAAAGCAATGTCATAATTTTTGCAGACGAACCTGCATATGCTGCGTTAGACGGACATTACCCGCAGCAACTTCTCTCTCATGCCTCTGATACAAGTTTCGGAACTGAATTTCTGGATTACAAGATGGCTGTCAAGACTGTCGGATCGCAAGATGATGCAATAAGGCACATAACAAAGTATGGTTCTGGACACAGCGAGTCCATAATTTCTGAAAATGAGGAAAACTGCATGAAATTCATTGCAGGCGTAGACGCTGCATGCGTATATACTAACGCCCCCACCTCGTTTACCGACGGTGCCCAGTTCGGTCTTGGGGCAGAGATTGGAATAAGCACCCAGAAACTGCATGCGCGCGGCCCCATGGCGCTTGAAGAGATAACAACCTACAAATGGGTCATTCGGGGGAAAGGACAGATCCGGCCATAATTTTGCCTTATTTTTCTCTACCTTTGTGTGGAGTTAATAAATAAAACCCCCGTAAATATGTCTTTTGTCCATCTTCACGTACACAGTTATTATTCTGTCCTTGACGGAGCTGCACCTATTAAAAGTCTTTTCCAGAGGGCTGCGGCAGACAAACAGCCGGCGCTTGCAATCACCGACCATGGAAACATGTTCGGGGTCAAGGAATTTTTCAAGGTAGCAAAAGGATTTCCCGACATAAAGCCGATTGTCGGATGCGAAGTCTACGTAAATCCCGAAGGCAGGTTCACCAAACGGGGAAGAGAAGACCAGAGTGCCAACCACCTGATATTACTGGCGAAAAATCTGCAGGGATACTATAATCTGGTAAAGTTGGTTTCACTTGGCCACGTAGAGGGGTTTTATTACAAGCCAAAGATAGACAAACAGTTACTGGAACAATACCATGAAAATCTGATATGCTCATCTGCCTGTCTTGCCGGTGAGGTTCCGCAGAAGATACGGAAAGGCGACATTGCAGGAGCCAGGGAGAGCATTCTCTGGTACAAGAAACTTTTTGGAGAAGACTACTATCTGGAAGTCCAGCTTCACAAGACAGAGGTGCCTGGGATGAGCAATGAGGTATACGAGCAGCAGACGATTGTAAACAGGGCGATTTTTGAGCTGGCGAAGGAATGTGGGGTAAAAATCATAGCAACCAACGACGTACACTTTGCCGCCAGGGAAGACGGACCTGCACACGACCGCCTTATCTGCATAAACACAAATGCCAATGTAACGGATACAGACCGGTTGCGATATACGCAGCAGGAGTATCTTAAAAGTGAGGAGCAGATGCGCGCACTCTTTCCGGAGCACCCCGAAGTCATAGAAAACACCCTCGAAGTTGCCGAAAAGGTGGAAAGATATTCTATCGACTGCGGCCATATCCTGCCCCGGTTCATTCTGCCGGAAGAGTTCAATGATTCGAACATCTATCTGAAGCATCTTACCTATGAAGGGGCCAGGCAGCGTTACAGCGAAATAACTCAGGAAATTAAGGAGAGGATAGACTTTGAGCTCGCCACTATTGCCAACATGGGCTTTCCAGACTACTTCCTGATAGTGCAGGACTTTATAGCCGCTGCACGTAAAATGGGAGTATGGGTAGGTCCGGGCAGAGGTTCGGCAGCTGGTTCGGTTGCCGCCTACTGTCTTGGGATAACTCAGATAGACCCCATGAAATATGATCTGCTCTTTGAACGCTTCCTCAACCCAGAGCGTATCTCCATGCCGGATATAGATATAGATTTCGATGACGAAGGGCGGGGAAAGGTATTGCAGTACGTTGAGCAAAAGTATGGCAAGGACCATGTTTCCCATGTGATAACCTTTGGCACCATGGCCGCCAAAAGCGCCATAAAGGATATAGCCAGAATAGAGCAGGTGCCGCTTGCGGAATCTACGCGACTTGCCAACCTCATTCCGACAAAGCCTTTTGAAGAGAAGGTAAAAAAGGTTGGGAAAGACGGCCATGAGACAGAAGAGACAAAAAAGATTCCAGCCACAATCAAGAACTGCATGGAACGGATTCCGGAACTTAAGGAGGCCTATGAACACTCTGAAATCCCGGAAGTAAGGGAGACCCTCGAATATGCGATGGAACTGGAAGGATGCGTAAGGAATACCGGTGTACACGCCTGTGCCGTAATCATAGGACGCGACAACCTTCTGGAGCATATTCCAATCTCCATAGCCAAAGACAAGGAGAGCGGTGAAGACATGTGGGTGTCGCAATATGAAGGCAAGTTCATAGAAGACGTGGGAATGCTCAAGATGGACTTTCTCGGGCTAAGGACACTCTCCATTTTAAAGGAAACAGTCTCCAACATAAAAAAGCACAGAGGGATAGAACTGGATATAGACCATATCCCCCTGGATGATGCCGCAACTTATGAACTTTTCGGACGAGGCGAAACCGTTGCCACATTCCAGTTTGAGTCCGAAGGAATGCAGAAATGGCTGAGAGAACTGAAACCTAACAGGTTCGAAGACCTCATTGCCATGAATGCACTTTACCGTCCGGGCCCTATGGACTATATTCCCGATTTTGTAGACCGCAAGCACGGACGCAAGAAGATTGAATATGACCTGCCGGAGATGGAAGAGATTCTGAAAGACACCTATGGTGTAACCGTCTATCAGGAGCAGGTGATGCTTCTTTCGCAAAAGTTGGCCGGATTTACAAAAGGCCAGGCCGACGGTCTGCGCAAGGCTATGGGTAAAAAACTCATAGACAAAATGATGGAACTACAGACAAAGTTCATGGATGGCGGAATAGAAAACGGGCATCCCAAGGAGATACTGGAGAAGATATGGAAAGACTGGACAGCCTTTGCAGAATATGCCTTCAACAAGTCGCACGCGACATGTTACGCATGGGTAGGCTATCAGACTGCCTATCTTAAGGCCAACTACCCTGCTGAATTCATGGCGGCCAACCTCAGCAGCAACCTCAACAACATAGAGGATATAAAGAAACTCATGGATGAGTGCCGCAGGATGGGGATTTCGGTTCTAGGACCCGACATAAACGAAAGTGACGTCACGTTCACTGTAAACAAAGAGGGAAACATCCGTTTTGGGATGGCAGGAGTAAAGGGAGTTGGAGCGGCTGTAGTGAACAGCATAATAGAAGGACGCGCAGACGGCCCGTACAAAAACATATTCGACTTTATAGAGAGAAGTTCTGCCAAGGCTCCCGTCAATAAAAAAACCATAGAATCCCTTGCGTATGCAGGAGCCTTCGACTCATTTCCAGAAATTCGCAGGGAGCAGTTTTTTGCCGTCAACGCAAAGGGAGAACTCTTTATTGAGGCACTGTGCCGGTACGGCTCAAAGGTTGCGGCAGATACTCTGAACAACTCTTCATCGCTCTTCCAGATGGAAGACGAAGGATTCAAGCCCACACCTCCTGAAATTCCGGTAACCGGCGAGACAAACAAGCTGGAGTTCCTGAAAAAGGAGAAAGAACTCACCGGAATCTACCTCTCTGCCCATCCGCTCGACATATACAGGTTTGAGATGAAGCATCTTGTACAGTTCACGCTGCAGAAAATCAACCAGGTAATGAAAGAAGGGCTGTACAGCGAATTCGGAGAGAAAGAGTTCTCCATTGCGGGCCTGGTGGGCAACGTGGTCAGAAAAAACACAAAGACAGGCCGCCCGTATGCCACATTCTCACTGGAAGACTACAGCGGTTCACTTTCACAATCTCTCTTTGGCAAGGATTATGAGAATTTCATTCCTTATATGGAAGAGGGACAGGCACTTTACCTGCGTTGTGCCTTTGTGCCGCGTTACCAGGCAAAAAAGGAGAACAACAATGAAGAAAAAAGGGAGATTACAGGCTATGAACTGCGAATCCGCAAGGTTTCCCTGCTGGCAAATGTCATTGAAGAGCTTCTCAAATCCTTTACGCTGACACTTCCTGCCGACAAGATAGACGCACAGTTCCGCAAAAAACTGCTCAAACTGCTCAAACAGACAAAAGGGAAAAAACCTTTCAACGTAAGAATACTGGAATACAAGGAAAAAATTGCCGTAGAGCTGGTTTCCAGAAAATACAACATAGACATTACCGCAGAACTGATAGAACTTATAGAATCCTACGGATTCGAATACTCGATAGAGTGAGTACTCTTTTTACAAAGCCTCCTGATTTCGTTAATGTTAATGCGTCACCTGAAATCGTCCTCAAATAATGGAGCGATTCACCTGTGCCGTTCCATAATAATAGTTTCCTGTTCTATTGCCCATTGTGTAGCGGATAATTCTATTGCCTCTGCTTGCAGATTGAATGTCAACTCTTCCAACGACGTAAGGCGGTTGTGGCATTAGGCTTCCCCTATGGGATTTTACTGTCAGACGGGCAAGCCCGGAGAGAAAACGGTTTCGGCAAATGCCCGATGCCCGAAGATACACGAATGTCCGCCGAGTGCCCGACCGCAACCATGCGGAACGACGCATTTTCCTTGTTGATAAAAGCCTGAAACGGGCTTCGGTCTAACCCCGATACTCCTAACGACTTTATTAGTAATAATATTGTTAGTAATAAATATATTACTTACCTTTGCGCTGGAACAACAGTTGAAGATCATGGAGAACAAGCCTTTTATATTCGGTGTCGCCACGTCAGGCGACAACTTTACCGACCGGGAGAAAGAAACGGAACGCCTGTTGCTGAATTTCCGGCACGGCGTGAACACGGTGCTGATCTCGCCCCGCCGCTGGGGAAAGACCTCTTTAGTGCAGAAAGCATCTCGCCTGGCACAGTCCGATAAATTGAAAATCGTTTATATCGACATTTTCTCGTGCCGCAGCGACCGGGATTTTTACGATGCCTTTGCGTCTGCCGTTCTCAAACAGACCTCCTCGAAGGTGGATGAATGGCTGGAGAATATCAAATTATTCCTTTCCCGTATCAGCCCTAAAATCTCGATAGGGACGGACCCGATGACGGACTTCTCCATATCGCTCGACATGAACCCCAAGAGCAGCGACATCGACGAAATCCTGCAACTCCCCGAAAAGATAGCGCAGAAAAAAGGTTATCATATCGTCGTCTGCATCGACGAATTCCAGCAGATCGCCGAGTTCAAGGATTCCAAGACATTCCAGAAGCGGCTGCGTTCCGTATGGCAGTTGCAGAAATCGGTCTCTTATTGTCTGTTCGGCAGCAAGAAACATCTGATGAACGAACTGTTCGAGAAAAAGAGCCTGCCGTTTTACAAGTTCGGCGACGCCATCTATTTACAGAAGATAGGCACGCCGGATTGGATCGACTACATCTGCGGACGTTTCGAGGCTACGGGCAAACATATCTCGAAAGAACTGGCCGAAAGAATATGCCAGATAGTGGATAACCACTCATCTTATGTGCAGCAGTTGGCATGGCTGGTATGGATTCATACGGACAAAGTCGCAACAGAG
>JADINB010000134.1 GCA_017694275.1 Candidatus Egerieousia excrementavium | reverse complement strand
ATTTGCCTTCTGCACTATATGGGGTGTCCAGAAAATTGAGCTTTTGGAGAAAGATTGCAAGTTCTTCGAGAAATTCTGGCTCCAGCGCCGTTGCCTTCATTGTAAAACCACGCCATGCCGGGTCGTTATACCAATATTCCAATATTTTGGAGAGGATTTTTGCCAGGTAGAGTTCCCGGTAGCCTGACTGTCCAGTCGCCAGGACTTCGTATGGTGGAAATGGCGAATATTTGAGGCCGAACTCGTTGCTTTTTTCCCTGAAACAGGTGCCTGGAAGTACTTTGAGCAACTCGAGCTGTATTTCGTCTGCTCCTGTGGAGACAAGCCTCCCTATATCGGCCAGCAGTTGTTTGTGACTGTATCCGGGAAGCCCTGCAATCAGATCTGTGTGGACTTGAAACCGTTTGTATCCAAGCAGTTTCCTTACGCCTTTAAAAGCGGCTTCAGCACCTCCCTTACGGTTGCATGCCCTTATTGCAGGTTCATGGAGACTTTGAAGTCCGGCCTCCACGTGCAGAAGCCCCTCCTTTATTCCTGAGAGTTTTTCTGCGAGTTCCCTGTTTATAAAGGCCGGATGGATTTCAAGATGAAATTTGAGCCTGCCGCTGAATTTCTCAAACAGTCCAAGCAGTTTTACCGCTCTTTTGCAGTTGCCGTTGAAGGTTCTGTCGAGCAGGCGTATCTCTTTGATTCCATGCAGCAGGATGTTGTCGAGCCGCTTTTCCATAACTTCGTATTCTATCTCCTCCACATTGGAATCAGATATGCCGCTGACGCAGAATCGGCAGCCGTTAAAGCATCCTCTCGAACTTTCCAGTTGGACAAACGGCTTGTCCCAGTTGAAAAACTGCGATTCTTCCGGCGGGACAAGCATCTTGAAATTCTTTACCCTTACACTTTCCTTGCTTATGTAGTTCCCGTCCAGGAGGTATTCTACACCAGGCAGTCCTTTCCAGGCGGGAATGCCTTTGCCGTTCTGCTCTCCGCTGAGTATCTTTTCAATAAGTTCCGGGAAAATCTCCTCGCCTTCACCCTTGAAGAGTGCACTTATGCAGGGATGGCTCTGGAGAAACAGACTGTTGTCGCCAAGGAATTCCGGCCCTCCGAGCACGACTTCTGTCTCGGGCATGAGAACTTTACATTTTTCAATAAGCCGGGTCAGATATGTAATATTGAATAGCCATCCGGTCGCGAATATGAATTGCGGCTCAAAGTTTGTTATCTGCATTATCAACTCTTCCTGCGGAGATTTCGTGGTGCCGCTTATCACTTTCCATTCGCACAGGCGCCTTATCTTTTCAGGTAACTGTGCTTCCATGGCAGGGAATGCCAGATTAGAATGGGAGTATGATGCGTTTATGTCGGCCCAAAGCAATTTCATGCAGGAGAATGTTCAAATTTTAGTAACTTTGGCAAATTTAGCTAGTTTTTGGATATTTTGGATATGAACAGAATCTTGATCAAAAACGCCATATTGGACGGAGCGGAAAAGAATATTCTGATAGAGGGCAATCTGATTTCAAGGATAACGCCTTCAGGAGTGGAGCCGGATGTGCCGGTTACGGGCAACACGCGGGTTGTGGAGGCCAAAAACAAGGTTGTCATACCGGGATTGGTCAATATGCACACCCATAGCGCCATGACATTGATGCGCGGTATATTCGAAGATGCCAGTCTGGATGAATGGCTTTCATATATATGGAAAATTGAGCCCAGGCTCGACGATGAACTTGTCTATTGGGGTACCAGGCTGGCCTGTCTGGAGATGATCAAAAGCGGAACAACAACATTCAATGACCAGTACTGGAAAATCGGTACAGCCGTGAAGGCCATAGGCGAAATGGGATTGCGCTCTGTAAATCCGTATGTTTTTCTGGATTTGAATGATACTTCAAAAGATGAATTTCTCAAGGAGGAGTGCATGCGTATTCATGAAGAGTCTGCATCATGGAATGAACTGAACACCTTTGCAATCGCCATCCACGCACCGTATAGCGTGAGCGAGAAGCTCATGTTGTGGGCAAGCGACTATGCAAGGAAAAACTCCCTCTTGCTTCATATCCATCTGAGCGAAACCCGCAAGGAGCAGCAGGATTCCATGAAGCTCCACAATCTTTCGCCCACCCGGTATCTTGAGAGTCTCGGGATACTTGCTCCCAATGTAATTGCCGCCCATTGCGTATGGATGAGCGACAATGATATTGAACTGGCGGCGGCACACGACATAAAAATAGTCCACAACATAAATTCCAACCTGAAGCTGGCTTCTGGCTATAAGTTCAGATACAAGGAATTCCGTGATGCAGGCCTGACCGTTACACTCGGTACAGACGGATGTGCTTCATCCAACAACCTTGACATGCTGGAGGCCATGAAGACTGCCGCTCTTGTACAGAAGGCCTGGAGGGAAGATCCTACAGTATTGCCGCTTGACGAACTCATGGAAATTGCCACTGTAAACGGTGCCAGAGCCCTGAACATCGACTCAGGTGTGATAGCGGAAGGGAAACTGGCCGATATGGTGCTGATAGACATAGACAATTATGCGTTTACGCCTAATTATAATTTTCTGGCCAACCTGGTCTATTCGGCAAACAGTTCATGTGTAGACACTGTAATATGTAACGGAAACATAGTGATGGAGGGACGCAGGGTAAAGGATGAGGAACTGATTCTGGAAAACGTGAGGAGGATATACGGCAGATTGCAAAAGAGCAGATAATTTGAAAATCACATACATTATGGATGAAAGAGTAGAGAAAATAAATGAGGCGGCCGCCTATGTAAGGTCCAGGCTCGGGGGAATGGTGCCACTTGCCGGCATAATTCTCGGCAGCGGGCTCGGGAACCTGGCAGAAGAGATAGAGGACAAAATAGTGATTCCATATGCCGAAATACCCAATTTTTCAAAATCCACGGCAGTCGGGCACAAGGGAAATCTCATAGCCGGTTATCTGAGTGGCAAATATGTGATAGCAATGCAGGGCAGGTTCCACTATTACGAAGGTTATCCGATGGAACAGGTTACATTGCCTGTCAGAGTGCTGAAAGTTCTGGGAATAAAATACCTGTTTGTCTCAAATGCGGCAGGAGGCGTTAATTTCAACTATAGACGCGGCGATCTGATGATAATAAAAGATCATATAAATTTATTGCCTAATCCTC
>JADINB010000133.1 GCA_017694275.1 Candidatus Egerieousia excrementavium | reverse complement strand
TCTGCATAGGTAAGATACGAGAAGAAAAGATAACGGTATGCGCCCACGCCTGCAATTTGGGTATCTATGACCTGGTCGCTATCCGGGTCGTAAACTAAAAGTGTAGAATTGCTTGTATAGCCGTTGGCCTCGGAATAGTAGACATTGCCCGTTACAGGACTTACTCCTACGCTGTAATAATCCTGTCCGGCAGGAACAACAGATTCATAGTTCCCGGTCTTGGTGTCAAACTTGTAGATATTGGATGTTCCGGCAGCATAGTCTGTAACTATTGTCCATATATTGTTATTGGCATCTGTAAAGAGGTAGCCGTCATAGCCAAGAGTCACCTGATAGGTGTTTACGGTATTGCCGGTAGGACTTACCGCCCATATTCCCTTACCGGGGATAGATGCGTAAATCACATTGTTTATAAAGCAGAGGTATTTCACCGGTCCTGCAAAATTCTCGTCCCTGAGCGTGGTCTCTATTGAGAACTGGTCGTTGCCGTCGCATCTTATCACAACTATGCCGTCTTTTGTCGCAACATAGAGTTTGCTGTTTGCGTATATCAGATCCTGGGCGTCGGAACCAACCTCTATCTTTTTAACCAGTTCGTTGTCATAGGCATTGTAGATGCTTACAAAAGAGTTTGTATACTCGTATGCTCCGGTGAGATTGTCAACTACATAATCCGACCCTGCATTCGAGACAAAAATATAGTTCTCTCCGAGAGTGATTTCACGCGTATTGCGCAATCCGCCATCTTCATCTGTAATAGGGTCTGTAGCCGTACGGCCGTTCGTAATATCTATAATCTCTATCTTGTCAGGATTTGAACAAAGGATATAACCGATTCCGTAACTGTTGTATATCCCGTCCATTATCGTAGCGCCGAGCTCATAATTGTTTGATTTGAAAAATACGTTCTCGCTCATAGACTTGGTGGTCTCCTCATAGAGGTAGATGCTGCCGTTGTGCTGGCTGTAGTTCCCCTGATTGAGAATGCAGACCACATTGTTAAGTACCGTAGGGCGGGAATCGCTGTTACAAGATGTGAAAATCAGAGCCGCCGCTACTGAAAAAAATAAAAAAATCTTCTTCATGACCATTAATTTTATAAATAAACTTAATTCCTCTCACGTTGTTGTCTTGCTAAAGATGCACAAAAAACTCTTTTTGTTGCACACGCAGGAGCATATCAGAATTTTATTTGCAAGCCTGCAGAAAAATTGAATCCCGGCATGGCATAGAATTTAACGTTCTGATAACTCTTGTTCAATATGTTGTTCAATTCGCACGAAATTGTAATGTTGTCGCCGGGCGAATATTTAAGATATGCATTCAGCAGAAAATAAGCCTTCATTATGTCGTAAATATCGTTCGAGGTACGCTTTCCGGTAAATGTGCCTGTCAGCCTGGCATCTATCCTTCCGTATCTGTAACCCACCCTTGCAATGAGCGTATGTTTGGGCTGATACGCAACCTGATGATCTACTCCCGGGTCGTTGCTGTAAAGCGACTCGCGCATCATCACGTTGGTATAGGCATATTTGGCGCTGAAATTCCAGGTGGAAGAGCCAAATACCTTCTCTGCATCAAACCCCGTCTCCACACCGTCAGACTCTATCTTAGGGACATTCCTCGGCCTCCACACCTCACCTGCGGGCAGCCACCTTATCCAGTCCTTTATAGGAGAATAATACCATGTAAAATAAGATTTCACACTCCATCCATACATCTTGAAGGCATAGTCTGCACCTGCCTCCCATGTAAAGCCCTTTTCCGGTTCAAGTTCTGTTGCAGTTCCGCCCCAATAGCGGTCGTTCAGGGTGGGGACCTTTACGCTGCCTGAAAAGGAAGCTCTTAGAGACAGGTTTTTATTGACGCCGTATTTCAGATTGACCGAAGGCTGCAAAGGAGTCGATATGTCTGTAACAAAGGTGGCTCTCACTCCCCCACCGAGAGAGAGTTTTTCAGTCACGTTATAAAGCGCCAGCAGATAAAGTTCATTGCGCCACTCTTTTGTTCCTGCAGCATATGCGTCCACATCTGGCCTTATATACTCGCACTTGCCTCCGGCATTCAGCAGTACCTTGCCCAGAGACAACTGGTTTTCCATCGATACAAAAAACCTGCCTGCAGCTATTATGTCTTCTTCATAAAGCTCATAATCATAGTTATAAGCCACATTGGCCCGATAGTGCCATATTCCCCGGGTTCCGCTATATAACGCAGTTGCCTTTACGTTTCTGTCGAGCACGCTGTGATGGTAGTATTCGCTGTCGTTGGTTGAGACGGAAGGCTGGATTTGCCTGTCGAAATCCAGATAGATAAAACTCAGCTGCAGCACCGATTCATCCTTCATCCGCCTGGAAAACTCCTGCAGGATGCCGTAATTGCTGTACCTTGCGTTGTTCTGCCTCTCACGTGGTGTACCGCGCTTGGTATTGTTCCTGAATTTGAAATTGTTTTTTGAAAAGGAATAATAGGCGCTTGTGCGGCTCTCCCAGTTATCGGAGCCTGTACGCAGGGTGGCACCGCCAAAAAAAGTGTAGAAACTCCCGGCCTTAAGGGTTACGTCTCCACTTGTACCCGGCTTGAAGCGCGGAGTGGTTCTCAACTGTATGCTGCCTCCCATGCTGCCGTTACCGTAAAGCGCCGAATTTCCGCCCACATGTATTGTCATGTTGTCGAAAAAATAGGTGGGGACATGACTCAAATCGGCCTGGCCCAAGGTAGGCACCACAAGAGACTGCCCGTTCCAGTCTATGGATGTGTGTGTAGAAGAGGTTCCGCGGATAGCCAGATAGGAATTCATACCCCGTCCGTACTCCTTTATATAAAGAGATGTCTCTCTTTGCAGCAGATCGCTCAGGGTATTCCCGGCAGTCACAGTCTCTACATTGGCATAACGCTCAACCCTTATGCCGGGAGCGAACTTTGCATTCAGCGAAGCATTGATTTTGGATTCAGACATTATCACTGCCGATTCCAGAGTATCGTTTTGTTGCGACCGTCCGGCAAGCGGAATTGAAGCCATCAATAAAGACAGCAGAATAGTACGGCAGATGTCACTGCTCATTTCACTTTACCTCCCGAAAGTTTTAATGACCGGGCCGAGAGCAGGTTTTCTGACTTAATTTTATGTCTTCCTTCCCATTGCGCCAACGCAAAAGTGGAGTATCAGACAACTGCCTTCCGGCAGGAATATCACAGCAGCGGGTACTGTTCCGGTCTTGCACCGGATTCCCTTTCTCTATGCCCGTCTAAGTATGTATATGAACTAATAATTGAAAACTATCGTCTTCTTTAAGTCCGGATGCAGACTGTTTGCAACGGGACAGGTTCTGGCAGCAGTCTCGATTACTCTCTTCTGCTGGTCGGTATAGTTGTTTCCTTTAGGGAAATTAAAGGTAATCTTCACCTCCACAACTCTTCTGGGATTCGTCCCCATTATCTTTTCTATGTCGACAGTAGTGCCATCAATGCTATATCCGTATGCAGGAGCAGAAATTCCCATTATTGTAAGCATGCAACTGCCCAGTGCGGCGGCCAGCAAATCCGTAGGAGAAAAAGCCTCCCCCTTTCCGTGATTGTCAAGCGGAGCGTCTGTTATGATTTTGTTTCCAGACTGCAAATGTACGGCCTCTGTCCTTAGAGAACCCAGATACTCTGTTTTAATCTTTGTCATAATTCCATATTTTTATCTTACGATTTTTGCCATCAGCGTTGCCGAGGTGCATGAAACAACCTCCACCGTCACATACTCTCCAATACCGTGCCCCTGAGCATCAAATACACATACCTTATTCTGCGGGGTCCTGCCCGTAAGCTGCAAATCAGACCTCTTTGAGAGACCGTCTGTCAGAACTTCATAAGTTTTTCCCAGACACTTCTGGTTGGAAGCAAGAGAAAGCCTGTTCTGCAACTCTATTATCTCGTTGAGCCTTTGTGTCTTCACCTCATCCGGGACATCATCCTTAAAATGACGTGCCGCCCTGGTATTGGGGCGCTCCGAATATTGGAACATAAAGGCAGAATCAAACCCGACCTGCTCCATAAGTGAAAGGGTCTGCAGGTGATCTTCCTCGGTCTCTGAACAGAAGCCGGCAATTATATCCGTACTTATGGCACAGTCAGGCATTATCTCCCTGATTTTGGCAATCCTGGCCAAATAATCCTCCCGCGTATACTTTCTGTTCATCTTAAGCAGCATTGCATTACTTCCAGACTGCACCGGCAAATGAATGTGATTGCATATATTCGGATACATTGCCATCGTATAGAGAACTCCGTTACCCATATCCTTGGGATGCGATGTAGAGAATCTCACCCTTAACGAAGGGTCTGTCAGGGCAACAAGTTCAAGGAGCTGGGCAAAATTCACTTTTTCCGTAGGATTGTCCGGATTAGTCCAAAGGTACGAATCCACATTTTGCCCGAGCAGACAGACCTCCTTGTAGCCATTGTCGAAAAGTTCCTGGGCTTCCCTTACGATACTCTGCGGATCCCGGCTTCTCTCTGCCCCCCTCGTATACGGCACAACACAATAAGAACACATGTTATTGCATCCCCGCATGATTGATATATAGGCCGAAACACCGTTTTTGTCCAACCGCACCGGAGTTATGTCGGAATAGGTCTCATCTCTGAGCAGAGCCACATTCATCTGCTTGCCTCCGTTCTTTGCCTCCTCTATAATGGTTGCAATCTTCCTATATGAATCCGGTCCGGCAACAAAATCAACAGCCTCGTGTTCAAGCAGAACTTGCTTGAGCCTCTCCGCCATGCAGCCAAGAACCCCGACAATCACACCTCTCCTCTTACGTTTTTCCTGCAGGAAAAGATCCAATCTGCCCCAAACTCTCTGTTCTGCATTTTCCCTTATGGAGCATGTATTTACAAGAATCACGTCTGCCTTTTTAATATCGCTGCACAACGAATAACCAGCATCCTGCAATACGGAAAGCACCACTTCGCTATCATTTACATTCATCTGACAGCCATAGGTCTCCATATACAACTGAGGCTTGTTAGAATCCAAAACCGGCCTGACCGAACGATACCTGTTATCCATCACAAAACAATTATCCTGCAAATATACGCAGAAGCCGAGAGCAGAGCAAAAATATTTGCCGCCCCATTTGGAGATATAAAAAACGAAGTGACAGATGTGAGAAGCCTGAGCGATGCAAACTTGTTTGCAGCGGCAATGGCTTCTCGCAGATGTGTGTGCTGCAAGGCACACTTATATCTCCAAATAAGATACGTCAGGCAACGGGGC
>JADINB010000132.1 GCA_017694275.1 Candidatus Egerieousia excrementavium | reverse complement strand
CTTTCGCCGGTTATCCAGCCGTTGCCGTAGGCTATCTCCTCAAGACAGGCCACCTTAAGGCCCTGACGCTTCTCTACAACCTCAATGAATGTCGAAGCCTCGCTCAACGATTCGTGAGTCCCCGTATCAAGCCAGGCAAAACCTCGGCCCAAAGGCTGGACATTCAGCCTGCCCGTCTTTAGAAATTCCTGGTTTACAGAAGTTATCTCCAGCTCTCCACGCGCCGACGGCTTTATGCTCTTTGCTATTTCAACAACCTCGTTCGGATAGAAGTAAAGGCCGACTACCGCATAATTGCTCTTGGGATGACGGGGCTTTTCCTCTATGCTCAACACCTTGCCGCTGCTGTCGAACTCCGCTACGCCGTAACGCTCCGGGTCATCCACCCAATAGCCGAAGACCGTGGCGCACTTCTGATGCTCTACCGCCGCAACCGCGTTTTTCAGCATCGCCGTAAAGCTCTGCCCGTAAAAGATATTGTCTCCCAGAACCAGACAGACCGGATCGTTCCCTATGAACTTTTCACCGATTATGAATGCCTGGGCCAGACCGTCGGGAGAGGGTTGCTCTGCATACTCGAACCTGACTCCGTAATTGGAGCCGTCTCCAAGAAGACGCTCGAAACCGGGCAAATCGTATGGAGTGGATATTATAAGTATATCCCTTATTCCGGCAAGCATGAGAACCGAGATGGGATAATAGACCATAGGCTTGTCATATATGGGCAGCAGCTGCTTGCTTACACCCTTTGTTATCGGATACAACCTCGTACCGGAACCTCCGGCCAGAACTATTCCTTTCATACAAAACCGTTTTGCAATGTGATCATTCAAATATAATCAATTTTCGTTTATTCCCATCAGAGTCCGGATCTGTTGCTTGGCGCTTTTCCAACGCGGTATATCTACCTTTGGGCCTATTACCTCTACCACCTTGGCAGAGATTATTGAACCGACCTCGCCACAAATCTCCATGGGCATTCCGTGGGAATGGGCATAAAGGAAGCCTGCCGCATAAAGATCCCCTGCACCGGTGGCATCAATGGTATCTGCGGGCCATGCATCAATCTTGCAGTAGCCGCACCCGCTCTTTATCATGGAGCCTTCCGGCCCCAGTTTTACAACCGCAATGTCGCAAAGCCCGGCAATCACATCGAGGGCCTCGCGCGGCTCTTTTTTGGCAAAAGCCTTTGCTTCAAGTTCGTTTGCAAAGACAATATCCACATAATTCTCTATGATGTCGTGCAAAAATGCATCGTTGCTCTCAACCACATTATAGCTGGCCATATCCAGCACGACAATGGAACCGGCCGCCTTTGCAAGTTCCACAGCCCTTCTGAGCAGTTCCTGGTTCTGCACAAGATATCCCTCAATGTAAAAATAGTCGTAACCCTCGAAAAACTCAGGTTTCAGCTCATCTGCCACAAGTTCGATGGCTGAGCCCAGATATGTTGCAAACGTTCTCTCTCTGCCTGGTATGGTAATGAAAGTCATTGCCCGTCCGGTTGCTTTCGACCCTTTCAGAAGATTTGACCTTATGCCTATGTTTTCCTGACCGCTTTTAAACAGAGAGCCCAGATCATCATCCCCCACTTTTCCTATGAAACCGCTGGGCATTCCAAAAATCGCCGTTCCCGTTATGGTATTGGAGGCGGAGCCTCCTGGCACATACTGTGCATCCATCGACTTTATGATCTGCCATATCTTGCTGCCCGTCTCTCCGTCTACATGCTGCATGCTGCCTTTGGGGAGATGAAGCTTTTCCAGCAAATTTTCATCGGGCAAAACCGCAAGGATATCTATAAGGGCATTGCCCATTCCGAGTATCGATTTTTCTCTATTTTTCACTCATTTCAAATTTTAAACTTCGTTTACAATCACGCTACGTCTCGGCATTGTCTGAACAAGTTCCGCCACTGCTCTCAACTTGCAGTTTATTTTAAACTTCGTTTACAATCACGCTACGTCTCGGCATTGTCTGAACAAGTTACGCCGCCGCCCCAACTTGCAAAGGTAAGACAAAAAGAGACTTGAAATAAATATTTTTGTTGCTTGTGTTATATTTTTCATTAGGTTTGCACCCGCTTATTGTATAAAAATCCAAATCATGATTTTAGCAAAATCTCTAGGCGAATTCAAAGAAGCCCTTGAATCTCTGCCACATAAAGAGAAGGTCGGCTTTGTCCCCACAATGGGGGCGCTCCACGGCGGACATATCTCCCTGGTACAGGCAGCCCGCAAAAGATGCATGCATACCGTTGTAAGCGTTTTTGTCAATCCTACACAGTTCAACAACAAGGAAGATCTGGCAACATATCCGCGCACTTTGGAGGCAGATGCCGCTCTTCTGGAGAAAGAAGGCACAGATATTCTCTTTGCCCCGCGCGTGATAGATATCTACCCTCAGGAAGACACCAGAATATTCGACCTCGGAGGGCTGGACAATTACGGAGAAGGGCCGCGCCGCCCGGGGCACTTCAATGGTGTAGCCCAGGTGGTAACCCGCCTTTTCGACATTGTCCGCCCGCAATATGCTTTTTTCGGAGAAAAAGACTATCAGCAGCTTGCAATAGTAAGGCACTTTACAAAGGCTCTCGGATACAATATAGAGATTATCGGCTGCCCCATAATGAGGGAGGCCGACGGATTGGCCAAAAGCTCACGCAATACACTGCTCACGGCTGACCAGCGCACCGCAGCACCGCATATCTACAAGACAATATGCCAGGCAAAGGAGTGGAAGAAACGGTTCTCGCCCAAAGAGGTTATAGAGAAGACAAAGGCAGAGATAGACGCCAATCCCATGCTGGAGACGGAATATGTGGAAATAGTAGACTCAGACAACCTCAGACCTCTGGAAAACTGGAGCGATTCAGACAATCCAAGGCTCTGGTGCGCAGTCTATGCCCGCCCGGTAAGACTAATCGACAACATCGCACTTTAATTTAACGGCAGAATCATGTATATAGAAGTATTGAAATCAAAAATTCACCGTGTAACAGTAACACAGGCCAACCTTAATTACATAGGAAGCATAACAATAGACAGCGAACTGGCAGAAGCTGCCGGGCTTGTTGAAAACGAAAAGGTGCATGTAGTGAATATTACAAACGGAGAGAGGCTTGAAACATATGTCATAAAAGGAGAGCGCGGAAGCGGGGCCATCTGCCTGAACGGAGCGGCCGCACACAAATTTTCGCCCGGAGACCTGGCAATAATAATGTCGTATGCCGTCATGACTCCTGAAGAGGCGCAGACTCACAAGCCAAAGGTGATATTTCCCGACACAAAGACCAACAGGCTTATAAAATAGCCCTTGCGGCATCTGCAAAGGCTTATGTCCGTAAAAAAAGTCATACAATATATTCTGATTTCGGCACTTGCCGTTCTTTTGCTCTATGTCTCGTTCAAGGGGGTAAAATGGAACGATTTTATCGAGGGCATAAAAAGTTGCGACTTTTACTGGATTCTTCTTTCCATGGCAGTTGGAATCACAGGCTTTATAATCAGGGCACTCCGCTGGAGACTGCTCCTCAAGCCCCTTGACGGCAACATTTCCCTGAAACAGACTTATAATGGCGTAGCGATAGCCTACCTTACGAATTTTGCCGTACCGCGCGCAGGCGAAATAGCACGCTGCGCAGTTGTAACGAAAAGGGGCGGGGTGACATTCGAACAGGCTCTGGGCACGGTAGTGGCAGAAAGAGCGACAGACCTTATATGCCTTGCATTTTTCGTACTCTTTACAATGTTGCTGAAGTGGGGTGAGTTTGGCGGGTTCATAAACGGCCAGCTGCTTGCTCCCATTGGCCGCAAATTTTCGACAGGTCTGATAGCGGTTCTCGCTGGTGCGATTCTGCTGTGCGCCTTATTGCTGCTGCTCGCCTATCTCTGCAGGCGGAGACTTATGAAATTCAAGCTTGCGCAAAAGATAGCAGGAATTCTCAGACGCATTGCCGAAGGGGTGGCCACAATATTCAGAATGAAGGAAAAATGGCTTTTTATGCTCTACACACTGTTATTGTGGGGCACCTACTGGTGTACGAGTTATGCTACCATATGCGCATTCCCGGCCGTAGGCCATCTCAATGCGGCAGACGCCCTTTTCCTGATGATTGTAGGAGGACTGGGATGGGCGGTACCCGTACAGGGCGGGCTCGGAGCATATCATTTCATTGTCAGCCTTGCGCTTTTGAAAGTATATGCAATTCCGCAGAGCATGGGAGTGGTATTTGCGACCATATCACATGAATCACAGGCTCTTGTAATGATTTTATGCGGTGCGGTAGCGGTGGCCGGAATATGGAGCCGCAACAAACGACTGAAAAAGAAGCATGAGGATAACATTTAACATAGAATTCAATACCAGATGGGGCGAAGAGCTGTATGTAGAGACGGAAAAAAAGAATTTCAGGCTGCAATACACCGAAAACGGAATCTGGACCGGAGAAATCAGGCTTGACACAGGAAGCGAGCATCGTATTCTGGAATACCGCTACTTTGTACAGAACAGCGGAGGGGAAACTTTCTATGAAGCCGGGAAACGGAGGGCAATTGCGATAAACAGTTCCACCACCTCAATAGAGGCACACGACAAATGGTGCTCCAACTCAGAAGAGGCTCCGCTTCTTACAGCGCCGTTCAGCGAAGTCCTGTACAGAAAAGATTCTGCCCAATATATCTATACACACAGGTACAACAACGAAACAATAATTTGTGTAACCGCGCCAAAGATAAACAGTTGTCAAAGACTCCTTATTTGCGGCAACTCACCCGCCCTGGGGAGCTGGCAGATAAGGAAAGCTCCTGAAATGACACGGGTAGATGGCGAGCGTTGGGTGTACAGTACAGATGGAAGCGACATTGCAGACCTGCAATTCAAATTTCTGCTCGCGACACCCTCGGAAGATGGAGACATAACATACGAATGGGAAAAGGGCGAGAACAGAATAATTCCAGTTTCCAACCGGCAACGCCACAAGAGTTTCATCTGGGAACAGGGATGTGTAATATTCGACACTGCCGCCGCACCGCGTATTGCCGGCTGCGCAATACCTCTGTTCTCATTACGGTCAAAAAAGAGCTGCGGCATAGGAGACTTTTCAGACCTCAGGCTTCTTATAGACTGGGCTGCAAAATGCGGACAGAGAATCATACAGCTGCTGCCGGTAAACGACACCACATCTACAAACGGATGGGCAGACTCCTACCCCTACAACTGCATATCTGTATTTGCACTCCATCCCATATATCTTGACATAGAGGCTCTGGGGAAACTGCCCGACGAAAGGAAATACAAAGAGTTCAGACGCGACAAAAAGAGGCTGAACAACGAATACTTCCTCAACTATCCAGAGGTAATGGAGGTAAAGTCAAACTACAGCCGGGCCATCTACAAAGAGTACGGAAAGGCTGTCTTTGCCGAACCCTGCTTCTATACCTTCATAAAGGAAAACGGAGAGTGGCTCTACCCTTATGCCGCATTCTGCACCCTTAGAGATTATTTCAAGGAGCCGGATTTCAGAAAATGGGAAACAATAGAGCACAACGGCATAAAACTGGAATGCTCCACATTTTCAGACAAGATAGTCGAAACTCTCAAAGAGAGCGGACACAGCCTCAACGACAATTTCAACTATCACATATACCTTCAGTACCATCTGCACAGACAACTTTCCGAATGCAAGGAATACGCCCACAAAATGGGAGTGGCGCTTAAGGGCGACATTCCGATTGGAGTAAGCCGCAATGGCGCCGACAGCTGGCATAACCCACAGTTGTTCAACTTCGGGATGCAGGCAGGCGCACCTCCCGATGCCTTTTCCGACATGGGACAGAACTGGGGATTTCCAACCTACGACTGGGAGCAGATGGCCAAAGACAATTACAGTTGGTGGAAAAAGCGGCTCAGGCACATGCAAAACTATTTCGACGCCTACAGGATAGACCATATCCTGGGTTTTTTCAGGATATGGGAAATACCTGCAGACACTGCTGAAAGTTCTGCCGGCCACTTTTCTCCCGCCCTGCCGCTTTCACTGTCTGAAATCGCCGCATCAGGAGTCAGGTTCAGCAATTCTCTGTTCATTGAAGACCCTTATTGCAGAAAAAGATACCATCCGGCAATCCTTGCCAAAAAAAGCAGGAGATATTGCAGCATGAGTGCTGCAGAACAAGAGAAATTCGACAGGCTTTATGACAATTTCTTCTTTGAACGCCACAACAGATTCTGGTACGACAATGCCGTAAAAAAACTGCAGCAGCTTATTGCAGCCACCAACATGCTTGCCTGCGGAGAAGATTTGGGAATGCTTTCGGAACCGGTAACCAGATGCATGCAGAATCTCCACATCCTCTCACTGGAAGTACTGATGATGCCCAAACAGTTCGGGGCAGATTTGGGAGAACCTCAAAAATATCCCTATCTGAGTGTCTGTACAACGAGTACCCATGACAGCCAGACATTGCGCATGTGGCTTGGCAAGAGAGTCTGCCCTCAGGAACCGAAAGACGCCCCGGCAGAAGAGTGCCTTAAGATTGTCAGGAAAATTCTTGCAGCAAAGAGCATGATTGCAGTTCTTCCTCTCCAGGACTGGTTCTCCATTGAACCAAAATACAGGAACCGGTATTTTGAAAGCGAAAGGATAAACGACCCTTCCAACCCTCATAACCAATGGAGGTTCAGGACAGATGTCTGCCTTGAAGACCTTCTTGAAGACAGGGCATTCTGCAACAAGATAAAGGAACTCATTTCAGAAAGCGGAAGAGAATAGAGGTAACGCAAAAAAGGGGCAGCCCAAAAGCCGCCCCTTAATTTTCATATGCAAACCATCTGCTAATAACCGGGATTCTGCTGTGCAGCAATGTCGGGATTTGCATTTATCTCATCCTGGGAAATAGGAAGGACTGTACGGAAGAAACTCCTGTCTATGGTCTTGTCTCTTGTAGGAGGCAGAAGCTGTGCAATCTCATCATTGAATGTGATGCTCTTGTCGCAACGCATCATATCGAAGAAACGGTGACCCTCACCATAAAGTTCCTTGCTTCTCTCATCGAGAATCATATCAAGAGTGACTGTTGAAGCTGTTGCAGGAGTAAGGTTGGGAGATCTCTTGCGGATTTCATTCAGATAGTCAGCCGCAGCCTGGGCATCAGGAGAAGCCTTGAGCAATGCTGCCTCTGCTGCAATGAGGTACATCTCTGAAAGACGGATAACTTTGATATTCACTGCAGATGCAGACGCCTTGCCATCACCGGGCTGATTAACGCCACCAAGATATTTGTAGCAGCATCCCATGCGGGTATCGCTTAGTTCATCGTAGGTCATTACACCCCAACGGACATCATCGGGATCTTCTCCCAATCTGTCGAGGAAATAGTCACTGGCCATAAAGTAACCCAGAACACTGCCGAAATCTCCTTCTCTCGCATAATAGCCGCCCAATGAACCGGTACCCATGTCGTTTTCAGTATCGAGAACATACAACTCCAGAATTGACTCTGAATCGAACTGTGTAGACCATGAAGCCACCCATTCGTCGTTCTCATAAAGGTCATACGGGCCGCCTATAACCTCTTCGGCTGCCGACAGGGCCTTGTCGTAATCTTCCATGTAGAGATAAACCCTTGCCTGAATGGCCTTGTTTGCATAATAGCTTACAAAACCGTTCCTTGCATCATGGTCTGTAAAGAGCCCTTCAGCGGTTGTAAGGTCAGATACTATTCTGGTATAGTTCTGCTCAACGGTTGCGCGCAATTCGCGTGCAGAAGCATCCAATACCGTAGTGATGTCGGGAACTCCCCAAGACGACTTGTCATAGTCGTAAGGCTTTCCATAAAGGCGAACCAGATCGAAATAGATCATTGCCCTTAAAGTAAGAGCCTGCGCCTTGTAGTCATCGAAATTTTCCACACTGTCGCCGCCCTCGGCCTCTATGGCTTCAATATTTTCAAGCAAGTTGTTGATCTGAAGCAGCAGATTGTACCCCGTGCTCCAGAATCCAGAATATGTTCCGGAAGTCTGGCTGTGGTCAAACACATAAAGAGCATCGTTACCGCGGCCCTGGGCTGCGATTGTCAAATCTCCACCCTTTGCATCTGCATAGAGGAACATGTTTCTTCCAAGATAACTTGAACTCAGCAAGCCATCCATAATACCGTTTATCACAACCTCGGCATCTCTTGCAGTCTGAATTGCAGTAGAAGCATCTCCCGAGTTTGTAGGCGCTTTGTCCAGAAAATCATCGCAAGACGAAAAGGCAAATACCGAAAGCGCCAATACTATTGTCAATATTTTTTTCATTGTCGTTTCTAATTAAAATGTGAACTCTAAACCAAATGTATAAGTCTTTCCGATAGGAGTTTCCCATCCGCGGGTTCCATAAATGTTAACCTCAGGGTCAACTTCGTTGAATGCGCTCCATGTAAGGAGGTTCTGTCCGTTGAAGTAAACTCTTGCAGAGCCAAGACCAATCTTGTTGACCAAAGCCTTGGGGAAGTTATATGAGAGTGTGATATTCTTAAGCCTCAGGAAGTCGCCTGTATGAAGGTGACGCGAGCTTATCTGTATTGCATCCTCAAGGTCTATACCTCTGATCTGGGGAATAGCCGTGTTCTGTCCCGGAGATGTCCAGCGGTTTTCCGCAACTCTCTCTGAACGGATTCTCTCCCAGTAGTAACCGTCGTCGTCTACATCTTTTTCAGCAGCATCGTAAAGCGTTGCGCCGAGTCTGTATATGAAATTAAGACCCAAGGTAATGCCTTTCCATGTAACGTCTGTATTGATACCTCCGTAAATTTTAGGGTTGGCATCGCCCAGTATTACTTCATTGGCCTTGCCATATTCATAAGTCGCAGCCCTTCCGTTATACATGAAGTCACCGCCGGCTGCAGGGTCAATCTCGCCATCTGCGCCAGTTTCATTCACATAGTAAACGCTCTGGCCTGTTGCAGGATCAACTCCAGCCCACTCGTAACCGTAGTATGCAAGGGTAGACTCGCCCTCACGGTAAAGATACTGGCAGCGGTCGTCACTTCCCGTAGGATCGTACCAGATGATATCCTGTCCGTCATACAGTTTTGTAACCTTAGACTTGATCATTGAAGCAGTCAGGCTTGCACTCCATGTAACGTCTTCTGTCTGGATAATGTCACCGCCAATCTCAATTTCCCAGCCTTTGTTGTTTATCTCACCTATATTTCTGAGAGTTGAGCCGAAACCTGTGATTGTAGAGATGGGCACATCCTGTAACAGGTCTTTGGAATCTCTGTTAAACCACTCGATTGTACCATAGAGTCTCTGGTTGAAGAAGCCGAACTCCAATGCAACGTTTGCAGTATAGTTTGTCTCCCATGAGAGACTCTCGTTTGCCACGTTTGTAAGCAGTCCGCCCGGAGAGCCGTTATACGGATATGTATAGCCTACCAGTGAACGCCAGCCGTAGTTGTCTGAAGGAAGAGTACCGTTGACACCGTAAGAAGCCCTCAGTCTCAAGTTGGAAATCCACTCTGCGTCTTTAAGGAAATTCTCGTTGTTGATTCTCCATGCACCTGACACAGACCAGAAGTTACCCCAACGTGCCTCGGGAGAGAGTCTTGAAGAGCCGTCTCTTCTGTAGCTTCCAGACAGATAGTATCTTGAATCATAACTGTATTCCACTCTTGAGAGTACAGATGCCATTGAACTGCCCCAGCTGTATGAATTTGCATCAAGCACACCGGCCGTTGATACGGTCTGCAATGTACTTGTGGGGAGGAATGTACCTGTTGCACGGATAAATTCTGTGTCTCTCTCTTCTGCCTCGAAACCTACCAGCGCCGAAAGCACATGCTTGTCTGCAAATGTCTTGTTATAGCTCAAGGTTGTAGAAGATACCCAGTTGCTGTACTGTGTGCTCATGTCAGTAACGCTACCGTCTGTATCGGATGCGTTGAAGTGATTGGCACTGTAATAAACGTGATCTTTCGTCTCGGCGTTGTCGTATGAGAATACGCTTCTCAAATCAAGACCGTCTATGATATGTATAGTCAACGTCTCGCTTGCATTTACGCGGAATGTCTTTGAGAGATTGTCCCATTCGCTGTCATAGTAAAGCAGGTTATACGCCAAACTTCCGAAACGGTCTGTCCAGGGCTCCCCTGTCTTGTAGTCTGTAGGCCAGTAGAAAGGCCACAAGAGGTTGCGTGTCTGCATGAACATGTTGGAACTTACGTTTCTGGTATCGTTGTAGCCGGTCTGCTTGGTCTGGGCTATATTCACGCTGGTTGCGAACTCAACATGCTTGCCAATCTTCTGGGTTACGTTTACCCTTCCTGAAATACGTGAGAAGTCATTGAATGTAGAACGGCCCTTGTCGCTGGTATATGCAAAAGAAGAATAGTAGGTGGTCTTGTCTGTACCGCCGCTGACAGAAAGGTCGTATGTCTGATATACGGCTGTACGGAAGAGTGCATCCTCCCAGTCGAAATATTTTCCGGTCCTGTCTTCAATACCGTCAATACCGTCTGTCATACCTGTAATGTTGATATGAGCATAACGCCCCACTTCGTCTGTAGAGAACTGATATCCGTGCTGGTTGAACCTGTCGTTCAGCTGGCTCAGTGCATACGCGTTGGCCTCAGCTTCGGAATATCCGTTGGTTGTCCTCAAATCGTGGAAAATTTCATACTCCATCTGTGCCTGGTCCTGAGGGCCTGCAGCCTCATAGTTTCTTGTAGCCCATGAAGGGGTGATACCTACAGATGCCCTGAAGGTAACGGTCGGCTTTCCGCTCTTGCCTTTCTTTGTGGTAATCATTATGACACCGTTTGCAGCACGTGAACCGTAAAGTGAAGACGCAGCCGCGTCCTTCAACACGGTAATGCTCTCGATGTCGTTAGGGTTCAAGGTATTCATCACGTTGTTCGTGCTGTAGGTATAGTCTGACATCTGACCGATGTTACCCGAAGATACCGGCACCCCGTCTATTACATAAAGAGGTTCGTTGGAAGCGTTCATGGAACCGATACCGCGGATACGGATACTCGGTGTAGATCCTGCCTGTCCTGAAGAGGTTGTCACCTGCAGACCTGCAATCTTACCGTTCAACGCATTCTCGAACGAAGTACTGGGTACATCCTGTATGGCATCTGCCTTTACTACGCTTGCCGCACCGGTATATGTTCCCTTGGTTGCGGTACCGTAAGCAACTACCATGGCCTCGTCGAGCTGCACTGCCTCAGGGTGCAGTTCAACATTGATGACGGCTCTGCCGTTTACAGATATTTTTTGTGTAACATATCCCATAACAGAGATAATCAACGCTCCGTCGCCCGGGACATTTCCTATTGAATATTTACCGTCATCGTCGGTAAACACCAGATTTGTAGTGCCGTCTACATGGACACTTGCGAAAGGAATAGGATTCCTGTCATCCGAACCGATGACCGTACCGGTCACAGTCGTTTGCGCAAACATTGCACCCGAGACAAAGATGCATAGCGCAAAAAGAATGATTTTCTTCATAGGTTAAAAATTTAATTTAAAAATGGGTTTTTTGTTTAGTGTTTTAGCCTTGTTTTCGGTTGGTGAAGTTAGAAATTATTTTATAAAAAACACTCTTTTTATACATTAATTATGGATTTTTTATTTTTTTCACAACTAACATACTGAAAAACATGCAATTTATAGCATAAACTTTTATTGCAGGACTCTACTGCCGATATATCGCAGAATCAGGTTCACTGTTTGCAACCATGTCTCCACACATGATGAACTTACTGTTTTTCACTATATATATACTGTCTCTTATACACATCTGACGCTGCCGACGACATATCGTTGT
>JADINB010000010.1 GCA_017694275.1 Candidatus Egerieousia excrementavium | reverse complement strand
ACCGGTATCGCCGGAATAGACCTCAACAACACACTGGTATCTGGACAGAAGATACCTTTCTTTGCAGACCCAGACCAGCCATACAATGAGGTTATGGCAAACGTTGCCCTCAGGGCGGACGTAGACAAAATCATACTAGGAGGCATGGGGCTTACCAACGATGACTACCTCTACTTCAAGCAGAAATTCGAAAGTGCAGGTGCTCTCAACAAGATTATCAGTTTTGTAAACACTACAGAACAGCCGGCCGTAGAACGTCTGCTGATTCCCGACATGGCGCTTACCGCTGCCGAATATTTTGCGGTAGACAAAAATGAAAAGGTGCTTGTCTTGCTTACAGACATGACACTGTATGCAGACGCACTCTCCATAGTGAGCAACCGTATGGACCAGATCCCGTCAAAGGATTCCATGCCAGGCTCGCTCTATTCAGATCTGGCCAAAATATATGAAAAGGCCGTACAGCTGCCACAGGGAGGCTCCATCACAATAATAGCGGTAACCACCCTCAATGACGGAGACATAACGCACGCTATTCCTGACAACACAGGATACATTACGGAAGGACAGCTCTATCTGAGGACAGATCCCGATACAGGAAAGGTCATTATTGACCCTTTCCGCTCGCTTTCACGTTTAAAACAGCTGGTCATAGGCAAACAGACGCGTGAAGACCACGCCCAGGTAATGAATACCGGAGTGCGTCTTTATGCAGATGCAGCCAACGCGAAGACCAAGCTTGAAAACGGATTCGACCTGAGTGATTACGACCTCAGATGCCTTCAATATGCAAAAGAGTATTCCAACCGTCTTCTGGCAATAGACGTGAACATAACGATAGACCAGATGCTCGACACGGCATGGGAACTCTTTGGCAAATATTTCAAACCACAGGAACTCAACATCAAACAGAGCCTTGTAGACAAATATTTGAAGAGCAGTAAAGAATAACGCACAATGGCAATAAAATTCCAATATAATAAGACATCGCTCAACGACCTTAACAAGCAGTTGAAGATCAGGACAAACGCGCTCCCTACGCTCAAGAACAAGGAGAGTGCGCTCAGGCTTGAAGTAAGGCGTGCAAAGGCCAGGAGCGAAGAATTGACGGAAAAATTATCTGCCTCGCTTAAAGCATACGACTACATAGCTGCACTTTGGAACGAATTCGAGCCTGGGCTCATCTCGGTACGGGATGTCGTTCTCGAAACAGAAAAGATTGCCGGAGTAAAGACTCCGTCCCTCAAAGAGGTACTTTACGATGTAAAGCCTTTCGACATATTCAGAAAACCTCTTTGGTATTCCGACGGGGTTGACATACTCAGGCAGTTGGCCCAAATCGGCATAGAATCTGAGATATACCTCGAAAAGATGCGGCTTCTCGATTTTTCGAGAAAGAAAATCACACAAAAGGTTAATCTGTATGAAAAGGTACAGATTCCTGGATATCAGGAGGCGATAAGAAAGATAAAACGCTATATGGAAGATGAAGAGAATCTTTCCAAGGCATCGCAAAAGATTGTAAAGACAAGACACCAACAAGAAGAGGAGGAAGAGAGCCATGATTAAAAAGATGACAAAATACTCTTTCGTGCTTTTCCACAGGGAGGCTGCTCCCTTTATGGAACACCTCCAGACACTTGGTCTTATGGACATCACGCGCCGCGACAAGGCCATAGACAGCCGTTCAAAAGAGCTGTATGACCTTATGACACGCTACGACAATGCGATACTGAACCTGAATACTCTGCTGAAAGACAAGGAACTCCGTAAAAAGAACAAAGGCAGGATTGAGGTCGAGACAGGCGCCCTTCTGTCATTGACCGAAGAAAAGACAAGGCTCAAAGGCGAGCTGGAGAAAACCCTTGCAGACTTAAAGGCAGAATTGAGAGAAGCACACAAATGGGGTGAGTTCAGCAGAAACGACCTTGAGCGGCTGGGCGCACTGGGCTACAACCTGCATTTCTACCAGTGCAACAAAAAGCTTTTCAAAGAACAGTGGGAAGCAGAATACAATCTTGCCATACTCAACCGTCAGGAGAGTTCCATATACTTCATAATACTGGAAAACGATGGCCCTGAATACCGGTTTCCTCTTGCCGAAGCCAAATTTCCAGAGAGGCCCGCATCCATGATAGAAGAAGAAATCGGCCAGACAGAAAAGAAGATGGAACAAAACTGTTCTGAACTGCTTGCACTCGGAGAGTATACCGGAGAACTTGCCAGACAGAGAGAGACAGTGGCAGAAGAGTTCGACCTCTACATGGCAAAGGCCTCGGCAGACAAAGAGGCAGAGGAGACCATCTCCATATTCGAGGGATTTGCACCTACCGAGGATGACAGGAAAATAGAAGAGTTCCTTAAGGGTGAAAATGCATATTACATAAAAGAGGCTGCAAAAGAGGAAGACAATCCTCCGGTGCAACTGAAAAACAATTTCTACTCAAGGCTGTTTGAACCTATCGGAGAGCTTTATATGCTTCCCAGATACGGAGAACACGACCTTACCCCCTATTTTGCGCCTTTCTACATGCTCTTCTTCGGCCTATGCCTCGGAGACATGGGATATGGCCTGGTGCTGCTTATTGCCGGCATAATTGCGGCATACAAAGTTCCCGAATATAAAGGCTACGCAAAACTGGTGGCATGGCTTGGGTTCGGTTCCATAGTAATGCCACTGCTGAGCGGAACCTTCTTCGGAGGCAAGATTGCCGACATGTTCAACCTGCCGGAAGATGTAAAAGGGCTGTTTTTCAACGACATGCAAATGTTCTGGTTTGCAATAATATTTGGACTCGTACAGATTGTCTTTGCCAGAATCCTTAATGCCATATTCGCCATACGCGACAAGGGCCTGCTTGCCGGACTGCACAACATAGGCTGGGCAATTCTCATTGCCTGGGGTGCCGTGTGGTATGCAAGCACCCAGGTACCGTTCGATTACCCCGCATTTGTAAATTATGCCGGATGGGCCGGACTGGCACTGATAATAATCTTTACGTCAGACAACAGGAATATATTTGTAAAGCTGTTCAAGGGAGTGGCGGCACTTTACGACATTACCGGAGTATTCGGAGACATGCTCTCTTACATAAGACTTTTCGGTTTGGGAACAACAGGAGGCATCCTCGGTCTTGTGGTAAATTCAGTTGCATCGCAACTCGGGGCGGTTCCTTATGTAGGATGGTTGTTCATGGGGATAATGCTGATTGTCGGGCACATATTCGTTCTGTTCATATCTGCTCTCGGTGCATTTGTCCACCCGATGCGTTTGACTTTCGTGGAATTTTACAAGAATACAGGATTCGATGGCGGCGGAAGAGCCTACAATCCACTTAAAAAGAGATAATTTTAAATTAATATAAAAACTAATTATTATGGAAGCAACAAATTTACCATTCATTGTAGCGTATGTAGGTATGGCAATAATGCTGGCCATATCTTGTATCGGAAGCAGCGTAGGCGTGACCATTGGCGGTAATGCTACAATCGCTGCCCTCAAGAAGAATCCGACCATCTTTGGAAAATCAATGATATTATGTGCATTGCCTTCTACACAGGGGCTGTACGGATTCGCCGGATTCTTCCTCATGCTCAACAGCCTTAAAGGTATGGAACAACTATCCCTCGGCTCGGCACTGGCAATATGCGCTGCCGGAATAGCTCTCGGTGTTGTAGGCTACTATTCATCTATAAAGCAGGCATCATTGGTGGCAAACGGTATAAACGAAATGAGCAACGGACAGGATGTATTCGGAAAGACACTGATTCTTGCCGTATTCCCCGAACTTTACGCGATTCTGGCATTTGCCGCAACATTCCTTGCCCTGCCCTAACCGTCGCAATATATTATGAAAATATTGAAAATATAGCGAAAAGCCGGTTGTCTACACCGGCTTTTTTCCTTAAAAAACACTAAATTTGCACCATCTGTACATCACAAAACAAGGAGGTATATATGACATTGATCAAATCGATATCCGGAATCAGGGGAACAATTGGAGGAGAAACAGGCAATGCGCTAACGCCCATAGATATAGTTAAATTTACGGCTGCATACGCAACTGAATTGAGAAGACGGCTTCCCGGAAAGGACTCATACAAGGTGGTGGTAGGAAGAGACGCCAGGATATCAGGCAAGATGGTAGAATCCATAGTATGCGGGACATTGCTGGCATGCGGCATAGATGTCGTAAATGCAGGAATGGCTTCTACCCCTACAACAGAAATGGCTGTCATATTTGAAAAGGCAGACGGAGGAATAATCCTCACGGCATCGCACAACCCCAAAGAGTGGAATGCGCTCAAACTGCTTAACGAAAGAGGTGAGTTTCTGAGTGCAAAGGAGGGGGAAAGCCTGCTTGAATGTGCAGAAGCAGAAGATTTCACTTTCTACAGCGTAGACAAGATAGGCAAAATGGTGCACAAGGATTTTACAATGGAGCACATAAATGCCGTACTTGACGACAAGCTGGTAGACAGGAAGGCAATCAGGGAGGCTGGATTCAAAGTGGTACTCGATGCCGTAAACTCCATTGGAGGCCCCACAATGCCGCTGCTGATGAAGGAACTTGGCGTAGAATGCATTGAACTAAACTGCGAGCCGACAGGCAATTTCGCACACAATCCGGAGCCGCTGCCGCACAATCTGACAGCCCTGTCAGAGACCGTAGTAAAGGAAAAGGCAGATCTGGGCATCTCAGTAGATCCTGACGTTGACAGGCTGGCGCTCATATGTGAGAACGGAGAGCCTTTCGGAGAGGAGTACACTCTTGTTTCCGTAGCAGATTACGTCCTTTCCAACAACAAGGGAGGCAGCACCGTTTCAAATCTCTCATCGTCGAGAGCCCTCAGAGACATTACGCAAAAATGGGGAGGAACCTATTCGGCTGCAGCTGTGGGAGAAGTCAATGTCACCACCAAGATGAGGGAAGTGTCGGCCGTAATAGGAGGAGAAGGCAACGGCGGGGTAATTTATCCCAACCTGCATTACGGACGCGACGCGTATATGGGAATAGCCTTGTTTCTGAGCAATCTGGCCCACAAGAAGGTAAAGGTTTCGCAACTGAGAAGGGAATATCCCGATTACTTCATATCCAAAAACAGAATTGAGATTTCAGACAAGGCACTGATAGACAAAATCCTTAATGCAGTCAAGGAAAAATACTCAAGCGAAAGGGTAACGACAATAGACGGAGTCAAGATAGATTTCGATGCACAGAAAAAATGGGTTCATCTCAGAAAATCCAATACAGAGCCCATAATAAGAATCTATTCTGAGGCGCCCACAATGGAAGAGGCAAATGCCCTGGCAGAAGAGATAAAGAGTGAAGTGGATAAAATCGTAAAAGCCTGACCATGTTTTCTTTCAGAACCACTCCCCTGGAAGAGCAGGGAGACCTTGTACTGCGGAACGGAAAACTGGGGCTGTTGTGCAACCATACGGCATGGCATCCGGAAAGCGGAGAGTATCTTTTTGAAACCCTCTCAAGAAGAGGTAACCTCAAAAGGGTCTTCACTCCTGAACACGGGCTCTTTTCAGAACTTCAAGACCAGGTAAAACTGGATGAGAGCAAGGTTTACGGCAACCTCGGCCTTAAAGACGTCGAGTTCGTCTCCCTGTACGGAAGCAATGAGGATTCCCTGAGCGCCCCGGCAGAAAAGCTGGAGGACATAGACGCACTGATAATAGAACTTCAGGATGTAGGATGCAGATACTATACTTACATAAGTACGATACCTAACCTTTTCAAGGTACTTAAGAACAACGGGATCAACCTTCCTGTATATATCATCGACAGGCCCAACCCGGCCGGAAGGCAGGTAGAGGGGACAATGCTCAGGGCCGGATACCGTTCATTCATAGGAGTTGAAGGGTTGCCTCACAGACACGGCCTTACAATAGGAGAACTGTCGTACCTGCTATATAATGAAACCGGTGCGAAATTTCCGCTTCACATCATATCTTACCACAGTTCACTTTCCAGCAAAAGTCTCATGCCGTGGAGCATACCTCCGTCTCCAAACTTTCCCGGCCTCTTTACAGCCTGCTTCTACAGCGGGCAATGTCTGTGGGAGGGAACCAATGTAAGCGAAGGACGCGGCACCACCCGCCCGTTCGAACTTTTCGGAGCACCGTACATGGAGTCACTCACAGGATACAACAGGCAGAACGGCTACAGGAACTGGAATGACAGGAACAATCCGCTCTCAGATCCGGGAGTATATGTAAGATGGCTCAAATTCATTCCGGTTTTCCATAAGTACAAAGACGAGTGCTGCTACGGATTCCAGCTCCTGCTAAACCCTAACATGCAGTACCATGCATTGGCACATAATTTGCGGATTATCCGTTTTTTACACGACAACTGCAAGGAATTTGCCTTCAGAGAGGGAAAGTACGAGGCCGGAAACGACAAAAGGGCAATAGAACTGCTGCTGGGAGACAAGGAGCTGATAGATTATGTGTCTGGAGATGGAGAATGGGCAGAAATAAGGGAGCACATGAAACTTGAAGAACAGAAGTGGATAAAAAAGGCAAAGAAGATGCTTTTGTACGAAAATGAACAATTATACAGAGTAAAACAATTTTAATTTTGAATAATATGGCAAATCCTGTTTTAAACAACACGACTTTCAAGAATATAGTCATTGAGTCTGATGTTGCAAGAATGAGCATAAAGGGTACGGTTTACAAATCGCTTGCACTGTTGCTCATGGTTTTTGCAGCCGGAGCCTTCACGTGGAAGGTTGTCAATGAATCCATAGACCCGTCGGCATATACCTCATGGATGTTCGGAGGTCTCATTGTCGGATTCATACTGGCAATGATAATCACATTCAAGCCAAAGGCGGCACCATGGCTCTCCCCTCTCTACGCAGCGGCAGAAGGCCTTGTTTTAGGTTCGGTGTCTGCAATCTACAACAACGCATTCGCAGCAACCGCGCCAAATATCATAGTCAACGCAGTGCTGCTTACAATGCTTTGCGCATTCATAATGCTTATATTCTATCGCACCGGCTTCATAAAGGTAAACGGCACTTTCATGAGAGTGCTTTCGGTATCGCTTACCACCATTCTGGTCTTCTATCTTGGAAGCTGGATACTTTCTCTCTTTGGAGTAGACATGACACTTCTGCATGGTGCGACACCGCTGAGCATCGGAATAAGCATCATAATTACAGCAGTGGCAGCGTTCAGCCTCATTATGGATTATTATACGATAGAGCAGAGTGCAAACCTCGGTGCGCCCAAATATATGGAATGGTACTGTGCATTCGGATTCATGGTAACCCTTATATGGCTTTACCTTGAAATCCTCAGCCTTCTGGCAAAATTTGCAAGTTCAGACAGATAATATTTTTATCTGAAATATATTTTTCCTATATTTGCGGCTCAAAATCAAAAATTAAAGAAAAGACAGATATGAAAAAAGGAATTCATCCCGAAAGTTACCGTCTTGTGGCTTTCAAGGATATGTCTAATGAGCAGGTTTTCATTACCCGTTCATGCGTAAATTCTAAAGAGACCATAGAGATAGACGGTGTAACCTATCCGCTTGTAAAGCTGGAGATTTCAAACACGTCACATCCTTTCTATACAGGCAAGATGAAGCTGGTGGATACAGCCGGCAGGGTAGACAAGTTCTATCAGCGCTACAAAAAGAAATAGCCGCCTGATATATCAATAAAAAAAACCGCCACGCAAGTGACGGTTTTTTTTTAAGGAAAATGACGGTGTGTCATAATTGCAAACTGCTGCGTTATTTTCGGAATTCGGGCTAAGTCATTTACTCCAGTAAACTCCTGTCGCCCTCATCCTCAATGCCTAGCATTTTGCTAATTCTTACACACCTTAAAGGGGCTGCATCAAAACATTCATTTTGACACAGCCCCTTTCGAATCATTTCAGATTATCGGCTATTTAACTTCAATACTCTTGCGTGCAGCTACTTCTGCCTTTGAGACTTTAGGAAGGTCTATGTTCAGCACGCCATTCTCAACCTTAGCGGAAATCTTTTCCTTATCAACGTCGTCCGGCAAGATAAGCGCTCTCTGGAATTTGCTGTATGAGAACTCTCTTCTCAAATAGCGTCCATCCTTGGCCTTCTCATTCTCTTCATGTTTTTTCTCCACATTTACGACAAGGTTGTTTTCCTCATCTACATGTACGTTGAAATCGTCTTTTGTAAGACCCGGAGCAGCAAGTTCAACCTTGTACTCGTTTGCGGTCTCGATTACATTCACTGCAGGGAGAGTGGAATTCACTCTTTCAACCCAGTTGTTATCGAAAAAGTCATTGAAAATATCCGGTAACCAATTCTGATTTCTTCTTACCAATGTAGCCATTTCTTTATCCTCCATTTATTTGTTCAACATCATTAATTTCGTTTTATTCCTCCACCCTTTCGGGTTTCGGTTTCGCACAAAGAAACGACAACAGATGTGCCAGATGAAAATATTGTCCACAATGGCACGCATAATGCCATTTTTGCAGTTTCCCGGGGCAGGATCCGGCCATTTTTGCAGAATATTTTTCAATTCTGGCATTTGTCTGCTCTCTGCTTTTTACTACTTTTGTGTGACGTTACAGATATGGCAACAATAGAAGAGACAATAACGGAACTGGCCAGGGCCTACAACAATCCCATATATTTCGAGACAGACCCCATAATATTCCCAAAACATTTCTATATGCTCATGAATGGGGAAAAGGGGCTTTTCAACGAAACCCCATCGTGCAATGCATCCATCACCCTGCAGGATGTGGAAATAGCGGGGCTTGTCGCCGCCCACCTTGCATGGGGAAGGCGCGATATGATAGTACGCGACACCAAACGGGCAATGGATGAAATGGGATGGCAGCCTTACAAATATGTAATGGAAGGAAAATACAGGAATTCCGACAGTTCCCTGCACCGCACCGTAAAATGGAGCGAATTTGCACGTATCTGCCAAAACATGAGAGAGTATTACTCTGAACACGAAAGCGTGGAAACTCTCTCCGCAGACCAGATAAGGGTAAAGATATACGGGCAGAAAAGCAACCTGAAAATGGCCAACAAGAAAATCCACATGTTCAGGAGGTGGATGGTAAGAAACGACGGCATAGTGGATCTCGGGCTTTGGAAGAAGACAGATCCTGCAGAACTTGTAATTCCGCTCGATGTGCATGTACACAGAAGTGCATTGAAACTCGGGATTACCGGGCGCAAAAGCTGTGACTTTACAACCGCCCTCCAGATAACCCGATTTCTGAAAAGGATATTTCCGCAAGACCCGTGTCTGGGAGACTTTGCACTCTTTGCATACGCAGCCTCCGCAAGTCAAGAGGTAACAAAAAATGAAAAAACAACAAAATAAAGACAATATTATGAAAACAGCGACCGCAGGCACCATTCTTCTTTTGCTTTTCACATGCATTTCAGCCGCAGAATCTGCAGCTCAGGTAAAAATGTCTGAAAAGGCGGAAAATTCAGGTATACGTTTTACAACAGATTTTGAATCGGGCTCTCTCGACAGCGTAGAACTCAAAAAGGCGGCAATGGTCTCTTCGCAGATGCAGAAGCCGGAAATCCTGTTTGAATTTGACATATACTCGCGTCTGGACCCCGCCAACCCTGCAGACCCGAAACTTGCGCCAAGCGGAAGATGGTTCTATTTCAAGATGGAACGGGTAAAGGACAAGCAGATAACCCTCAATTTCCATAATACAGATCCCAAAAGGCCATACTACTCATACGATGGAGAAAACTTTACAAGATTTTCTCCTGAAGAGGCGCCCGAATATGGGAAAATCACAAAACGGTTTGAACATGATACCGTTTACATAGCCTACTTTCCTCCATACACTGTAAGTTATCTCAATTCCAGAATAGACCAATGGAGCAGGCGCGGGTGTGTAAAGGTTGAATCCATAGGCAAAAGCGAGCATGGCAGGCAGATGCCGCTTCTCACCGTAACTGAACCCAACCCGGATCTTCCCGACAACAAGAAACATGTAGTATATATTCACGGCCGCATCCACACGAGCGAAACACCTGCAAGCTGGCATCTGGACAAACTGATTGACCTGATTACCGGCGATAGCGGTTATGCAGAAGATTTGAGAAAAAATATTGTTTTCTACATCCTGCCCTTTACTAACCCTGACGGTGTGGCGGAAGGCATGTCACGTTCAAACGGAGAGGGGATAAACCTTGAGGTTAACTGGGCAAACGCAGATTCTGTTACCGCACAGGAGACAAAGAACATAAGAGCCTTTCTGGAGAGCATTACAAAAAAGGGGAAAGGAATAGACATTGCACTGAACATGCACTCTCAAAGTTCAGATTTTGTGACTTACTGGATACATACGGCCGAGAGTACCTCAGACGAATATTATAAAAACCTGATGCTGTTTGCCAATCTGACCATAAACGGCAATCCTCACTTCTACAAAGACGACCTTTCATTCTCGTCAGTCGCCCCGCGTTATGTTGAAGGATGGCTATGGGAAAGATGCAATGGCAAAGCCCTTGCCACCACTTTTGAGACACCATACACATTCTACAACAGAAATAAAGAGGGAGAATGGGTCACAATTGAGAACCTTCAGCAAATGGCTGAAAACAATCTTTACGCAATAGGAGACTATCTGCAGATAAAGAGTCCTGAAAGACTTGTCACCGGAAGCCCGTGCAAAAAGGGAGGTTTTGCCAAAGCCCGTGATTACGGCCACTTCTATTTTGGCAAGAACTATCTTGTAGCCAGAAAAGAGGGTGCAAAAGCAGTATTCAGGATAAAAGATCTGCCCGCTGGCAAGTATGGAGTCTACAGTTGGAAAGTAGGCAAAAATGAAAGGATAAGCGGAGACGGAGAGAACGAATGGCAAAGAATTGACAGCATCGTACAGAGCCGGGACGGGGCATTCAAATATGTTTACCACTCCACATCTGCAGGAGAAAAACTGGACAATCTGCTATTTATAAAGGAATAGGGCAATGCAGGAGAGTCTTGCTTCGTTTTTTGGAGTAACATGCAGCCAGTTGCAAAAGCTCATCTCCATAGCAATGGAAGAGGGAGGCGAATATGCCGACATCTTCTTTGAACATACTACGGTAAATGAACTTTCGCTGCGCGACAACAGGATAAACAGAGCCGGCAGCCACACAGACTACGGTGTGGGAATAAGAGTTATACAGGGAGAACATACCGGTTATGCCTACTCTGAAATAACCGCTATGCCACAGATGGAAAAGGCAGCCAGGTTCGCTGCAAAAATTGCATCTTCAGGCAGAACTCTTTCCATGCCGTCTGCGGTAAGGAAGATAAGCGGAAATGACTTTTATCCCATGAAAAGAGATTTGGAGAGTTTCGGCATCGGGGAGAAACTCCCTTTTCTGGAACTTCTCGACAAGAGGATATTCGAATTGGAAAGACGCTGCACCAAGGTAAGGGCGGCAATAAGTGACTCTCTTTCAAAAATCATGTTTTTCAATTCATTGGGAGAGTTTTACACAGATATCCGTCCGCTTGTCTCGGTTATGGGCAGTGCGACTTTCGAACAGAACGGCAGGCTTGAAAGCGCAGGGGCATCGAAAAGTTTCAGGGCCGGAGCGGAAATACTCAACGACAATCTTATTGAGGAGCTGGCCTCGACAATTGCGGCAAAAGGGGCGTTTCTCTTTGAGGCAAGGCAGCCGGTCGGTGGTGAAATGCCTGTTGTAATGGCAGCAGGAAGTTCCGGTATTCTGCTGCACGAGGCTGTCGGACACGCTTTCGAAGCAGATTTCGTAAGAAAGGGGACATCTATTTTTTCCGACAGGCTCGGCATGCAGGTCTGTGACAATAGTATAACCATAGTAGACGATGCCACCCTCACCTCCAACCGCGGCTCTCTGAATTATGACGACGAAGGCATTCCGGGCCAAAAGACCGCTCTTGTAGAAAAGGGGCGTCTCAACTCGTTTCTGCATGACAGGATAAGCGCAAAATACTACAATACTGCACCTACAGGAAACGGCCGCAGGGAATCGTTCAGATACATGCCTATTCCGCGTATGCGGGCCACATATATGGAAGGCGGGGAATTCAGCCGGGAAGAGATAATTGCAGGCGTCAGAAAAGGCATTTACGCCACCGATTTCAGCAACGGACAGGTACAGATTGGGGCCGGAGACTTCTCGTTTTATGTAAAAAGCGGATATATGATTGAAAACGGGAAACTTGCAGCTCCAGTAAAGGATATAAACATAATAGGCAACGGGCCTCAGGCACTTGGCGAAATTTCGATGGTCGGAAATGACAGTATGATAGACAACAGCACATGGACTTGCGGCAAGGGACAATACTGCCCTGTATCATGCGGCATGCCAACTGTACTTGTAAGGCACCTTATAGTAGGCGGCCTTGCATAAATGATTCAGACAAACATCATGATATACGGAACAGAAGAGAACAGAAGAGAAACCGAGTGCGCCAGATTTGTCTTGAATTATCTCGAAAAACATGGTGCGCAGGCCAGGGTCACCCTCAACAAAGGTTGCATAAACAGCATTTGCATACTAAACGGAAAGACCGACAGGCTCCAGATGTCCAACGACAGGGCACTGACAATTCAGGTATACTATAAAAACCGCTATGGCAATTTCTCCACAAACCGTCTTGAGAAAGATGAGCTCGAAAAATTTGCAGACAATGCACTGTGTGCCACAATGTTCGTAGAGGAAGACCTGGCCAGGGCATTGCCGGAAAGGGAACTCTACTACCGCGGAGACAATCCTGATCTGGGACAGTCCGACAGCTCCATATTCACCATAACCGACGAAAGGAAAAAAGAGATAGCCGTTGAGGTTTGCAGCAGTATGGAGGGAAACAGATACCTGGTTTCAGCGGAAAGTGAGTACAACAACTATCTGGATTATCAGTATATTATAGACTCACAAGGTTTTGAAGCGCACTCCGTCCAGACTGACTTTGACGTGTGCGCACAATGCTCTGTCAGAAACGGAGGAGATGCAAGATACGAATCCTATTGGTATGAAAGTGCAATGCATTTCAATGAACTGGATTATAAAAGATGCGGCATTGTGGCACTGGAACGCGGAATCGCGAAATTCAATCCGGTAAAGGCCAGAAGCGGAAAATATAACATGATTATAGAGAACTGCTGCGCGTCACGGGTCGTCTCTCCAATAATAAACGGGCTCAACGGTTCGCTCATACAGCAGAAGAACTCCTTCCTTGCCGGAAGCCTGGGCAAAAGGGTGTTCGGAGAAAATGTGACCTTTAAAGACCAGCCTCACCGGTACGGCATGGCAGGCTCCAGATATTTCGATTCTGAAGGAATTGCCACAAAAGAGATGACCTTCGTAGAGAATGGCATTATAAACAACTATTTTATAGACAGTTATTACTCCAGAAAACTCAATATGCCTGTAACCGCAGAGAGCCCGTCAGTACCGGAACTTGTCTGCTGCAATAAATCAGAAGGCGAATTCCAGGGAACAGCAGAACTTATGCGGGAGATGGATAGCGGCATACTCGTTACAGGATTCAACGGAGGCAACTGCAACGGGGCGACAGGAGATTTCTCATACGGTATAGAAGGATTCCGTTTCAGAGGCGGGAAGATAATTCATCCTGTAAGAGAGATGAATATTACGGGAAATGTCGTATCATTGTGGAATAATTTGGCGCTGGCCGGAAAAGACCCCCAGAAGTGGGCTAAATGGCAAATTCCGTCGCTTGCATTTGAAAACATAAATTTTAACGGTAAATAGAGTAATGAAAAAACCGGGATTACTGCTGTCACTGCTGCCTGTAGTGATTTTGATTGCGATTATCGCCATTGGAGTCAAACTTTTTGAAGCCGATATCACATCCGGCCCTTCACAGGTGGCTCTGCTATTTGCTTCGCTCGTAGGGGCGCTCATTGCCATGTTCTACCTCAAAGTTCCATGGGAAAAACTTGAGGCAGGCATGATAGACAATCTGGCCAAAACCGGAAGTGCAATCTTCATACTCCTTATGATAGGGGCTCTTACGGCATCCTGGACTCTTTCGGGAATAGTTCCCACCCTTATATATTACGGTCTGCAGATTATAGACCCGTCGATATTCCTGCTTGTGATATTTCTCTTTACTGCACTTATATCCATTACTATAGGAAGTTCATGGACAACAGTGGGCACAATAGGCGTAGCAATGCTGAGCACCGGAGAAATATTGGGATTTCACTCTGGATGGCTTGCGGGAGCCATAATATCCGGGGCCTACCTGGGAGACAAGCTCTCCCCTCTTTCAGACACCACGAATCTCTCCTCGAGCGTGGCCGGAGTAGATTTGTACAAGCATATCAGGTATCTTGTCATAACCAATCTGCCGACCCTGATACTTACGGCGATAATTTTCGCAGTAGCCGGATTCCTCATCCCGACATCTTCTGCAATAGACGTGGAACAGCAATGTGCCCAAATAAAGGAACTTTTTAACATTTCAGGATGGTTCCTTCTCATACCTGCAGGAACGATATTCCTGATTTACAAGAAAATGCCGCCTTACATCACTCTGTTTGCCTCTGCCATTGCCGCCGTGGTAATGGCCGTATTCTGCCAGCCCCATATAATAGAACAGATATCAGGCAACATTTCCGACCCTCTGTACAAGTTCATATATGTTCCCTTCAAGATATTGTCGTCAAGGATTGAAATAGTTGCAGACAACCCCATGCTTGCCGACCTTGCCTCAACAAACGGCATGGCAGGAGTAATGGACATAATTTGGCTCATTCTTTGCGTGGTTGCATTCGGAGGCATAATGGAAGCAGGAAATTTCATAACCGTCATAACCGAGAGAATGGTAAAATTCATGCACAGCGCAACATCTTTGGTATCATCTACCATCGGGACATGCATATTCTGCAATATAGTGCTTTCAGACCAGTACATTTCAATACTGCTTCCCGGGAAAATGTTCACCAATGCATACAAGAAAGAGGGATACGCACCGGAACTGCTTAGCCGCTCCCTTCAGGATTCCGCCACGGTAACATCTGTACTGGTACCATGGAACACATGCGGGGTAATGCAGTCTACCGTGCTCGGAGTGCCGACCCTCACATACCTGCCATACTGTTTCTTCAACATCCTTTCGCCGATTGTCTCAATCATAATCGTTGCGACAGGATACAAAATAACCCGGTACGGGGTAAAACTAAAAAGCACATTCAACAAAAATAAAAATATAACTAATGAAAATTCAGACAAATAAAGTTGTTTCACTGTCATACACCCTTACTGTAGACGGTGACGTGATTGAGACGGTAACAGCCGAAAAGCCCATGCAGTTCATTTATGGAACAGGTTATCTGCTTCCCAAATTCGAAGAGAACATAAAGGAGAAAGAGATTGGAGATCTCTTTGATTTTGTGCTTGATGCTCCTGATGCATACGGAGAGGTAAACCAGGATGCCATAATAGAACTGCCCAAAAAGATATTCGAGGTTAACGGTAAAATTGAAGATGGGCTGCTGAAGGTAGGGAATGTACTTCCTATGACCGATTCAGAAGGCAACCGCCTCAACGGAGCCATAGATGAGGTAAAGGATGAAAGCATAATAATGAACTTCAACCATCCGCTTGCAGGCGCATCGCTGCATTTTACAGGAAAGGTAGAGGCTGTTCGCGATGCAACTGAAAGCGAAATAGAGAACGGGCTCTACAATGAAAAGGCCCAATCTTGCGGCGGAGGATGCGACTGCTCTTCATGCGGTTGCGGCGGCTGCCATTAACCGGCCACATTACAGGGCCGCATGCGGGAATTCAGCTTTTCTGCAATCTTGCCGGCTACATTAATGCCGTCGATTGCAGAAGAGACTATTCCTCCGGCATAACCTGCCCCCTCTCCGCACGGATAAATACCCTGAAGCGAAACATGC
>JADINB010000131.1 GCA_017694275.1 Candidatus Egerieousia excrementavium | reverse complement strand
CCTTTATTCATGTGCCATTCTACGATAGTCTGGCAAAGATAAATTCAAATCGGCGCGCCCGCCCCATCCTTGTAATTACCTATACTTCAATATTTTCAAAGAACTTTTGCGATTTTTTACCGGACACTAATGTTTGAGCCATAAAAACGAACGATTTATCGTTCAGTTGGTTAGTTTTGCAGATAAAATATGCGGTAGAAGTATGTGCAGCGTTCATTTTTAAAATCTTGAAAAGTCATTTTCTTCATGCTTTCAGGAAATTCCAAAACAATATCCGTTGTTACATGTCTTGATCTGTAATTTACTGTATTTGAAGCAATTGTTTATAGAAAAAGAGTGTCGTGCCCAGATTTTGCGCGTTTTGTTTGTATTTCCGCGACAACAACGCTGCTCCAGCAGCAGGCTTCCAGTATGTGCAAAATGTGCAACAGATAGACGGCATTACCTATAATTACGAGGTAGTACCGTTGTTGTAATCGGGGCAGGAAACAGCATTAGCCTGCAGTCAGGTCTCTTACGGTCGGCCCTGTGCCGGCCGTTTTTTATGACAGGGACTTTTCTATTTCAGCAAAAGAAGCTCCGGAGTGACATCTATCAGGAAGTGGGTTGAGTCCCGTTTTGTCCCGACCGTCAGATTGTCGAATACGATACGCATGCTGTCTGTATCGTATACGAGAAGTTCTGCCCTGTGGGCCTGCAGCGAATCGGCCGGAGAGCGGGCATCAAGCCCGCATTTTTCAAACTGGGCACTTAGAATTTCGGCAAAACTGCTGTTTGCCAGTGTGTCGTTTGAGGGGGAGACAACAATGAGCCTTGTCTGTGCAGAACCCGATACTGCTGGGCTGGTGTTATAGCGGTAGAGTCCGTTGCCGTATCCGGAGTCAGACCAGCCTATCTTGTGCAACGAACTGAAGCCTGTTATGTCTACAGGAATATTTTCGGCTTGCAATTCATTACTGTACCAGTACAGGAACGTTGCCTTTTCTGCATATACAGTGTCGGCGGCATTTGCCGGATAATCTGCAGTGCGGCCAGCCTGTGACCTTTGCTCTATCTCTGCGGCAGAGATGCCTGGAACGTATGTAAACAGTGCAAGCAGCACTATTGCAATAATGTTTGCATAGAGGAATCTGCCATGTTTTTCTGAGAAAAAGAGCACCATGGTTGCGGTCATGATTACGCCGCATATTACCAGATAGACCCTTGCCTGTGTAAAGCCATATTCTGAAATCCGGTACCATACCCCTATCCAGAACATTATGAGAGCCGGAAGAGAGATGAAGCTGAACCTTGTGTAGAACCTGGCGAAAACATGCTGTTTCCTGATTGTCATGTGGACAGCCCTGGCAGCCATTGCCGCCATGGTATATATGAATACCATCATGGCTATGCCACCTTTTGGAAGAGTCCATGTAATAAGTATGCTTGCAAAGTAAATGTAAAGCATGCATGTGTAGACCAGCAGTGCCGGTGTCATGATGTAGTTGATTGCTATGCCGGCAATGTCTGGTGTATGCGGAACTCTTTTTCTTGCGGTATTCTCACGGCTTTTTCTTGTAAATGCGAGGAATGCAAAAGGCATGAAGAGCAGGAATGAAAAGATAAGCAGGTAGGTTGTAATGTCGGCCATGTGGTATGGCTGGCTGTTTTCAGGAAAGAAAATATAGGTGAACGACAGGTAGATTGCATAAAGCAGAACGAATGTCATGCCTGAGAGCGAGGCGGCATATACGGCGTTCTTTACGTGTGTGGTGGCCTGTGAGACATAAGAGAGGTTTTCTTTCCTCAGCCCTGCGGCAAAAACCGCCAGCGGACAGAGTATGAGTGATATGAAATATGAAGTGGAGTTTACGAACCCCGATGCATCGCTCTTAAGGAAAAAGAGAGGAAGCAGTGTACTTGCATAGTAGAGAAGGCGCATGGGATGCCTCTTTTGCACCTTATGCCGGGCAGAGACTGTATTGCACAGAAATGCAACGGTAAGAAAGATTGGATAGAGTGCGGTGTAGCATCTTTCAGCAGGTACGGTATCATTGGTTGCCAGAAGTGCGTATATGAAAAACAGCAGTATGATAAATGTCTCGGCAGGGTAATTCGCAGTTGTTGCGGCAATCCTGCGGGAGAATCTGTTGAGTGTCCTGATTACGGTTTTCATGCTTTGGAGTCTTGTTCAACTTTAAAATGAGTCCAAAGGTATGTTTTTTTTGAAAATTATTCTACAAAAATTTGTTATTATGAAAAATAGTCTTACCTTTGCAATAGATTTTAAAGATTATTATTTACTAATAATTAAAAACAATATTCAACAACAATAACAGACAAAAGGAGAAACGTTATGAAAAAGAAATTTACCTGCACAGTATGCGGTTATGTACATGAAGGAGATTCTGCACCTGAATTTTGCCCGCTTTGCAAGGCTCCCGCAAGCAAGTTCAAAGAGGTAGTGGAGACAGAAGGCGCCCCGGTATGGGCAGACGAGCACAGGCTCGGAGTGGCAAAAGGTTGCGATCCTGAAATTTGGGAAGGTTTGCAGAACCACTTCAACGGCGAGTGTACTGAGGTTGGAATGTATCTGGCAATGAGCCGTCAGGCAGACAGAGAGGGCTATCCCGAGGTTGCAGAGGCTTTCAAGA
>JADINB010000130.1 GCA_017694275.1 Candidatus Egerieousia excrementavium | reverse complement strand
CTCAAAGGTACAAAAAAATCCACTATTAAGATTATATGCAAGGGAATAAAAAAAACCGGCCGGGATTGCACACCCGGCCGGTCTCATATTGAAACGATGCCTTTCTAGAACTCGCGCTCAACGGGAGCTGTAGCCGAATACATTATTTTCAATGCCGAACAACGTCTCAACTCCTGTTTTACATCTGTCACGATTCCCATACGGACATCCTGGTCTGCCCTTATGACAACTGTCATGAAGCTTCTGTCTGCCTCACTCAGATTCTCACGCTCTGCAGCCACAAAGTCTCTAATGTCATCTACGTTCTTGAATGAGTCATTCAACTGAAGACGGGCATCCGTACCGAACTCAGCCTGCTTTGAACGGACAGGTGAACCGATATTGATATATGAAGCCAGGTCTTTTCTCTCCAGTTTCGCAATCTCTGATGCTTCAGGGACTCTGACGCTCACCAAGGGTTCAGTCTCTCTCAACTGAGTTGTCACCATAAAGAAGAAGAGGATCATGAAGACAATATCAGGAAGAGATGATGTACTCAATTCGGGCATGTCCTTTTTGCCGAATCTTGAAAATTTTGCCATACTTATAACCTCCTATTTTTATCGTCTTGCACTCCTGCCTACATCTTTAGGCTCTGCTTCTGAAATACTCAGCGGAATAGCTTCGCGAACAATTTTTTGCTTTTCTTCATCCAGGTTGTTGTATACCGTTCCAAAATTCTGTCTTGCGAAATCGTCGCGGATTTCGTTGAATGCCCTTGCAAGCTCATTCTGAACCTGCAGATAAGCATTGTAACTTGTACCGCGGTCGTTCTGCAACGATACGACACCCTTGGATACCGGATATTCGCCGAATCCCTCAATCTGCTTCATCTCTTTCTCAGGCATGGTCTCCAGATTTGCAGGATTGGTTATAAACTCCTTAACCTTATCCTTCACCATGGAGATATCCATGATCTCACCACCGGCAATGATTCTGTCGCTCGAGTTAATCTTAACCTGGATAATGTTCCTGCGGTTAATCTTAACGTCCTCCTGCTGTGCACCCTCTTCGGGCATAGGAGGCAGACGGCGCTGCAGACCCTTGTCGGAGTTCATTGTTGTTGTGGTCAACCAGAAAATCAACAACAAGAAAGCGATATCGGCCATTGAACTCGCGTTAATACCGGGTGTTTTCTTTTTATTTGCCATATCAATATTCTAATTTTTTCTAACGGTATTGATAAAGAAGCCAGAAATGATGGCCAATATTACACCGACTATCAATATGCATGACAATTTCAATCCGGCATCTGTCCACTTCAGGGCAGAATCAGTTGTCTCCACGTTAATGTTAACCTCAAGAGCTGTGTTTGCCAAAAGATATGAAACGACACACAATACTATAGCAATACCAAGTTTAATGAGTGTACCCTTGCGTCCTTTTCCTGAAGAAAAGAAGAATGGCATCACCAATGTACACAACACTGCAACCACGAACAATACGATCGACCAGTTGAGTGATGCAGTTATCATTCCGTCTGAATAACCTGATGCATAGAAAGCTATCATGCAAACAGCAGACAGAATCAGTAATGCATATAATAAATATCTAAGAAATTTCATGTTGGATTAATTATTTTTTGTTATTTACTATCATATCGACAAGTGAAATAGAAGCGTCCTCCATTGACAACACAACGCTATCGATCTTAGATACGATGTAGCTGTAGATGAACTGAAGGATAATTGCAACTACCAGACCGCCGACAGTAGTAATCAAGGCAACTTTCATACCTCCTGCAACGATGTTCGGAGAGATATCACCTGCAACCTCGATAGCATCGAATGCCTGGATCATACCGATAACTGTTCCCAAGAATCCGAGTGAAGGAGCAACTGCGATGAACAGCTGAATCCAGCCAAGACCGCTCTCCAACTGGCTCATCTGAACGCCACCGTAAGAAACTACTGCTTTCTCCACAGCCTCGGGACCTTCGCCTGCACGGCACAGACCCTGATAGAAAATACTTGCAACAGGACCGCGGGTATTACGGCAAATCTCTTTGGCAGACTCTACGCCACCGTTCTTGAGAGCACCCTCAACCTTTGCGAGGAATTTTGACACGTTTGTCGTAGCAAGATTCAAATAGATAATTCTCTCGATAGAGAGAGCCAATCCAAAGATAAGGCAGAGGAGGATTGAGCCCATGAAGCCGGCACCACCCTCAATGAATTTTGCTTTGATTTGCTGGTATACAGGAGCATCTGATTGAACTGATAACCCATTAGCAGCCAGTTCTTGTGCATTTGCATACTGTGCAGCAATGGCGATAAAGCCAAAAACTGCCAAAAACATGAAAAATTTTTTCATAAAATTTTTGAGTAATTAAAATTAAACAATGTATTTAAGTAGTACAATTTCTTTGGTTTTAACCTGAAATATTGCGCAATTTAAGCAAAATTTTTAAATGTAGGTTAACAAGCTGTAATTTCTCCCCGTAAATTTTTTACAAGAAATTCATTAACTTTTTCTGTTTCTGAATATTGACCCAATAAAAAAAATAATTTCACCAATGCTGCCTCCGTTGTCATGTCCCTTCCTCCAGTCACGCCTGCCCTTTTAAGGGCCACACCTGTCTCGTACGCATCCATATCTACGCTTCCGGCCTGACACTGAGTCACATTTAGAATTACAAGGCCCCGTTCCACACCCTGTTTCATAGCCTCGGTGAACCAACTCTGCGTAGGAGCGTTTCCCGAGCCGAAAGTCTCGATTATGACAGCCTTTAACCCTTCTGCTCCAAGAACGGATTCCACCACCTCTTTCCGCATGCCTGGAAAGAGTTTCAGAATAGCTACATTTGTATCAAGCGCTGTATGGATTTTCAACTCCCTGCCCCATATTTCCGGATATGAGATGTTCTGCCTGTTGAACTTGATATGAATGCCCACATCTGCCAGAACCGGATAGTTTGCAGACTGGAACGCCCTGAAATTCTCAGCATTATATTTGGATGTACGGTTGCCGCGGTAGAGTTTGGTTTCAAAATAGACACACACCTCGGGGACCACCGCCCGCCCGTTGCCGTCCATTGCTGCAGCAATCTCTATTGATGAAATCAGATTCTCCTTGCCGTCTGTCCTGAGCATGCCTATCGGAAGCTGGCTGCCTGTAAATACAACCGGTTTCTCGAGATTCTCCAGCATGAAACTCAAGGCCGACGCGGAGTAAGCCATGGTATCGGTACCGTGCAGCACTACGAAACCGTCGTACCGCACATAATTCTCCCTCACCAGCTCAGCAAGCTCTATCCACAGTTGCGGAGTCACATTTGAAGAATCTATCAGCGGGTCAAAAGAATGGAAATCTATGGCATAGCCGAACTTTTTCAATTCCGGCACCTCCTGCTCTATCTGCGCAAAGTTGAACGGAACAAGCGCCAGAGTATCAGGATCCTGCTTCATACCTATCGTTCCACCTGTATAAATTAAAAGTATGGATGGTCTTCTGTTTTTCATATGTCAGATTCCAAAAAGTTTTTCTGCATTTGCCGAAGTGGCCTGTGCAACGCTGTCTATATCCGTACCCTTGATTTCGGCAATTTTCTGTGCGACGTTCACAATATAGGCACTCTCGTTTCTTTTGCCGCGGAAAGGGACCGGTGCAAGCCATGGCGCGTCTGTTTCAAGCAGCAGATCTTCCAGAGGAATCAATGGCAGTGTCTTTGCAAGACCTGCATTCTTGTATGTGACAACACCTCCTATGCCGAACTTCAGTTCTCCGTACCTTTTAAGGCGCCGATAACTCTCCACACTGCCTGAAAAGGCATGAAATACTCCTTTAAGCGGAGCAGTGTGCAGATTGTCCAGCACCTCAAACAGATCATCCGTAGCTTCGCGCAGGTGGATTATGACCGGCAGACCATACTCGGCCGCCAGAAGCAGCTGCTCTCTGAAAACCTCTTTCTGTTCCTGCATAAACTCTCTGCTCCAGTAACCGTCGAGCCCGATTTCTCCGATTGCCACATAATCTGCACGGTTTCTGCTCAATTCATCCTTTACAAATTGCAGTTCATCCTTCCAGTTTTCATTCACGGATGTCGGATGCAGCCCCAGAGCCTGCCACATGAATCCCTTATGGTGTCTTGCAAGCGATGACTGCCGTTCAAAGGAGCTCCTGTCAATGGCAGGCAGTATACACTTTTCCACTCCTGCATGTCTCATTTTCAGGATTGCCTCATCCCTGTCAGAATCAAATGCCTCATCATAAAGATGCAAATGGGTATCGATAAGCCTCATGCCAGTTTGTAATTATTGCCATGCAAAGATAGCACAACTCCCTCCAATTCCATCTCCAAAAGCAGTGTGGAGACCGTGGAAAAATCAAGTCCCGTCTTGCGGCAGATAGTCTCCATGTCTGTTGCCGTTTTGTTTTTCAAAGCCAGCAATATTTTCTCTCTTCCGCTCCTGCTGCCGGAAAAAAGGTCCCGTTTTGAGGCAACCTTCTCGTCAGGTCCATTGTATATAGAAGCCATATTTTTGGAAATAAGATAATTACATCCGTAAGAATTTACGTCAAAAATCCGTCCGGGTACAGCATACACATCTCTGTTATATGAAAGGGCAAACTCTACGGTACTCATTGCCCCTCCTCTGCGCCTGCTCTCGACAACTACCGTACATCTGGAAAGACCGGCAATTATCCTGTTCCGCTTTATGAAATGAATCTTCAAAGGCTTTGTTCCTGTTGCAAATTCGGTTATCACCATTCCCTGCCTTGCAATTCTTGCCGCATCCTCCCTGTGGGCGGCAGGATAGACCATGTCTATTCCGCAAGGCAATACGGCAATGCTTTCAAGACCATACTCCAGTGCTGCCCTGTGGGCAGTTATATCTATTCCGAACGCCAGCCCGCTTACTACCGCAGCGCCGCTGCCTTCAAGAGAAGAGACAACTGTACGGCATGCCTCCCTGCCGTAATCCGTAGCCAGACGCGTACCGACTATGGCCACGTTATCTGTCCCTGCCATCTCCATCTCACCGTAACAGTAAAGCATCAGAGGTGCATCATGGCACTCCTTGAGCAATGGGGGATAAAACCGGCCGGTCATGTCTACAAGTCGCACTCCTTTGCTGCAAGCCCACTCCACCTCTTTTCTGCTCCACTCCAGAATCGTATCTTCGGCAAAAAGGGAAACCAGCCTCTCATCCTGGCAAAACAGTTCTTCAAGCTCCTTCCTGTCTGCCGAAAAAAGCCTCTGCACTCCATAGCGCTCAATCAGCTGACGCCCCAACGCCGGTCTGAAACAGAAAATCCTGTTAAGCGCACACACATATATATAATGCTCCTCCATTGCATAAAACAGAAACGGCGCACAATCTACATGATTGGCGCCGTAGAAGCCGTTTCATACGGATATTTCATACTTTTAAATTATCAGCATGGCATCTCCGTATGTTCCGAACGAATATCCCTCCTTGAGAGCAACCTTGTATGCATTCATCACCTTTTCAAAACCGCCGAAGGCAGCGGCAGACATGAGCATTGTCGAAAGCGGAAGATGGAAATTTGTCACAAGCGCGTTCGGTACTGCAAACTCGTACGGAGGAAATATGAACTTGTTGGTCCAACCCTGAAAAGGTTTCACTTCGCCAGTGGTCGTCACAGGAGTCTCAAGAGCTCTTGCTACCGTAATGCCCACAGAAAATACCTTGTGCCCCGCTCTTTTGGCGCTATTTATACGCATGGCAGTTTCAGGAGTTATGCTGACCTGCTCAGAATCCATCTTATGCTTGGAAAGGTCTTCTACATCAACGGTTCTGAAATGGCCAAGCCCCATGTGCAGGGTCAGGAATGCGCTCTCCACACCTTTTATTTCCATTCTTTTGAACAGTTCCCTGCTAAAATGCAGACCTGCTGCGGGAGTTGCCACCGCCCCCTCGTTTCTGGCATATATGGTATGGAACCGTTCTTTGTCTATCTCCTCAGGTTTCTCGCGTATCCATCTCGGGAGAGGAATCTCCCCCACACTGAAAAGCGTATGCCTGAACTCTTCGTATGCGCCGTCGTACAGAAACCTGAGCGTTCTGCCACGTGAAGTGGTATTGTCTATGACCTCTGCAACAAGCGAATCATCCTCACCAAAATAGAGTTTGTTTCCTATTCTTATCTTTCTTGCAGGATCTACGAGCACATCCCACAACCGCTGGTCTCTGTTAAGTTCCCTCAACAGGAAAACTTCTATCTCAGCGCCGGTCTTCTCCTTGTTTCCCTTCAAGCGCGCCGGAAACACCTTTGTATCGTTAAAGACAAATATGTCTCCCTCTTCGGTATAATTTATTATATCCTTGAAAATCTTGTGTTCAATCTCACCGCTATCCTTATGGAGCACCATAAGGCGCGATTCGTCTCTATATTTTGCAGGATATTTGGCTATCTGGGCCTGTGTCAGGGGAAAATTGAATTGTGATAATTTCATACAGGGATAATTTTACTTTTACAAATGCGATAAAACATTTGTTATACGAAAAATCAGAAAAAAAGTTTCACTTATTGTTGATTATTTTTAAAAATTTTGGAAACCTGTTCCATTGAGAGGGCATTTTCCAGTCTGAACCCGCCTGATGCGGAACGGACCAGTCCGGTAAGATGCGCCCCGCTTCCGAGCATAACTCCTATGTCTCTGGCCAGCGCCCTGACATAAGTCCCCTTGCTGCACGAGATTCTTACCGTCAGGTCGGGCAGTTCAAATGCCGTAGCCTCAATCTGGTATATGGTTATTTCAGCTGCCTTGAGTTCTACTTCTTCTCCGGCTCTTGCCTTTTCATACGCACGCACCCCGTCTACATACTTTGCAGAAAAGAGAGGCGGAACCTGCATCTGCTTTCCCACAAGCATACCCAGCTTCTCTTTTACCATCTCCAGGGTTATATGTTCAAAAGGATAGGTGGCATCTACCTCCTTCTCCAGATCGAAAGAGGGGGTAGTTGCACCCAGCCTTATCTTTGCAATATATTCTTTCTTTTCGCCTTGCAGTCTTTCAGCCACTTTTGTAGCCTTTCCCATACATACGAGCAGAAGCCCGGTTGCAAGCGGATCAAGCGTTCCGGCATGCCCTACCTTGATATTTTTCCTGTGAAAATATTTCTGGGCGAGAAACTTGATTTTACGTACCACGTCGGCAGAAGTCCATCCGTAAGGTTTGTCTACCGGCATGACTATCCCCCCCTGGTAATCTTCAGGGGCTGCACGAAGCAGGCCGTCGAAATATCTGTCTATTACAAAATAGCCTTTCTCCTCCATGCAATTCAATCGCAATCAATTTTCTCTACTCTGCGCTTATGGCGCCCTCCCTCAAAACTGGCTGAAAGATAAGCCTTAAGAATCTCCTTTGCCATTGCAGTGCTTATGAAGCGGGCCGGAAGGGAGAGGACATTCGCATCGTTATGCTCTCTGGCCAGTCTTGCAAGTTCAGGCTCCCAGCAAAGTGCAGCCCGCACACCTTTATGCTTGTTCAAAGTCATGCTTATTCCGTTGCCTGAGCCGCACATTGCAACGCCGAAATCCACTTCCCCGTCTGCAACAGCTTTTGCAAGCGGATGAGCGACATCTGGATAGTCCATACTTTCATCTGAAAATGTTCCAAAATCCCTGACTTTGTAACCCTCCTCTTCCAGAAGGGACTTGAGTTCCTCTTTAAGAGCGTAACCGGCATGATCTGCCGCCATTCCCACGGTTTTCATCATATTCTTCTCCTGTTATTTTTCATTGTCCTCATTTATTGCATCTATTGCATTGTCTATCTGCAGCAGATATGAATAGAAAGCTATATCGTCCAATTTGGAATAACGGCCAAACAACCCTGCAATCTGCGTTACAATTATCTCTTCAGACTTGCGCCACTCCGCCGCACCGGGCATAGGCACTCCGTTGGCCGCCGCATAGTTCCTGAAGTCTCTCTCTATATCAATTCTGCCTATAAGTTCCTGCAAGTCGTCCATGGTCCCGACCTTGCGCAACTGCTGCCTGTAGCGGTCTGCCAGCTTTGCGCTGTACTTTACCTGAAGGCTTTTCCTGTTCACGTCAATAAGATAATCAGTAACTCCTGACGTGTCGAGCGGAACAAATATGTCTGGGATAATACCACCTCCGCCATAAACTATTTTCCCCTTTGTAGTCACATATTTCAGAGAGTCGTTTCTCTTCATGCTGTCTGCCTCCATCATCTCTCCATGCTCATATCTTTCCAGTATGTCGTACCGGTAGTTCTCAGAATAAGGTTTCTGAATCGAACGCCCGGTCGGAGTGTAGAATCTTGCAACCGTAAGCCTTATACCGGATTTGTCAGTAAAGTAAATAGGCTCCTGTACAAGCCCCTTGCCGTATGAACGCCTTCCGACTATCGTACCCCTGTCGTTATCCTGAATGGCACCTGCAAATATTTCACTCGAAGAGGCAGAGCCTTCATTTATGACAACATACAGTTTCACATCCTGCATTTTGCCCTTGCCGTCGGCATGGAAATCGCTTCTTTTCCTGTGCAAACCTTCCATATAAACTATAAGGTCGTCCCGGCCGAGAAATTCGTTGGCCAGCAGCAGTGCCTGGTCCAAATATCCTCCGGCATTGTCTCTCAAATCAAAAATCAAGGTCTTGAGACCCTCTGAACGGAGTTTTTCAGCGGCTTCCGCAAATTCTTCATGACTTGTCCTTGCAAATCTGGAAAGTTTCACGTAGCCCACAGTGTCGTTGAGCATCAGGGCCACATCCAGACTGTTGACAGGAATCTTGTCCCTGGTTATCGAAAATGGAAGAAGTTCCTTGAGATTGTCGCGCTTTACCTCAATGTTCACCACAGAACCCTGAGGCCCTTTCAGACGGGCCACAATACTGTCCTGATTCATTCTTATTCCGGCAATGTTCTCTCCGTCTACCTTTACAATCTTGTCTCCGGAGAGCAGCCCGGCACGCTCCGAAGGCCCCCCGGCCACAACGTTTATAACGGTTGCCGTATCGTCAGGCACGTTGAATTCTATTCCTATTCCGCTGAAGTTGCCTTCCAGAGATTCGTCGGCCCTTTTGAGTTCCTGTGGAGGAAGGTATACTGAATGAGGGTCAAGGTTTGACATGAGCGCAGGCAGAGTATGTTCTATTACCGCCTCATAATCTATAGTATCCACATAATTCTTGTCTATCTGCTCAAGGATGAGCAACAGTTTATCCCACTTGTGGTCATTGACCTGCAGCTCTGCTTTCCGTGCCGAATACTGGCAATAACGTACCGCTATCAGCAGAATAAGAAAGAGAATCACAAAAGGCAGCAGCCTTGTCATAAAATTCTTGCCCATATCATTCAATCCTCTTTTTCAAGTTCATCCGCACTTATCTGCAAAATCTCTATACCTACCCTTTCCAGCAGTTCCAGCCCGTCTGAAAGATGATATGAATCACGGTATACAACCCGGGTTATTCCGGCCTGGATTATAAGCTTGGCGCACTCCATGCAGGGGGCGGCGGTAACATAGAGGGTCGCCCCTACGCTGCTGTTGTTCGACTTTGCCACTTTTGTTATGGCATTGGCCTCTGCATGAAGTACATAAGGAAAAGTAACCCCATTATCGTCTTCACATATGTTTGGAAAGCCCGATGGTGTTCCGTTATATCCGTCGGAGATTATCATTCTGTCCTTTACAATAAGAGCTCCAACTTTCCGGCGGTTGCAGTATGAGTTTTCCGCCCATATTCCTGCCACCTTCAGATAACTCTTGTCGAACTGACGCTGTTTTTTACTGTCCATGCAAGTCAACTGTTGTAAATGTACCTTTTTATACTTCTCTTTGGAGTCTTTTCAAACTCCTCGGGCATCACCCTGAGCGAGGAGATTCTGGCATAGTTAGGCAAATCTGCATTTACAGCCTCCACAGCCTCTTTCAACCTGGCCTCAAGGGCATCACCTGCAATACCGTCTTCCATAGCTCCGTCGACATCCGGATAGATAAGTGCCACCAGCTTTCCTCCATCCTCAACCACAAGAGACTCCACCACATACGGCATGTTGTTTATCATGCTCTCGATCTCCTCAGGATAGATATTCTGGCCTGAAGCACCTAGTATCATGCTCTTGCACCTTCCTTTTATATAAAGGAATCCGTCTGAATCGAGGATTCCCATATCGCCTGTCTTCATCCAGCCGTCTTCGGTAAAGGCAGCTGCGGTAGCCTCGGGATTGTGATAATATCCGAGCATCACATTCGCACCCTTTACCTGTATTTCGCCCGCAATATGTTCCGGATCTGGAGAGTCTATCCTGATTTCCATACGCGGAGCCGCCTTTCCGCACGAGAAAATCCTGTATTCGTTGTAGGGGGCGTAGGAAATTATGGGAGCGCACTCTGTCATGCCGTAACCTATGGTGTACGGAAATCCTATCCTGTGGAAAAACTCATCGGCTTCCCTGTTAAAGGCAGCCCCGCCTATTATCACCTCAAAGAATTTTCCGCCGAATGTCCTGACAAGTTCTCCCTTTATTCTCTCCTGCACCTTTTTGTCTATAACCGGAAGCTTGAGGAGCACTTTTACTCCCGTCCTGTTCAGAACAGGCTGCAGCCTGGTCTTGTATATCTTCTCTATTATAAGCGGAACTGCAATTATTATGTCTGGCTTTATGTTGGCAAAGGCATCCATTATGATTTTCGGACTCGGGACACGGGTCAGGAAATGGACATGCGCCCCAACGCATATTTCAAAAAGGAACTCGAACATCAGACCGTACATGTGCGCCGTAGGAAGCATTGACACAGAATTGGAGCCGCTGCCTATATGCGGGTATTTCTCGCATGCGAAAAGTACATTCGAGACAAGAGCCCTGAAAGGTATCATCACCCCCTTTGAAAAGCCGGAAGTGCCGGAAGTATAGTTTATCATGGCAACGTCATCGCATGACTCTTCCCGATGGTAATTGATGTTGTCTGCAGAAAAATTCCGGGGATACTTCTTCCCGAAAAGCTCGTTCAGATGCTCCCTCGTCTCCACGATTTTGTCGGAATTTGCATAAAGCAGGGAAAAGTCTGTTATCTGGATAATCGCCTCCAGGCCCGGCATCTCGTCTTTTGAGAGATCTTCCCATATCATGTCGCCCACAAAGAGTATTCTGCTCTCAGAATGGTTCACTATGTGATGTACGTTGCCCGGTTTGAATTCATGCAGTATGGGGACGGGGACTGCACCGTATGTAAGCGATGCCAGAAATACGACACCCCAGTTGGCCTGGTTCCGCGAGCATATTGCGACCTTTTCACCTTTGCGCAGGCCACATATTCCGAAAATTATATGGAGCTTCTCTATCCGCCTTGCCACGTCGCGGTAATGAAGCGTAATATCCTTGTAATTGGAGAGGGCTGGCATGTTCCAGTTTTTCCTGAAACTCTCTTCAAGCATCTTTACCAGTGAAATGTTCTCTATATTCTCTAACTCCATGCCTATTTAAAATTTTGCAATTCACACAAATGAGAGTAGAGCCCGTGATTCTCGAGCAACTGCTCATGAGTTCCGCGTTCGACTATCTGCCCCTTCTGCACCACCACGATTTCATCGGCATCACGGATTGTAGAGAGCCTGTGGGCAATAACTACCGAGGTCCTGTTTTTCATAAGATTTGTAAGGGCCTGCTGCACCAGCCTTTCGCTCTCTGTATCCAGGGCCGATGTTGCCTCGTCCAAAATAAGTATCGGAGGATTCTTCAGCACGGCCCGTGCTATGGCCAGCCTCTGGCGCTGTCCCCCCGAAAGCTTGCCGCCCCTGTCACCTATATTCGTCTGGTAACCATTTTCCATCTGCATGATAAAGTCATGCGCGTTGGCGACTTTGGCCGCATTATATACGTCTTCTTCACTCACGTTCGACATGCCGAACGTTATGTTGTTGTAAACCGTATCGTTAAACAGAATGGCCTCCTGGGTCACTATTCCCATGAGCGATACAAGGCTTTCTATCTTGTAATCCTTTATATTGCGGCCGTCAAGCAGGATTTCCCCGCCAGTCACATCGTAGAACCGCGGCAGCAAGTCGGCCATTGTAGACTTTCCGCCTCCGGAAGGGCCTACTATCGCCACTGTCTTTCCTTTTGCAATCTTAAGATTAATATCCTTGAGTACAGGAATGTCATGTGAATATGAGAAGTTCACGTTCCTGAACTCTATTTCATTCCTGAATTCCGTAACCTGGACTGCATCTTTCTTCTCCACAATCGGATTTTTCACATCCAGGATTGCAAAGAGCCTTCCTCCCGAAACCATGCCGCGCTGGATACTTGCATAGGCAGAGGAGATGGCCTTTGCAGGTTCAAGCACCCTCCAGTAAAAGCCTATGTAGACTACGAAATCTGGGATGCTCATTCCAAGCTGCCCCTTTATCTGGAGCCATCCTCCGTAGAAAAGCACTGCGGCCGCTACCGCTATGCCCAGGAATTCTGAAAGAGGAGAAGCCAGTTCCTGCCTGTTGAACATGCTGCGGCAACTCTGCCTGTGAGCCAGGTTGGTCTCCTCAAACACACCGTCTACATATTTTGTGGCATTGAATGCCTTGATTATCCGTATGCCAGATATCGCCTCTTCGAAGTGGGTGACAATCCTGGCCATAAGCGACTGTGTCTGGACAGCCCCCCGCTTGAGCGAACGGCTTATGCGACCTATGACAATGGCAGAAAACGGAAGGGTCAGAAGAGTTACCAGAGTAAGCTTGGGAGACATGTAGAAAAGCCCGCAGAGAAAGCCGATTATAAGCAGCGGTTCCCTGAAAAGCACATGAAAACTGTTTGCCACGCCGTTCTGCACCTCAGTGACATCGTTAGATATTGAAGAGAGGATCTCGCCTTTCCGCTGGTCGTTGAAATAGCCCACATTGAGACTCGCAATCTTGTTGAAAAGATCTCTTCTTATGTTCAGCATGATATATGTTCTCATGCTTACCAGTATCCTTTGAGAAAGATATCTGGTAAGATTGGACAAAAACGAAGTGAGAACAAGTATGAGACTCACGAAAAACAGGGCCCTCAACACTCCGTACGAAGCAAGTATCCCTGAAAGATAATATTGGAACAGTGTCTCAAAATATTTCGGAGTCAGTTCGAATGCCGGCAGCTGTGCTATGGAGCCCACATCTGCGGGTTCGAAAAGCACTGTAAGCAGAGGCCCTATCAGGGCGTAGTTCACTACACTGAATATTACTGAAAGAACAGAAAGTACCAGATATCCCGGCCAAAATCTGCCGTAAGGCTTGGCATATGCCAGCAATCGTTTGAAAGAATTCATGTTCAGTTGCTTTTTTCCTCCTCAAAGTCTACATATTCACCCATGTTTCCGGTAATTATCTTCTCCCGGGGCTCTGAATATTTTATCTCCACTTCACCTTCATTTATATTTTCGTTCTCCGCCTTCCGCCATCCCTGCCGTCTCCATCTCTCTTCCTGCGGGGCAACTCCAATCCTGCGCCTGACATACCAGGCCAGAATACGGGGCAGGAACTTTCCCAGCAGCCAGAAGAACAGGGCAACCAGCAGTATTATTGTAAAAAACGCTTCCATTCTAGCCCGCTTTTTGAGACCTTCCGGTATTCAGATCCATGACATACGTCTTACCGTCGGTTCCCATATATTCTATTTTACTGTTTTCCAATATTTTTATCTGCCCGTCAGGAGCAATTCTGCCTCTTTTTTCCTTTCCTGTAATCTCATACCCCTGGATGGTGAAAATCTTTGTCTGTGTAACAGTCCTTACAAACAGATAATCTTCGTTCTCTATAGTTACAAGTTCGGGCAGCTCCTTGACGAATTCCCCGCAGACAATCTCTGTTGGAGGAGAGAGCCTGTTCCGCTCCACCTTATAGATGGCCACCCTGTTTTTCTCATCGAGCACCATAATGGAATAGACTCCGTCATAAAGACCGGTAACCTTTGGACCAAGGACCACAGGCGTTGCAAACTCAACCGGGAAGCCGCCTACGATTCGTCCCAGCCTGTCAAGCAGATAAAGCTTGTCGCCGGCAGCAAAGAGCATCTGCAATTTTCCGTTGCCGAAAAAATCTATCTGTTCTACATATCCGCACAGCGGTTCATCGAACTGAATGGTCCACAACCCTTTCCTGGCACCGTTCATATATCTGAGGTTATAGTTATCCAGCTGCTCGAGGTAACATTTGCCTCCCGATATGAAATCTTTCAGTTCAAATATGCCGTTTTCCACCTTTATGGTGCTGTCTACCACTATGAACGGCTGCTGCCCGGTCTCCGGTGCCGGCAGTTTTTCCAGATTTGCCCCGTAAACGTCTATATCTGCTTTGAGCATGGAATTTTCATTGTAGATTCTTGCGCAGACAGATGAAAAATTGACCATGCCTGTGAGCTTCTGCAAGACAGATGCATACTTTTTCTTGAACACATTTCCCAGACTGTCTGCCGACAGTTTCAGATTTACCATGACTTCTGCATTGGCTGCATCCGTGAAAGCATCGCGTGCCGGCGTGCCGGCAAGATAATCTTCAAGTGTGAACTGCTTTGCCGCCCCTCTGGCAAATGCCTTTACAAAGAGCTGGGGGCCAATTACCGTCCACCCGTCTATCTTGCAAAAGTATTCTTCACTGCAATTTGAAAAGAGATTGCCAAACAGAGAGGCCATATAGTTTCTGTACTTGTAAGGCTCTACCTGAATTTCAGTATTTTCCCTGGAAAAGAGAGAAGAGAATGAGGAACTTTCTCTTTCACGCACAAGAGTGACCCAGTCATATCCGCCTCCGAAACTGCAATAGGCGGCAACTATCTCCTCTATGTCGAGAGAATCTGCGAGAGCTGCAGGTGAAAGCTCACCCTCTATTGCAGTAACCGTCTGGCGATAGTCGTATAAGTTCAAATCTTTGTGAACCGCCTTGAATTCCCTTATGCCGTCAAGATAACTTTCTGCAGAAAAAAACGGCAAAGATACAGCAAAGGCAGTTGTGGCGGGAAGCACCGATGCCGCAGTTCCGTGCACAGGCTGCTGTCCCGAAAAAAGCGAAGAGAAGTAACGCTCCTCCATGTTGTTTGCAATCCTGCCGGCCAGCCTTATGTGCACTCCGCCATCTATTTTTCTGCGTTCTATGTCAAAACTGCTCCATGATGCGAAATTGAGGAAAAAATCGGAATGTTTGAGAATATTGCCGTTCGTTACTCCCGAAAAGAATTTTCCTATCTGGCTGTGGTTTATAAACAGGCGGTTTTCGGCCCCGTCAGATGCCGCCGCCTTAATGTCCGTATTATCCAAAATGGAAGTTTCGTTCTCCAGATGACGGATCGAATTCTCCAGGACATAGACAGAGGAACTTGCGGCAAGAATGCTTCCGTAAAGGGTGAAATAAAGAGAATCACCCATATTATAGATTTCAGCCGAATTATAGTGTTTTTCCATTTCGGCCCGACTTTTCAAGGATTCGAAAAGAGGCCCGTTGCCGGATCTGCTTTCTTCCTTCCCGTCGAATATGTAAAGCAACGACACTTCATTCTTTGCAGAATAATGAAGCGAAGCCACCATCTGCTGTTCTGCCTTCTTCAATGGAGAGTTTTCTGTGAAAAACTGCGCTCCGCTCTCAAGATGCAAGACCATTACGGCATCACTCGGCACTGCCCTGTACAATGCCATATCTGTCAAGGCAAAATCATCCTCTTCCTTTTCACCTTCCGGGGAAAAGAGATTGAAAAGAGCGAATACGATTACGCCCAGCAACACCAGCGCGCCTGAAAGGGAATATGTTACGACTCTCCTGTTGTCCATTGCAATATGCAGTGCAAAGATAAGGACTGTGCCGAAACACTATTCCGGCACAGTTCAATATCGTTCTCCTTCTTTGCAGATTTTACTTCTCCTCCTGCTTGGGAGAGACTTTCAAGACCTCCACGTCAAATACCAGAGTAGAATATTTTGGAATTGAAGGACCCATGGCCCTGTCTCCATAGGCAAGTGAGAAAGGAATCCAAAGGATGATTCTTCCGCCTTCACCTATGAGAGGAAGACCTTCCTGCCATCCTCTGATAAAGCCACCCAGCGGATATGTGACAGGCTGTCCGCCTTCTCCGCGGGTAGAATCAAACTCTGTCCCGTCAAGAAGCGTTCCCGTATAGTTTACGGTAACAGTATCTGATATGGCGGGCCTGAGAGAATCGTTGCCCTGACGGATAATCTTGTACTGCAGACCGCTTTCGGTAACCTGAACGCTGTCTTTCTTTGCATTTTCGGCAAAGAAAACATCCTGCTCCCTGGTTTTCTTGTCTGCCATGGCAATATTGCTTCTTGTTATATATGTCTGAATCACGTTGGGAAGCTCTGCCTGTGAGACTTTAAGATCATTGCCAAAAGCACCGTCAACAAGACCTTCATAGAGTGACGCAAGGTTCAACGGCTCAATTCCCGACTGTTTAAGCGACATGCCCATTGAAACTCCCAATGCATAACTTGCAGAATCGACACTGCTCTGGGCAATGCCCGGAACAGGTTCGCCATACTGTTTGTTTCCGGAACATGCTGCAGTTGCAACAGCCACGGAAGCCAATGCGAAAAATTTCAAGATTTTCTTCATACTGTTTTTATTTATAAATAATTAAACTGTTTTTTCTGTTTTGCAGGTAAGGAACATCAGCCCCAAACCAACTACGGCAGCAACAAAAGACGTACCTAAGATTGCCGCCTTGCCCACATTCACAAGGTATTCCTGAGTGAATGCAAGCGAATCTATGAATATCGACATTGTGAATCCGATTCCGGCTATGACTCCCAATGACGCGATTTGTCTCCATTTTGTTCCCGTCGGCAATTTCGCTATTCCAAGCTTGACCGAAACAAAACTGAAAAGGAATATTCCTATCGGTTTGCCAAACAGAAGACCAAAGAATATGCCCTCCGCAATAGGCATGACCTGCGGAGTAAAGAGATCCAGCGAAATCTCCACTCCGGAATTTGCAAGAGCGAACACAGGCATTATGAAAAAGGTAACCCATGGATGAAGCATGGTTTCAAATTTGTGAAGCAGTGGATTTATCTCCTGCACATGCTTGTCTATCCTATGGATTATATGCTGCTGCCGCGGATTTGCCAAAACTTCGACCTCGCTGTTGCTGGCATTCTTGAACTTCTCCAGCAGATACCTGACCCGTACCATGAACTTCACCTCGTTAATCACTGTTCTGGATGGTATGGTCATTGCCAATATAACTCCTGCGATTGTGGCATGTATGCCGGATTTAAGGATAAGGTACCACAGGAGTATGCCCGGAATTATATAAAAGAGCATGTTGTTCACTTTGTTTCTGTTGAAGAAATAAAGCACCAGGACTACAGCCATGGCATAAAGCAGCATGTCAAAATGAAGTGCATGAGACGGATAGAAAATTGCAAGCACGACTATCGCTCCCAGATCGTCAACTATTGCAAGCGCCGTAAGAAAGACCTTGAGCCCTAGCGGGACTCTCTTTCCCAGAAGAGAAAGCACGCCTATTGCAAATGCTATGTCGGTAGCCATCGGGATACCCCATCCGTTGGAAAAGTCACCGTTTCCGTTGAACAGCGTATAGAGCAGCGCCGGAACAATCATGCCTCCGACAGCCGCGAATATGGGAAGGGATGCGTGTTTGAACGAGGAAAGTTCGCCAACCAGCATCTCACGCTTGATTTCCAGACCTACAACAAAAAAGAAGACAGCCATCAGACCATCGTTTATCCAGTGGCCCACACTCATGGAGAGGGAAAAATCGCCCACATGAATCCCGGCATTCTTGCTCCACAACTCATGCAATGCCCCCAGTTGCGGGACATTGGCACACAAGAGTGAAATAATCGTGCATATCAAAAGAATAATTCCGCCTATCGATTCATTATGTAGAAATTGCGAGAAGAAGTGTTTGAAGTCCGCTTCGACTGTAGCAACTATTTTTTTAGGAGTAAGTTTCGCCATAGTCCAACCTTGAAGTAAAGTATACAAAGATACGCAAAAACATAAAGCAATGCAAATCTATCCACCCGGCATAAAGTCATGCCTGATCTAACACAGGCAAAGCCTGAACAGAACCCGGCTTCCCACATTTGCATCCCATTCGCCCTCAGAGCCGGGAGCCACTTCGCACAAGTCAAACCCTATCACTTCCCTTCCGCTGAGTGAGAGTTTTTCCAGCAGATAATCCGCCTCGCGGAATGAGAGCCCTCCCGGGACCGGTGTTCCGGTATTTGGGGCCAGTGAGGCAGAAAGACCGTCTATGTCAAAACTTATATAGACTTTTTCAGGGAGCACTCCAATGATGTTGCCGCATATAGAATCCCAACTCTTGCCAAGGAATTTGTCTCTGTGCAGTGCCCTGTCTGTAAACGACCTCACCCTGCCGTCACCGCACATTATATCATACTCGTCACTGCAAAAGTCCCTCACGGCAACCTGGCATATCCTTGAAACCTGCGGTATCCTGTCCAGCACATTGTACATGATTGAGGCATGCGAATAGGTGAATCCTTCGTATGCCCTGCGCAAATCGGCATGAGCATCTATGTGCAATATACCAAAATCCTGATACCTTTCGGCAAGCGCCATTATGTAGCCGAAAGGGACACTGTGCTCTCCGCCTACCACTCCTACACGCTTGCCCTCATCCAGATACTGTCTGCATGTGGAATATACATATTCGTTCAACCGCTCCGAGAGAGAGTTCACCTCAGAGACTTTATGGATCAGTCCGGCAGGATCCTCACCTTTTGCCAGACTCTCCATAACCTGCTCGGCCATGGCCCTGCCCCGGCCGTTCATGTTCTCTATTTCTCCACTGAAGGGAAGTGTGGCAATCTTCCTTTTCCACACCTGGGGCACCAGTTCATCAAAAAGGTCTATCTGCAAAGATGCGTCAAGCATGGCCTGCGGCCCTTTTGCCGTTCCGCTTGCGTACGATGTCGTGACATCCCATGTTACCGGCAGCAGCACGGTCTCGCTCTCTCCGACCGTATACGGCAACCCGAAAAAGTTGCCGTTAGGTATGCCTATGTCGTTAGGATTGAATTTTTCCATAATCAGACTATCCCCTCCCTGAGTATGTCATGAATGTGAATCAGCCCTACATACCGCCCCTCGCGCAAAACAACCACCGAAGTTATCTTATTCTTTTCCATAATAGAGAACGCATTGACAGCCAATTCATTTATGTCTATGGTTTTGGGATTTACACTCATGATGTCCTTTGCAGAAAGCGTATCTATGGGAATCCCCTTCTCAACCATACGGCGCACGTCTCCGTCGGTTATTATTCCGCACAGGTTGTCATTCCCGTCCAATACGACTGTGGCCCCAAGCCTGTTCTGCGAAATGTTTATTATAGTATTCTGTATTGTCTCATCCAGTTTTACGGAGGGCCTGACCTCAGGGTCTATCAGATCTCCCACCCTCAGATACAGCCTCTTTCCCAAGGAGCCGCCGGGATGATACCTCGCAAAGTCTTCCTGGGAAAAACCACGCATCTTGAGCAGGCATACCGCTATTGCATCGCCCATTACAAGCTGTGTAGTAGTGCTCGATGTAGGAGCCAGGTTATTGGGACATGCCTCTGCCGCCACCGTCGCCCTGACAATATGGTCTGAATGCTGGGCCAGATAAGAATCTGTATTTGAGACCATGGCGACAAGTTTGTTCCCCATTCTCCTGATAAGCGGCACAAGCACCTTTATCTCAGGAGTATTGCCGCTTTTCGAGATGCACATCACCACATCATCGTGCTGGACTATGCCCAAATCGCCGTGAATGGCATCTGCCGCATGCATGAAGATTGCAGGCGTTCCGGTAGAATTCATGGTAGCCACAATCTTCTGCCCTATTATCGCGCTTTTCCCTATTCCCGTTATTATGAGTCTGCCTTTGGAGTTGTATATGAGATTCAGTATCTCCAGAAACTCATCGTCGATATATGGTTTTAGATTGTTTACCGCCTGAGCCTCTTTCTCAATCACACTAATGGCTAATTCTTTTAGATTATCGGCCATAATTTTTAAAAAATTTTGTAAAAATTAAACTAATTCCTAACTTAGTGGATACAAAGGTAAAGATTTTTTCACTTCGATATATGAACATAACATCTGATGTTTTACACCAAAAACTAAAAGATTTCTTTGGATTCGATTCTTTCAAAGGAGATCAGGAGGCTATTATCAATAACTTGATAGCCGGCAAGAACACATTCGTACTGATGCCTACCGGAGGGGGAAAATCTTTGTGCTACCAACTGCCGGCCCTTCTTATGGAGGGTACGGCCGTAATCATCTCTCCGCTGATTGCACTGATGAAAAACCAGGTAGATGCAATCAGGGGTTTTGTTGCCCACGAAGAGGGGGTGGCGCATTTTTTAAACTCCTCCCTCAACAAGACCCAGCTTCAGGAAGTAAAGGATGACCTGCTTTCAGGAATGACAAAACTGCTCTACGTTGCACCCGAATCGCTTACCAAAGAGGAAAACATAGCGCTTCTGCAACAGATAAAAATCTCGTTTTATGCAGTAGACGAGGCGCACTGCATCTCGGAGTGGGGGCATGATTTCAGGCCTGAATACAGAAGGATACAGTCGATAGTAAAAGAGATAGGCATTGCGCCCATCATCGCGCTTACCGCAACCGCGACTCCCAAGGTACAGCAGGACATACAGAAAAATCTGGGCATGGGAGATGCAAAAGTCTTCAAGGCCTCATTCAACAGGGAAAACCTCTATTATGAAGTAAGGCCTAAAGCAAACAGGGAGAAAGAGATTATCAAATTCATAAAGAACAACAGCGGCAAATCGGGCATAATCTACTGCCTTAGCAGGAAGAAGGTGGAAGAACTCTCGGAATTGCTTAACGTAAACGGTATAAAGTCACTGCCATACCATGCAGGACTGGATGCTGCCACAAGAGCCGCGAACCAGGACAAGTTCCTGATGGAAGAGATAGACGTTATCGTTGCCACTATTGCGTTCGGAATGGGTATAGACAAGCCTGATGTCAGATTTGTCATCCACTACAATTTCCCGAAAAGTCTGGAAGGCTACTATCAGGAAACCGGACGGGCCGGCAGAGACGGCGGAGAAGGGCAGTGCATTGCCTTCTACAGTTACAAGGATATACAGAAACTGGAAAAATTCATGCAGAGCAAGCCTCTTGCCGAACAGGAAATAGGGCGCCAGCTGCTGAACGACACTGTTGCATACGCAGAATCGAACACATGCAGAAGAAAAAGCCTGCTCAACTATTTCGGCGAGACTTACCAGAAGGAAAACTGCGGCAACTGCGACAACTGCCTGCATCCTAAGGCACAGTTCGAGGGCAAGGAGTTCATGTGTATGGTCATAGAGCTCATCACTTCGATGAAAGAGAATTTCAAGGCAGAGCATCTTGCAAACATCCTGGGAGGGGTTTCCAATTCTATCATAAAATCATACAACCATCACAAACTGGAACTGTTCGGCATCATCCCCAACAAGGGGGCAGATTTCTGGCTGGCAATCATACGGCAGGGTCTAATATTGCAACTGTTGTATAAAGAGGTTGAGAAATACGGGCTTATAACCGTCACACCCAAAGGGTTGGAGTTTTACAAAAAGCCCTGGTCGATAATGCTTACCGAAGACAGGAAATTCGACGATTCCGATGATGATGACGAAACTCAGACCGCCGGGAACCAGAAACACCACAGTGGAGCTGGAGACGAAGCGCTGCTGAGCATGCTCAAGGATGTACGCCAATCCCTTTCAAAGAGACTGAACATTCCGCCATTCGTAATATTCCAGGATCCTTCCCTTGAAGACATGTCCATAATGTATCCTACCACAATCGAGGAACTCAAGGCATGCCAGGGCGTTGGAGAAGGCAAGGCCAAAAAGTTCGGCAATGAATTCATAAGGCTTATTGCCAAATATGTAGAGGAGAACGACATCATACGGCCTACAGATTTCCTGGTAAAGACAGTGCCGGTAAAGAGTTCTAACAAGATCTCCATTATAAAGAGCGTAGACCGCAGGACTCCCCTGGACGAGATTGCAGACTCGCTGAACATAGACATGGAGCAGTTGTACAACGAAATCGAATCTATCGTAAATTCCGGGACAAAGATAAACATCGACTACTATATACGCCAGGTTGTAGACGATGACAAGGTCGGCGACATATACGAATACTTCAAGGAAGAGGCGGTTTCAGATTCAGTAAATGAAGCGTTAAAGGCACTTGGCCCTGACTATACCGAAGAAGAAGTAAGGCTCATCCGCATAAAGTTCCTCTCGGAAGTGGGGAACTAGCCTGCCCTAAATGCAGACTGTTTCCAGGGCATTGTCTCTCCGCCAGTATGTAAGTTGTTTCTTTGCATACCGGCGGGAGTTTCTTTTTATCAGTTCCACTGCCTCTGCAAGTGAAGTTTTCCCGTCAATGTAATCGAAGAGTTCCTTGTACCCGACAGTATTGAGGGCCGGCCTGTCGCGAAACCGCATCAGGGAGAGAGCCTCATCGAGCAGCCCCTGCTCCATCATAAGGTCTACCCTTTTGTTTATTCTTTCATAAAGCAGTTCCCGGTCGCGGCTCAGAAAGATTTTCCTTATCTGGAACGGCCGTTCCTTTACCGCGTGGCTCTTCCAGTCTGAAAATTTCCGTCCCGTCTGCAAGGTAACCTCAACTGCCCTTATGACCCGCTGCCTGTTTGATATTTCTATTGTTTCATAAGAGAGCGGGTCTATCTCCCTGAGCAATGCGGCAAGAGACTCCACTCCCTCCTTTTCTGCCTTTAGAGTCAGCCTCCTGCGCAAATTCTGGTCTGCCGGAGGGAAATCGTCAAGACCGTTGCACAAGGCATCTATATAAAGCCCTGACCCGCCGGCCATAACAACCGTAGAATGAGTCTTGAACAACTCATCCAAAAGGGCAAGAGCCTCTATTTCATAGCGCCCTGCCGTAAAATAATCGTTTACCGAATGGGAAAAAATGAAGTAATGTCTGACTCTGGCCAACTGTTCACTGGAAGGAGGTGCTGTCCCTATTTTCAGCTCTTTATAAATCTGACGCGAATCGCATGAGACTACCGGAGAGCCACACTCCAGTGCCCGCTCAATGGCAAAATCTGTCTTGCCGACAGCAGTCGGGCCCAATATTATCAGGAGCAGCGGCTTATACATGAACTTTATATGGACTCTTCGTTTTCGGGCAGTTCACTTTCTTCTATTGCAGAACCTTCCATATTCTCAAAGGGCTCGGATATCTGGTCAAAATCCTCGTAACCCTTTGCAAACTGCTCGGGATTACGCCCCTTCTCAGCCACCAGACGCGGATACGAAACTCGCGGCAACTGAGCGCAGGTCTCCATGAAATCCAACCTTATATACCGCTGGCGATTCATGTCAAACACATAATGCAGCTCTTTCTCACCCCTTTTTATAACCTTTTCCACAGTAACCTCATCCATTGAACCGTCGCCCATGTCGAAAAGCCCGTATTCAGACCTCGGTTCCCCGAACCTGTCCATTCCCCTGAAAAGAGTCATCTGCCCGGGAGAAAAACCCAAGTCATTGGTAAGGAAATCATTGAAGTCATATAGTGTGGAGCTGCCTTCAATTTCATACTCTCTCATGAAGACCTTGCTGCCGGGAATAGAGCCTTTGAATTTGTATATCATAGCGATTCTATTAAAAAATTTACGGTATCGACATTATCTGCATATTCCGTGACGGACGGGTACTGCGCCAAACCAAAGGTACGATATTTTTTTTGAATTGAATCTCTTTTTTCAGTTTCGAACAGCTCCAGTTCCCTGTCTGAGTCGTAATAGGCATATCCCAACAGCCCCATAGGCAAAAAGACCTCCTCCACAGGAGCAAGAATAAAGAATCCGCCGTCTTCAAATTCACGGCCCTCCATTTTACATATAGCCTTAAGCCTTCTGTAACTGTTCATGTAGGCTTCATTTCCCGCCACAAGTTCCCTGCCATTTGCCAGTTCATGCAACAATGCCGACAATCCTGTCACTCGGCTGACAAAAAATCTGGAGACACTTCTGCATCCAAGCCCGAAATAGAGAAAGACATCCTCTGCAAGTCCATTAAGATTGCCCTTGTTCCGGTCATCTATGACTGCATAACTGAACCTGCTGCCCCGCGCCAACAGAGGTTTGTCACCATAAACGGCAGAGACAGCCTCCTTTGTCTGGTCGCTTCCGGTTGCAATCATGGCATCTGTATCTGCAAAAGCCTGAAGGTACTCGCCTGACCTGCCGTCCGAGACTATAAACTCGGCACGTTTCCGCCACCCTGAATCAACAGAGCATAAGACAGAGAACACGGCAGGAAGAAGAAAGGCATCTCTGGAAGAGAGCTTGACGACTGCATCCGCCCCGACAGCCATTACAGAGAGAAAATCGTGGAACCCTACCAGAGGTATGTTTCCTGCCATCACAATTCCGACTTTCCGTCTGCCGAAGCCTTCTCCCAAACCGGGCATATAGTTTCCAAGCCATTTTTCAAGTTCTTCACGCACAAGGAACCGGTTTGCGATTGCACCTATGGCATTACGCTGCATATACGGAGTAAAGAAATGATTTGCAGCATAGGAAGCAGCCATGGCCCTGTCTATTCCCGGCAAGGCAAGGTCGCCGGAAAGCCATCTTTTGAGCAGAAAGCCAAGAGTGGAAAAATCATCTAAAAACTGCACTTGAGACATATTGCAAAATTACAAAAAAGAGCCTACTTTTACAATTTGGTATGGAGGCAGAGAGAAATACCGATTTCGACCGCTACAAAAGCATCGCCGCGGTTTCAACCGGAATCTATAAAGATAACGGCAGCAGGTTCTTGGCCTATGCCTTTCCTGTTGAAACGGAAGAGGAGGCAAAAGAAAGGATTTTCAGTTTGAAAAAAGAGTATTTCGATGCCAGGCATCACTGTTATGCATACAGACTGGGGTATGACGGAGCGGAATGGAGAGCCAATGATGACGGCGAACCGTCATCTACTGCTGGCCGTCCCATATTCGGACAGATTCTGTCCAACAATCTGAGCGATATCTTAATTGTCGTAGTACGCTATTTCGGAGGGATAAAACTGGGCGTGCCGGGGCTTATAAAGGCATATAAAAGCGCCGCTGCCGATGCTATCGCAAATTCCACGATTGTGGAAAAGGTGGCAAAGCGGCCCTTCAGGCTTCAATTCGAATATCTCCAGATGGACAGAATCATGAAATTGCTCAAACAGATGCAGATCACTCCAGGCAACCGCAGTTATGGGAACGACTGCCTTATGGAGATAAGCGTACCTCTCAGTGCGGCACAAAGGCTCACAGAGGCTTTAGAGAAAATTGAAGGAACAAAAATTTCAGATATATGCCAAAAAGTTTAATATCCATTCATGACTTTACAAAAGAGGAGATTCTGCACATCCTGGATGTGGCAAAAGACTTTGAAGCAAACAAGGCCCAGCCAATATTGAGAGACAAGATTGTGGCGACTCTCTTTTTTGAACCCTCCACAAGGACGAGGCTCAGTTTTGAAACAGCCGCAAACCGGCTGGGAGCGCGTGTGATAGGTTTTTCAGACGTGGTAAACACGAGTGTCAGCAAGGGAGAGACCCTCAAGGACACTATAAAGATGGTCTCCAACTATGTAGACATAATTGTCATACGCCATCCTTTGGAAGGGAGTTCGAGGTATGCTTCAGAAGTTGCTTCCGTGCCCGTGATAAACGCCGGAGACGGTGCCAACCAACACCCGTCGCAGACTCTGCTCGACCTGTACACCATACGGCAGACACAGGGGCGCCTGGATAACATCGACATAAACATGGTGGGAGATTTGAAGTATGGCAGAACTGTCCACTCACTGCTCCAGGCACTGTCGCACTTTTCGCCCAAATTCACCTTCACTGCCCCGGACGAATTGAAGATGCCGTATGAATACAAAGTCTTTCTGGACAAAAAAGGCATACCTTACAAGGAGACCGCAGACTTGTCTGAAGGCATAGCAGATACGGATATACTCTACATGACCCGCGTTCAGCAGGAACGTTTTACCGACATAATGGAATACGAAAAGGTAAAGAACTGTTACAGCCTTACGGCAGGCATGCTGGAGAATGCAAGGAAAAACATGAAGATTCTCCACCCGCTTCCGCGCATAAACGAAATAGCCCAGGATGTAGACGACACACCGCACGCATACTACTTCAAACAGGCTGAAAACGGTGTATATGTAAGAATGGCAATCATAGCCTATCTTTTGGGATATAAATAGTCAAATTCGGAAAATATGGAAAACACAAGAAAAGAACTGAAAGTAAGCGCAATAGAAAACGGAACAGTTTTAGACCATATTCCGTCGAACCAGCTTTTCAAGGTCATACGTATCCTGAATCTGGATGAGTGCAAGAACCAGATAACGTTCGGGACAAACCTTGAAAGCAAGCTGCTGGGCAAAAAGGCCATAATAAAGGTCGCCGACAGATACTTCGCAGATGATGAAATAAACAGGATAGCCCTTGTAGCCCCACAGGCCAAGATAAACATAATAAAGAATTTTGAGGTCGTACAGAAAAAGATCATATCTGTTCCCAGGGAGATAGAAGGGATAGTCAAATGCGGCAATCCAAAATGCATAACCAATCACCAGCCGGTAAAGACCAGATTCACGACGGTTATGTCCGACAATGGAAAATTCCTGCTCCATTGCCACTATTGTGAAAAGGATACCATGTCAGACAACATGACAATTTTATCAAACAAATAGAAACAGTACAAAACAAAATAGAGATGAAACAGGCACATAATTTTAATGCAGGCCCTTGCGTATTGCCCAAGCCCGCCATTGAATCTGCAATTGCAGCTATCAGAGATTTTGACAACACAGGAATCGGAATATTGGAAATTTCACACCGCTCACCCGGCTGGGAAAGAATCATGAAAGAGACAGAGCAACTGTGGCGCGAACTGCTCAACATACCCGACGACTATGCAGTCCTGCTTCTGGGCGGAGGTGCATCGACACAATTCTTTACAGTCCCTGCAAACCTGCTGAACAAAAAAGCCGCCTATCTGCAGACAGGCGTGTGGGCAAAGAAAGCCATCAAGGAGGCCAGGTTCTATGGCGAAGTTGAGGTTGTAGCCTCATCTGAAGACAAGACCTATTCATATATTCCCAAAGGGTATAAGATTCCCGCAGATGCAGACTACTTCCACATTACGACAAACAACACCATCTACGGCACTGAAATAAAGAAAGACATTGACTCTCCGGTTCCCCTGGTCGCAGACATGTCATCAGATATTATGAGCCGTCCGATAGACGTAAGAAAATATGCACTCATATATGGCGGAGCACAGAAGAACGTGGGCCCTGCAGGAGTAACTTTCGTTATTGTACGCAAAGACATCCTGGGCAAGGTCGACAGGAAACTCCAGACAATGGTAGACTACCGGACCCATATTGGAGAAGAGGGAAAGAACAGCTCCATGTTCAATACACCCCCAGTATTCTCTATTTTCGTAATGCATGAAACCCTCAACTGGGTCAAGGAGATGGGCGGAGTTGAAGCCATGAACAAGATAAACAAAGAGAAGGCTGCCCTTCTTTACGAGGAGATTGACAGAAACTCCCTCTTCGTAGGAACTGCGGCAAAGGAAGACCGCTCGATTATGAACGTATGTTTTGTAATGGCCCCGGGCAAAGAGGCCCTTCAGGACGAATTCCTCAATTATGCAAAGGAGAAAGGCATGGTAGGTATCAAAGGACACCGTTCAGTAGGAGGATTCAGGGCTTCCATTTACAATGCCTGCCCTATTGAAAGCGTGAAGGCGCTCATCTTGTGCATGCAGGATTTTGAAAAATTACACAAATAAAAATATACGACATGAAAGTTCTTGTAGCTACAGAAAAACCTTTTTCAAAGGTAGCAGTAGATGGAATAAAAAAGATTGTAGAAGAGGCTGGCTATACGTTCGCCGCCCTTGAAAAATATACCGCCGTATCAGAATTGCTGGATGCGGTAAAAGATGCAGACGCTCTTATAGTACGTTCAGACAAGGTTACAAAAGAGGTGATAGATGCCGCAAGGAACCTCAAGATAGTTGTAAGGGCCGGCGCAGGATATGACAATATTGACCTAAAGGCATGTACGGAAAAAGGCATCGTTGCAATGAACACGCCTGGGCAGAACTCGAATGCAGTGGCAGAACTTGCACTATGTTTCATGATTTACATGTCAAGGAACCAGCTCACCCCAGGTACGGGATCTGAACTCAAAGGCAAGACTTTAGGCATCCAGGCCTACGGCAATGTCGGGCGTCTGGTTGCTTCGCACGCAAAAGGGTTCGGTATGAAAATAATGGCATTCGACCCGTTTGTTCCCGCCGAGACCATTGAAAAGGATGGCGTAACCGTTGCAAAAGATTTGAACGAGCTCTATTCCAAATCTGATTTCATATCACTGCACATACCTGCAACGGAACAGACAAAAGGCTCCATAGGCTACCAGCTGCTCAAGCAGATGCCCAAGGGAGGATGCCTTGTAAACACGGCACGCAAAGAGGTAATCAATGAAGATGAACTTGTAAAGGTGCTGGAAGAGAGGGAAGATTTGAAATACATTACTGATATTGCAGCTACCAACCAGGCCGTTCTTGATGAAAAATTCGGCAAGAGAGTCTTTGCAACCCCAAAGAAAATGGGAGCCGAGACAGCAGAAGCCAACATAAATGCAGGACTTGCCGCCGCGAGCCAGATTGTCAGGTTCTTTAAGGAGGGCTGCACAAAATTCCAGGTAAACAAATAGGACGCTGCACAAAAGAGTAATATTATGGTAAAAGTCAAACCGTTTGCGGCATTAAGGCCGCCAAAGGCATTTGCAAAGGAGGTTGCTTCAAGGCCCTACGATGTACTCAACTCAAAAGAGGCAAAGGCAGAGGCTACGGAAAAATCGCTGTTGCACATAATAAAGCCTGAAATAGATTTCGACCCTATTATCGACGAGCATTCCCAAAAGGCTTACGAAAAGGCCATGGAGAATTTCAAGATATGGCAGCAGAAGGGCTGGCTCGTACAGGACAAGAAGGAAAATTACTATGTCTATGCCCAGACAATGGAGGGGCGTACCCAATACGGACTTGTGCTTTGCGCCTATGTGGATGACTACATGAAAGGCAATATCAAAAAGCATGAACTTACACGAAAGGACAAGGAAGAGGACAGGATGATTCATGTAAGGAACCAGAATGCCAATATAGAGCCCGTATTCTTTGCATATCCCGACAATGCCGAAATAAATGAAATCGTAAAGGAAGTCATAAAAGGTGAACCGGAATATGATTTTGTGGCAGAAGACGGATTCGGACACCATTTTTGGGTTATTGACAACGAGGATACCATAAAACGCATAACGGAAATTTTTGCAGCCATTCCGGCATTTTATGTTGCCGACGGACATCACAGGACAGCTGCCGCTGCACTGGTTGGAGAGGAAAAGAAAAGAAACAACCCCAACCACACCGGAGACGAGGAGTACAACTACTTCATGGCTGTGGCATTTCCGGAAAGCCATCTTAAAATCATCGATTACAATCGTGTAGTCAAGGATTTGAACGGGCTTACGCAAGAACAGTTCCTGGAAAGGCTGTCGGAGGATTTCATTGTAGAGAAAAAGGGGAAGGAAACTTACAGGCCGGCTGCGCTTCACGAATTTTCGCTCTACATAGGCGGACAGTGGTATTCGCTAAAGGCAAAGGAGGGCAGATACGATGATTCCGACCCGATTGGGGTACTTGACGTTACAATACTCTCCAGTCTGGTTTTAGACAAGATATTGGACATCAAGGATCTCCGCACCTCAAAGAGAATCGATTTCGTAGGAGGAATCAGAGGATTGGGCGAGCTTGAAAAGCGTGTGGATTCAGGAGAGATGGCTGCAGCGTTCGCACTCTATCCGGTATCCATGAAACAACTCATAGACATTGCCGACACCGGCAACATCATGCCGCCCAAGACCACATGGTTCGAGCCTAAATTAAGAAGCGGACTTACAATTCACAAACTGGACTGAACAGGGGTTGCATGCAATAGACAAAGGGGCTGTGTCAAAATGAATGTTTTGATGCAGCCCCTTTAAGGTGTGTAAGAATTAGCAAAATACAAGGCATTGAGGATGAGGAAGACAGGAGTTTACTAGAGTAAATGACTTAGCCCGAATTCCGAAAATAACGCAGCAGTTTGCAATTATGACACACCGTCTTTCATATATATACTGTCAGAATGATATCAGAAACTCGAATGTCAGCTTGTTGTTATCCATTTCATCATTTTCGGAGAACTCCGCAAAGTCATCCCGCTTGAAATATTGTTCGTAGTCAACCCTGAAGAGCGCATTCACCCGTTTCACGTTTATAATGAAATTCAGCCCGGCTGTGATTCTGTTTACGCCAAAACCGTTATCGAGAAAATCATACCCCATGGCATCCCATCGCAGAGCAGGCTCTATACCGTTGAATATTTTACCGTTACATTCAAATTTATATGTAGACTGGATATAAGACGCAAACAGGTCTCTTTCATCAAAATAGTTATATCTGTCCATTATCTCAGCCTCGATCTTGAATGCCTCGTTTTTATATCTTACATCCCACCCCCAGATAAGATAATCATTCTGCTCTATTGCAGAAGTTCTGTAGATTTTTGCAGTAGACCTGAAACCTCTCTCCATACTGCCGAAAAGAATCCTTCCGCCGAATGTAGGAGGATTTACCCAAAGAGGATTGTTAATTCCGCCTCCATTGTATGCACCTGCCTCTATTGCAATAGGGAACCCCTTTTCCTTGATCTGATATAAGACATTTATACCCAAATCGCGGGTACTGAGAAAGTATTTCCCTATAAATGGCCGGTTGGCAAATGCCAGTTGCGCAGGTGAAGTAGTGTAGCTGTTGAATATAGGGACGGAATTCTGTCCGAGAATTATGGAGAGCCTCCTGAATGGAGTGAACTTTCCGTAAAGGTCGAGTACCTGGAATTCACCGTCACTGCTCAACTCTACCATCGCCTTATATGAGAAAAACGAAGTCACAGTTCCCTTGAAACCGATTCTTGAATTTCTTACCGAGAATCTGGAAGCACAATCCTCTGCATCGAATTCATATTTTGCCTTCAGCACAAACTCCGGCTGCAGCAACTTTTCATAATCCTGTTCAGCAACATTTTCCAGACCCAGCGAGTCATGAATGCCAGAAGCAGTGAGACTGCAGTGTGACAAAAAAAGAATTATTGTAAAAAACGATGTTATCAGAATTTTTTTCAGCATGATTTTACAATTTTTCGCTGCAAAAATAAAATATTTCAAGATTGTTTCCGAATATGGACTGAAAACACACAAAAACTTAACAAAAAAGGTCCGCAGGGCATTACTGTCTTGCGGACCTTCTATAGATTGGCGGCTACCTACTCTCCCACTTGGTATAGCAGTACCATCGGCACAAATGGGCTTAACTTCTCTGTTCGGTATGGAT
>JADINB010000129.1 GCA_017694275.1 Candidatus Egerieousia excrementavium | reverse complement strand
TTTCCGCACCAGTAAAGCAGAACGTCAAGCATCATTTTCCAGGTCCTGGGCATCGGGTCAAAATGAGTCTGCCCGCCGTTGGCATAATCTATTCCGTAATTGAGCTTTACCGTTTCGTACCAGTCGTTCCTGCCAGGTGATGCAGTAAAGCAGTCGTTGCCGGTAACCTTGGCCGGAAACTCGGAATAACTGTCCATAAGGGCTTTGTCATCAGTTATGTTTGCCGCATTAAAATGTTCCCCTGGCAGATAATAGAAGTTGTTGTCTGCAGAAAAGGCCACCGAAGTGTCATCTTCTGTTCCGAATCCGGGAGCTGGATTGACATCGGAGCCGTAAACTCTTGAAAGGTGGTTGGGCACAAAATCCAATATTACCTTGAGATGTGCCTTGTGTGTCCTTTCCACCATGGCTTCGAACTCTTCCATTCTTGATGCAGGGTTGTCTGCAAGACAGGGGTTTACATCATAATAATCCTTAATGGCATATGGCGAGCCTGCCTCACCCTTTACCACCAGCCGGTTGTCTCCCTTTAGCCCTATCTGCCCGAACGGTGTTGCGGTGGCATGTTCTATGATTCCGGTATACCATATATGGGTGACTCCAAACTTTCTGAGCGACTCCAGCACCTTGCGGCTCATGCCGGAGAATTTGCCCGAGCCGTTTAAACGGAGAGAGCCTCCGCTTACACACTTTCTGTTTGTGTTTGCGAAGACTCTCAGCAATATCTGATAGATGATAAACTTGCCCTCCATAAGGCCCGCTTACCAGTTCAGGATTTTCTTGAAGTCGTACTCCTCGGGATTAGGAAGATATTTCTTTGCAGCCTCATAGTCCGCAGGAGTTATGTAATGCATCAGATAGTTGAAAATCTGCTGGTTTGTATCTGTATGGATATTTACACCCCTGGGCGGGATCTTGCCGCTCTGGGGATCCTGCATGTCCTTGAGGTAAAGTGCGCTTATCTTGCCCTCTACATCCTGGTAAACCATGCAGCCTGTTGCTCCCTCTGTAAAGAGTTTGTAGACACCCATGCCAAGTTCAGAACAATAGAGCAGATCGTATGCTATGGGAGTTACGCAACGTACTTCATAGCCGATCTCTACCGGACGGGATTTGACAGAGATTCCCAGAGATTCGAGCTTCTTTTCAATCATACCGTTGAAAAGCTGTGCCTTGGAAACCTTGCCCAGTTCGGGATGTCCGTGCTCGTCATATGTAAAGTGAACTCCTGAGGCTTCGAGTTCCTCCTTGCTCAATTCATGGAACACACCCTCTGAAATCATGATGGCTCCATATGAAATACCCATCTGCTTACGCTTGATTATGGATGATATGGCAAGGTTTATGATTTTTTCTGCAGTAATCTCGGTCTTGTCGAACATTTCGGGAATGACAATCATGGGATAGTGGCATGTTGCGCCTATTCCGAGCGCAAGATGTCCTGCAGAACGACCCATGGCTGCCACTACAAACCAGTTGCCGCTCGTTCTTGCATCTTCGTATACTGTAGTTGCAATCTGGCATCCCTCGGCCATTGCAGAATTGTAGCCGAAAGTCGGCGTATTGTGAGGAAGGGGAAGATCGTTGTCGATTGTCTTTGGCACATGTATGTTGGCAATCGGATAGTTCTTTGCCTCAAGGAATTTTGCGATTCTGTTGGCTGTGGAAGCAGTATCGTCACCTCCTACGGTTACCAGCAGACAGATATTGTTGCTCTTGAAGAACTCGAGATTGAAATTTTCGTCAAAATCCTGCTGTGTGGGTTTGTAACGGCTCATCATCAGATATGAACCTCCTCTGTTGAAGATTGAATCCGCAAGGATGAAATCCAGTTCGCAGAAATTCGGATCGGGAGAAAAGAGCCCCTTGTATCCGCCATGCAGGCCTAAAACCCTGTAATCGTTCTGAAGAAATGTCTTTGCGATACTGCCTACTACAGTATTCATTCCCGGTGCCGGACCACCGCCTGTAAGAATTACGATTGACTTTTTCATTATACTGTCTATAATAATCTGGTTATCTTTCGGCCGCAAATTTATCACAAATATTAAAAATATGCCTATTTTTGTTAGATATTTTTTTACAGTGAAAAAGAGCGACGCAAAAAAGAGAATAGAAGAGCTTAAAGAGCTGATAAATACGCACAATCACAATTATTACGTTTTAAACTCACCCGTAATAAGTGATTTTGAGTATGACATTCTCATGAATGAACTCATAGAACTCGAGAAGCGCTTCCCTCAATATCAGACACAGGACTCGCCTACCCAGAAAGTAGGGAGTGATCTCTCGCAGGCAGACAACGGAGGAGAACGCGGAGGATTCAGGCAATACCGCCACCAATACCCTATGCTCTCGTTGGGGAACACATACGACATGACAGAGCTCTATGAATTTGACAGACGGATTAAAAAGGTGGCCGACACGCCATTCACATATAATTGCGAACTCAAGTTCGACGGTACGGCAATCTGCCTTACCTATAAAGAGGGCAGACTTTTCAGAGCTCTCACGCGCGGCGACGGAACAGTGGGAGACGACGTTACCGAAAATGTCAGGGAAATAGCCACAATCCCGCAGCAGCTGAATGCCGGTTCATGGCCCGGCCAGTTTGAAATAAGAGGCGAAATTTACATGCCATATAAGGCGTTCGACAGGCTTAACCTCCAGCGGGAGGCAGACGAGGATCCGCCCTTTGCCAATCCGCGCAATGCAGCAGCCGGCTCATTGAAGCTGCAGGAGAGTTCTGCGGTAAGGGAGCGCGGGCTTGAAGCTACGCTGTATCATCTTATAGCTCCGGACTTGAACGTTACAAGCCAGAGCGAAGCCCTGAAAGCGGCTTCGGAGTGGGGTTTGCCTGTATCAGAGTATGCCAGAGAATGTCGTGACATAGACCAGGCTGTAGAGTATATAAACATGTGGGATGAAAAACGCCGCACACTGCCTTTTGCCACAGACGGCATAGTAATAAAGGTAAACCAGCTGGAGCTGCAGCGGAAACTGGGCTTTACCGCGAAATCTCCCCGTTGGGCCACAGCCTACAAATTCAAGCCGGAAGAGGCTCTCACAAAAGTTATTTCAATAGATTATCAGGTTGGACGGACGGGAGCTGTCACCCCGGTAGCCAATCTGGAACCGGTGCTGCTTTCAGGAACTGTCGTAAAAAGGGCCACCCTGCACAACGGAGAACAGATGGAGATGCTCGACATCCATATAGGCGATTATGTCTATGTAGAAAAGGGAGGGGAAATAATTCCCAAAATCACCCGGGTCGACCTTTCAAAACGAAGCGAAGGAGCGGTAAAGGCCAGTTTCCCGCTATACTGCCCCGATTGCGGGACTCCTCTGGTAAAAGACCCCGACGAGGCAAAATCGTTCTGTCCCAATTCTGAAGGGTGCCCTATGCAACAGAAGGGAAAGTTTCTGCACTTCATAAGCCGCAAGGCCATGAACATAAATGCAGGAGAGGCAACAATCGAACAACTCTATTCCAAAGGCTTCATAAGACGCCTGAGCGATTTGTACAAACTTACCCCGCAACAACTTCTGCAGTTGGACAAATGGAAGGAAAAATCGGTCTCCAATTTTCTCAGTTCGGTAGAACAGAGTAAGGAGAGACCTTTCAACAGGGTGCTTTTCGCACTCGGCATAAAATATATAGGAGAGACCACCGCCTCATCTCTGGCATCTGCCTTTGGAAGCATAGACAACCTTATGAATGCCGGACGGGAAGAACTGCTCCAGACAGAAGACGTAGGCGAAAAACTGGCAGACTCCATTTTGGACTACTTTTCCAATCCAGACAACCTGAAACTTATTGCAGAACTTAAGGAGTCCGGCCTCAAGTTCGCGATGGAAGCGGGCCAGGTGCAGAGACTGTCGGACTCGCTGAATGGCAAAAGCATTATGATTACCGGAGTATATTCCATATCACGCGAGCAGATGAAGGCATATATAGAAGCACATGGCGGAAAGGTTGCATCATCTGTAAGTTCAAGGACAGATTATCTGCTGGCCGGAGAAAAAAGCGGGGAGTCTAAACTTAAAAAGGCTGAAAAACTGGGTATTCCTGTAATAAGTGAAGATGAACTTTATAAAATGACAAATAAAAACATATAAACATGAGAGAAATCAAGATAAATCCCGTAACCTGGTATGTGGGTGCCAATGACAGGAAAAAGCACCTATTCGAGAACAACTGGCCGCTTCCATACGGTGTCTCCTACAACTCGTATCTTATCAATGACAGACAGACTGCGCTTATAGACGGAATAGAATTCGGGGCAGACCCCGGATACCTGCCTAAAATCGCAAAGATACTTGCTGGCAAAACGCTTGACTATCTTATTGTAAACCACATGGAACCAGATCATTCAGGCATGATTGCAGAAATTGTGGGAAAATATCCCGCTGTAAGGCTGGTCGGCAATGCACAGACTCAGAAAATCCTGAAACAGTATTACGACATCTCAGACGAGAACTTTCATCTGGTCGCAGACGGCGGTGAACTTTCTCTTGGCACGACACGCCTGACATTCCACACGGTGCCATGGGTTCACTGGCCAGAGACCATGGTAACATACGATGCAACTGAGAAAGTGCTCTTTTCGTGCGATGCCTTTGGCGGGTTCGGCACTCTCGACGGTTCTGTTTTCGATACGGGAAACAATCTGCAGGAGCATTATGTTTCTGAAATGAGAAGATATTATTCGAATATCGTAGGCAAGTACAGCGGTATGGTCCAGAAGGCTCTTGCAAAACTTTCGGGACTGGAGATAAGCATGATATGCCCTTCTCACGGCCTAATCTGGAAAAATCCGGCGGAGGTCATAGGGCTGTACGACAAATGGAGCAGGCACGAATCAGAGAGGGAGGTTGTAATAGCATACGCATCAATGTATGGCAATACGGAGCAGATGGCAGACCTTCTCGGCTCCATGCTCGGAGAGAAGGGCTATGTGGTCCATACATACGATGTTTCAAAGACGCATGTCTCATATATCATGAGTATGATCTGGAAATGCAAGGCCGTTCTGCTGGGCACATGTGCCTACAACGGTTTCATGCATCCGATGATGGAGCATCTGTGCAACGAAATAAAGATTGCACAGCCAAAAGACAAGATTTTCGGGCTTTTCGGTTCATCGACATGGAACGGTGCAGGAGTAAAGTCTCTCTCCAGGTTCATGCAGGAAAACGGTTTCCCTGTATTGGAAAATATTGTAGAGATGACAGGAAGTTATGCAGAAGAAAAAATGGAAGAGGCCGGCTCAGCATTGGCTGTGGCTGTGGCTGAATCGCTAAAATGACTGAATCATGGAACTTGAAACCGGACAGGAATATTCGGTAGAACATACCGTAAGTGAAAATGATACGGCACTGGCCCACAAGTCTGGAGGACTTGCCGTATACGCCACTCCGGCAATGGCCGCCCTTATGGAGGAGGCAGCCTATCTCCTGCTCAGGGAGTGCGGATTTGAAAGCGTTGGGACACAGTTGAACATAAGCCATACCAGAGCCTGCCTGTGCGGTGCTGTTGTAAAGGCTGTGGCAAAAGTTGCCGGCATAGAAGGCCGGAAGGTAACATTCAGGGTGGAAGCCTGTGACAGTAAAGGCCCTATCGGAGAGGGAGACCATACAAGGTATGTCATAGACCCTGAAAAATTCATGTCCAAACTACAATAAGCAGCAAGCCGAGAGCAGTGGCAGAACTTATTCTGACAATGCCGAGACGCAGCGTGATTGTAAACGAAGTTTAAAATAAAACTGATTTGAAAGACCTTTGGGAAGAGATATGTTCGTTGTACAGGTGGATTGTAAGGTTCATCACTGAGGATATCTGGCGTCTGGAGCTGGATGACCTTGGCCGTGCCAAGCGTAAATTCCTCAAATACCTGAAAATCGCCATTATGACAGTCAGGGAATCCGGAATCAACAAACTGGGGCTCTATTCTGTTTCGCTGAGTTTCTTTGTGGCAATGTCTGTAGTGCCGTTTGCCGCAGTGGCCTTTGCCGTAACAGGCGGCCTCGGGTTCGAGGAGACGCTCAAATCCCTTCTTCTGGACAATTTCTCAGACAACCAGGAAGTCATAAACTGGGTAATCAGATTTGCAGACAACATAGTGGAAAGCGGGCAAAAAGACATATTCGGGGTTATCAGCTTCATTTTCTTTACATGGATTATAATCTGGCTGATACTCAACATTGAAAAAAGTTTCAACGTAATATGGAATGTAGAGCGGAGGCGGCCGCTTGCCAAAAGGTTCCTCTACTATCTGGGGATACTTGTAACCGCCCCTCTCATAATCACGATGCTGCTCTCGCTCTTTTCGATTTTCAGCCGCAACAGCCAGACACTCGGCTACCTCTCGCAATGGGGGCTGCTTTTTGTAATAATGCTGTTCTTCCTTACGATAATGTACAAGTACATTCCTAATGTAAAGGTGCATTTCAGCGCCGCTTTCAATGCGGCGGTAATTGCTTCCATCGTATTTATTATAATACAGTATATTTATACGGAAACCCAGATGCTGGTATCGAGAATAGATGCTGTCTACGGAGCCTTCGCAGCCATTCCGCTTTTTTTGATATGGCTGAACATCAGTTGGATGGTAATTCTGATAGGAGCCGAGATATCGCATGCTTTTCAATATGTATCTGAATATAGACTAAAGAAAAATGAAGTTTGACCATACAGACATTTCCAACGGGCACGGCATTGATTTCATTGACGAGCCGCTTATAAATTCGCTGATAGACGAAAACATTGAGGAAGATCCTGTCCTCTGCCGTGAAATTTTTGCAAAAAGCAAGAGTAAGCAACCGTTCAACCTTCAGGATACGGCGGCACTCATAGCCATAAGGTCTGAAGGGCTGCTGCATGAGCTTTTTGAAACAGCAAGAGAACTGAAAAGGGAGATATACGGAAAGAGGATCGTTCTGTTCGCGCCTCTGTATGTTGGCAATCATTGCGTAAACGACTGCAAATACTGCGGTTTCCGCAGAAGTGCAAAGGGTACGGTAAGAAAGACCCTGACAAAGGAGGAACTTGTAAAGGAGATATACAATCTGGAAGACCTGGGGCACAAAAGGCTTATTCTGGTTTTCGGTGAATCGCCAAAATATACGCCGGAATTTATTGCAGACTGTGTAAGAATCTGCTACTCTACAAAAAAGGGGAACGGTGAAATACGCAGGGTAAACATCAATGCAGCCCCGCTCGACATTGAAGGCTACAGGACTGTCAAGTCTGCCGGCATAGGCACGTTCCAGGTGTTCCAGGAGACATATCACAGAGAGACATACGCCAGATATCACCCTGCAAACGACATAAAGGGAGATTATATGTGGCGGCTCAACGCCATGGACAGAGCTTTCATGGGAGGAATAGACGACATGGGCATAGGAGTGCTTTTCGGACTTTACGACTGGCGGTTCGAGTTGCTTTCACTTGTCTCCCATTCGATTCACCTTCAAGACAGATACGGTGTGGGGCCACATACAATCAGTTTCCCGAGAATACAGCCTGCCCAGGATATGAACCTGCCCCTCCCCTACAGGGTTACAGACGAACAGTTCAAGAAGCTTGTTGCAATTCTGAGGCTTGCCGTTCCATATACCGGGCTGATAATGACAGCACGCGAGAGCGAAGAAATCAGAGATCAGGTCATGGAGTTCGGGGTTTCACAGATAGATGCCGGAACTAGGCTTGAGATAGGAGGTTATCAGAACAGAGACCGCGAACAGGAACTCAGCAGGGAACAGTTCAGGGTCGGTGATACGAGGAATCTCGACGATGTCATACACTGGCTGCTGAAAAATGAGTTCATTCCCAGTTTCTGCACCTCCTGCTACAGGGTTGGCAGAACCGGAGAACATTTCATGGAATATGCAATTCCCGGATTCATAAAGAAGTTCTGTACGCCGAATGCGATGCTCACTCTTGCAGAATACCTCGAAGACTATGCAACGCCCGAAACAAAAGAGGCAGGATACAGTGTTATAGAAAAAAACCTGCAATCGATGGAGGAGAGTGAGCAGAAACAAAAGATTCTCTCTAAATTAGAGGCCATTAAAACCGGTAAAAGAGATTTATTATTTTAGATATGTTTACAAAAGAGGACAACGATTTAATTTACAACGCATTTGAGTCATTGAGAATTGCCAGCCTGAAACGGTGCGCAAACGAGCAGGAGTATGAAGGTGTCATAAAGGCATTCGAATTTGCCAATGAAGCCCACAAGGGAGTACGCCGCCGTTCGGGAGAGCCGTATATTCTCCACCCGATTGCCGTTGCAAAAATCGTTGTAGAGGAGATTGGCCTGGGCTACAAATCTATTGTAACAGCCTTGTTACATGACATAGTGGAGGATACTGAATACACCGTAGATGACATAGCCCGCCTGTTCGGAGACAAGATAGCCTCTCTGGTAGACGGTCTGACAAAGATAAAATCGGCCATGGACAGCAACCACAACAAGGTTGCGGGCACAGACCCGAACAGCAGGATGTCGCAAATGCAGGAGAAGTCTCTCCAGGCCGAAAACTTCAAGAGAATCCTGCTTACGCTTAACGACGATGTGCGTGTCATACTTATAAAGCTTGCCGACAGGCTGCATAACCTGCGCACAATAGACTCCATGCCTGAAAGGAAGAAAGACAAAATCCTGAGCGAGACCATGTATATCTTCATCCCGCTCGCCCACAGGCTGGGGCTTTACAGCATAAAGTCTGAAATGGAGAATATCTGGCTCAAGTACAGACAGCCGGAAAAATATGCAGAAATCAACAAGAAGCTAAACGAGCACATCGAAAAGAAGGGATGCATAATTGACAGCCTCATAACTCCGATAGAAAACGTGCTGATAAAGGCCGGCTACAAGTTTACCATTACAAAGAGGACAAAGACCCCCTACTCTATCTGGCGCAAGATGGAGACGAAAGGGATTCCGTTCGAGCAGATATATGACCTGTTTGCAATCAGAATCATATTCGAACCTAAAAGCGGCATGTCTGAAAGGCAGCAGTGTTGGGAAATATACTCACTGATTTCTGAAGATCACCCGTCAAAGACCGACAGGATAAGAGACTGGGTGAGCACTCCCAAGTCAAACGGATACGAGGCACTGCACTGTACGCTTATGAGTCCGCTGGGCAACTGGGTAGAGGTGCAGATACGCTCCGTAAGGATGAACGAGATTGCAGAAAAGGGGCTGGCCGCTCACTGGAGTTACAAAGGGATACAGAAAAGCCAGGAAAACGAACTGGACAACTGGCTGAATATGGTCAGGGAGGTGCTCAAGAACCCTGACGTGAATGCTCTGGAATTTCTGGACAAATTCCATGAAGGTCTGCTTTCGTCTGAAATATACGTATTCACGCCTAAAGGGGAATCAAAGAGGCTGCCAAAAGGGGCTACCGTTCTCGATTTTGCCTACAGCATACATACTGAAATAGGCAACAAGGCCATAGCAGCAAAGGTGAATCTCAAGCTCGTTCCCCTTTCGTATGTTCCAAAGAACGGAGACCAGATAGAGATTATCACGGCCGAATCACAGAAACCCAAACGAGAGTGGCTGGACTTTGTAAAGACCACCAAAGCCCAGAACCTGATTTATGATGCGTTGAAATCAGATACTGAAAACTCCATCAAGGAGGGGCAGCATACGCTTGATGCCGAACTGGCCAAACTTGGCGTCACACCCCAGACAAGAGTTTTCAAGAAACTTCTCTCGGCATATAATGTCAACAACAAGAACGAGCTCTACAGCAAGATAGGCGCCGGCCTGATAGATCTGTCAGACCTTGAAAAAGTGCTGAGAAAAAACAGCGAAAATAAGTTTGTAAAATATTGGAACCTGCAATTCTTCCTTGGAAATTCAGACAAGAACAAGGAAGAGGCATCCGCCGATACACAGAAAAAGGAGAAGAAGGAAGAGGAGAAGAAAGAGAAGAAAGACGAGAAGCAGGCTGTCAAGGTAGACAAGAAAAAAGACTATCTTCTGGAAGAGAACCCATTGGACAAGACACTCACATACAAGGTGGCGGAGTGCTGCAATCCCATTCCTGGAGATCCCATAATAGGATTTCTCGACGATGACAACGAGGTCATAGTCCATAAAAAGGTCTGTCCGGTAGCCATATCGCTCGCCTCAATACAGGGTGGCAAGATAGTAAATGCAAAGTGGACCAAACATACGATTCTATCATTCCTCGCCCGTCTGGAGATAAAGGGAATAGACCGTATAGGAATTGTTGCCGAGATTACCAAATACATAACCCTCGTATTGAGTGTAAATATAAGGAAAATCCATTTCGAGACACACGACGGTATCTTTGACGGCTACATAGACCTGTATGTACACAATACAGATGACCTTGACGTGATGATAAAGCGCCTGCTCAAGATAAAGGGCATAGAAAATGTAGTAAGAGCCAATCTAAAGGAATAGCGATGACAGGAAAACATATCTGCAAAATAATTTTCATAGCAGCGGCGGCAGCATACTGCTTCTACCACTCATCATGTGCAAACACACACGGCTCCCCGACAGGAGGGCCTAAGGATACCATACCGCCAATCGTGCTTGCAACTGTTCCAGACTCCAACTCGACAAACGTACCGGGAGATCTCAAAAGTTCCATTTCCATTACTTTCAACGAATATATCCAGATTGTAGATGCAAGCAAGAACATACTCCTATCGCCGCCCCAGCAAAAGAGGGTCAAGACAAGGCTCAAGGGAAAAAGCCTGATTGTATCGTTTGAAGAGCCCCTTGACAGTAACAAGACCTATACGATATACTTTGGCTCTGCCCTTGCAGACAACAATGAAGGGAATGTACTCACAAATTACGCATATTCGTTTTCCACAGGAGCGGTCCTGGACTCCATGCTGTACAGCGGTACCGTGCTCGACTACTCAACCCTGCTTCCGCTCGAAGGAGTCACGGTTGCATTATATGAGAATCCCAGGGATTCATCTGTGCTTGCCGAGCTTCCCGATGCCGTGACAAGAAGCGACAAATGGGGCTACTTCTGTTTCAGAAATCTGAAAAACTGCCGTTACACGCTCTATGCATTCAAGGATGAGAACAACAATAATCTTTACGACCCCGGTGTTGAGCTTGTAGGCTTCCTCGACAGCACCATCACCCCTTCGGTTGTAATGGACGGCAGTAATCCACAGCTTGCACGCTACCGCATGGATGACACTCTAAGCTGCATGTCACGTCCGATAGAGAGCAGCATATATCTTTTCAAGGAGAAAAACGGCATGCAATATATAAGCGACTACAAGCGTACAAGCAACAAGGGTGCATACATCAAGTTCGGCGCCGCCGATGCCGCAATAGATTCCTTTTCAATACTGGGAATAAGGGATAACCAGATTATCAAACAGTTCAACAGTCTGAAAGACAGCCTGAACTTCTGGATAAACGATCCTCGGGAACTGCCCGACACCCTCTATCTCGGAATAAGGTACATGAAGACCGATTCGCTCGGAAACCTTTCGCCGTCAACAGAAAACCTGCGGCTTACAGCCCCAAGGGAGAAAAAGGAGACTGAAAGCCAGGAGCAGGAAGATGAACAGGAAAAGGACGGACGTGCAAAGAAGAAAAAGAGAAGCGACTTGCTGGAGTTCACACTCGCGGCAGACCCCAAAAAGGTTGAACAGGACGGTTATGTCATAACGTTTACAGAACCGCTGGTAGAGTGCCATGCAGACTCTATTCTCTTTACGATGAGCACACCGCGTAAAGTGGTTACAACAGAAAAGTTCACCCTCGAACAGGACAGCACAGACGTAAACAGATATGTACTGCGCCCTGCAGACGGGTTCAAGATTGGAAACGAATATACGCTTCTCATCCTGCAGGCAGCATTCAAGGATATAAACGGCTTTACAAACGATACCACCGAAAGCACCATTACACTTCCTACAGATGACAAGCTCAGCACGCTTACCCTTGACGTAAAGAACGTGGATGCCCGCTATATTATAGAACTGGTCAACGAGACCCGCGACAAGGTTTTCAGACAACATATCATAAAAAAAGACTCTATGCTGCTCTTTCCATATCTTGATGCAGGACGTTATTCGGTAAGGATAACACAAGACAAGAACAGCAACGGCCTGCTCGACCCTGGCGTGGTCTTGAAAAAGATACAGCCCGAAATGGTCCGGCTGTACAAGACATCGGGAAACGTTACAGTAATTGAAATAGGAGAAAAAATGGACCTTGAACAGGAGGTAGACATATCCAGACTTTTCAAGGAAGAAAAAGAAGAAGAAATCGAGTAAGTTATGAGGAACAGGAGAGTCTTGCTGACAATAACGCTCCTTTTTGCCTGCTCTGTGCTACGGGCTCAGGAGAATACCCACGGGGCCGATACCACCCTGGACAAGGCAATAGACATATACAAGGAGTTCAGCCTAACGTCTTTTGCAGACGAAGAACCGCCCAAAATAATAGATTCTGCCACTCTGCGTCAGCATCTTATAGGAATAAAGTGGGGTTATTCCCTTTCTAACGTCGCCTTCAGTGAAGATATAACCCACAAGCCGATAGGCACTCCAAAGAATTTTGGAATATACTACACCTATTACCATTCATTGTGGGACAGAATGCCCTATTTCGGGCTTCATACTGGAATAGAGTACAATGAAATAGGTTACAAGCACATAGTTGAAGGAGATCCCGATGCAGGCACTGTCACCACAGAAACCGAGTGTCTATATCAGGCGCTGGAATGGCCTCTGCTCTCACAGTTCAGAGTGGATTTCTGGAAGATGAGACTTCTTATAAACATAGGTCCTTACGGTTACTATATTCTTTCGACAGAGATGGAAGGCGGCATTCCGGAGACAACCAACAAGGCCGGAATCGGGCTTATGGGAGGCCTGGGGCTTGCGTTGGTCTTCAACCCTGTTGAGTTCCACATCGAGGGGAACTACAAATATACAATGTCGCACTTCTATGATCCGTCCATCTACTCCCAGGATTATTGGGTCTATACCCATTCAAACCAAATAGTGCTGAGTTTCGGTGTCTTTTTCAGACTTGGAGGAGGGAAAAAATGAAAACGGTGAAAAGAATAACCGCCCATGCGGGGGCAGTGAAGATAGGAGGAGGAAATCCTCTGGTCATACAGACAATGTGCAATACAGACACCAACGACATAGAGGGGTCAACGGCACAGGTCATGGCAGCGGCAGATGCCGGTGCCGACATGGTAAGGCTTACCACGCAGGGAACAAGGGAAGTATCTTCACTTGCCGTGATAAAACGGCGCCTGAGAGAAGCCGGATACAACGTACCGCTTGTTGCAGATGTACACTTCAGTGCACATGTGGCAATTGAGGCCGCAAAAGTTGCAGACAAGGTAAGAATCAATCCAGGCAACTTTGCAAAGGAGCATGAAAAGGCAAAAGAGGCTTTTTCTGAACTTATTGCCGTATGCAGGGAGCACGATACGGCCATAAGGATAGGCATAAACCACGGTTCTCTTGGTGAAAGGATAATAAACCTGTACGGCGATACGCCGGAAGGTATGGCTGAAGCCGCCATGGAATGGATAAGAATGTGCATTGCAGAAGATTTCTACAATGTTGTCCTTTCACTCAAAGCCAGCAATACCGTAGTCATGGTTACGGCATACAGGCTGCTGATGCGTATGATGAATGAGACAGGCGTGGTTTTCCCGCTCCATCTGGGAGTAACAGAGGCCGGCAACGGAGATACAGGCAGGATGAAGTCTGCTGTCGGGACAGGAACTCTGCTTGCAGAAGGGATTGGCGACACTATCAGGGTTTCGTTAACAGAAAATCCTGTAAATGAAATATATACTGCAAAAATCATTCGCGATTATTTCATGCCGGAAGATTCTCCCGGCCATTATCTGCATGAGGTGAAAGCCGTAAATGAGGCTATAAGAAAAGGTGCTGTTCCTTCCTGCCACATGCAGTGCGCAAGCCGTGAAGAGTATCTGGTCAGGTATTCACTGCTTTTCGGGCCGCTTCTTCTTGACAAAAAGATAGATGACTTTAAAATATGCGGTCCGTTTGCCGCCGAAGAGGCCGATTTCAAAGAGAACCTGCTGCAGGCTGCACGCAGGAAATTCACAAGACCGGAATATATTGCATGCCCGGGTTGCGGGCGGACCCTCTATGATCTGGAAAGTGTCTTCAACGAGGTAAAGAGGAGAACATCGCATCTAAAGGGGGTGAGGATTGCAGTCATGGGCTGCATAGTCAACGGCCCCGGAGAGATGGCAGATGCAGATTACGGCTATGTTGGAGAAGGGGCATCAAAGGTTGCCATTTACAGAGGCAAGGAACCTGTAATGCGTTCGGTTCCGCAGGAGAAGGCTATAGACGCACTGCTTGAGATAATAAGGGAAGACGGAAAATCCGGCTCATAGAGTCTTCCGGCGGCATGGCCGCATCAGAGAGCATCGCAGTGGAGTTCCCCTCCCTCGACAGAAGTTATCACCACCATCTCTCCCTTGTGCGCATATCCGAAGTTAATACGCGCGGGATAGAGTTTTCCGCCTATATTTACCTTGCCTACAGGCCTGAGGTCTGTCGCGACAACAGCTGTCTTTCCTGCCAGCGATTCAAGTTCGTTCTTCTCCACCCCTACGAATCCTTCATCTGCAGAAAGATTGTCCTTCAGCGCTATTCTGGAAAATGCCCTGGTTCCATATATCCTGGATGCAAGCAGAATAGAGCCGCATATCGAAACCGCAATACTTACAAGGACAATGGCAAGCGGTTTTATTACAGGTTTTATGTCAAATGTGCCGTCGTGTCTGAGCATGTCGTTGTCTATCATCGCAAAGGTAAGTGAGGTGATGACTGCAATGATTCCTGCAATCCCGGCAACTCCGAAACCGGGGATTACGAATATCTCCAGCACCAGAAGCACGACTCCCGCAATAAACAGAAGTATTTCCCAATTTTGGACCAGTCCTTCAAGATAGAGCGGTGCAAAATAGAGCAAAGCCCCCACTGTTGCCGCCGCCAGAGCAAGGCCTATTCCCGGACTTTGCAGTTCGAAATAGATTCCCCCGATTATCAGCATGAGGAAGATACTTTGCAGAAACGGATTCATGAGAAAGTATCTGATAGAATCCAGTACGGTGATTTCCTGCCGCTCAATGACATATTCAGAACCATCCTTGCTGCCTGAAAGAATTTTACCTATCACTTCCTCTACAGACTGCGCCTCGCCTTCGCAAAAACCGTTTTCAATGGCTTCCAGTGGTGTAAAGCTCAGTACGCTGTCGCGCCCTACCATCTGTTCCGCCACTTCCGGGTCTCTGTGCCATACTTCTGTTCTCTTTCCATCCTTTACAACACTCTTCTTGCCGTGGCTCTCGGCTGTGGAGCGCATCATGGCACGCATGAATGACTGGTATTTGTCTGGCATCACCTCTCCCTGCCCGTTTACAACGGTTGCAGCACCTATTGAACTGCCCTTTGCCATATAGATGGAGTCGCAGGCAATGCTTATCAGCGCCCCGGCCGAAGCTGCCTGTATGTCAATAAAGGCAATGACAGGTATCCTGCAGCGCAAAATTGCGCTCCTTATGCTGTCTGCCGCATCTACAGCACCTCCATAGGTATTCAGGTCTATTATGCAGTAGTCCGCCCTTTTTTCAGCCTCTTTCAATCCTTTTGAAATTCTTGAGAGTGCAGACTTGTCAACATCCTGTCTGAATTCCAAGAGATAGAAGCGTGTCGTATCTGCATTTCCCCTGAGCGGAAACAGCAGAAGCAGAAGAAGCAGTATCCTTGCAGCATTTATCATAATTTACGGTTTACATCAATGAGAAAAAGAGTGTAAGAAATACCGGAACGGAAAAGTCCATGACTGCCCCGTGCAAAACTGAAAGCGGGACATACTGGTTGCCTGAGAACCTCTGTATGATAGGCAGGGTGGTATCTGCAGTAGTGGCACCGCCCGAGGAGATCGGTGCAAAATTCTTGAACCATTTTACCATCAATGGAGCAAAAGCCACGGTAACAAGTTCACGTATAATATTAGATGCCAACGCAATCGTGCCAAGTTCCGCTCCTCTCACCTCGTTTATCAGAATGCTGGAAAGCGAATAGTACCCGAAACCTGCGCTTACAGACAGTGTATCTAACAGCGAAATGTCTGGCGTTACGCTCAATTTCCACAGAAACTGGATTACGCCATAAGCGGCAACAGCACCGGCAAATGTCCCGGCCATCGTAGCTACAGGCAAAAAAAGCGTGGAAAGCGGCTGTTTTCTTATGAGTTTGAGGGTCTGCTCATCTTTGCCGAGGTTTACGCCGACCAGAAACATGAGCAGATAAAGCACATATTTGCTTATCTGTGAAATATCCAGAGTGTCAGGGATTACTCCGAAAAGTGCAAGAAGAAGGCCTACGGCAAAGGAGCCCAATATGGCAAGTATGTCACGCATTCCTTTTCCTCCTCTCTACTGTCATCCTGTAAAAGAACCAGGCCGCAATACAACTGCCAAGCACGCTGAGAAGCGATATTACGATTGCCGAGACGCCGAGTTTCGTGAATTGCGAAACAAGGTTTTCGTTGAATCCCAGTTCAAGCCCCAATATAAAGAGCAGTAGCGAAATCACGAGCATGATAACAGGCGACAGAGATATCCTGATACTATTTCTGAAAAGCCTCCCTATAACTATGCCCACAACCATAAGCGATATAGCGATAAACATATCCGATATTTTTTTGCTAATATACGGTTAAATTTTTAATACCGGATTAAACATTTATTCATACCTTTATAGTTAAAATTGCAGGTTAAACCAAACATAACACGTTTCACAATGAAAATCAAACATCTCATACTGGCAGCACTTTTTGCTTCGGCTGCCATGGGGCTTCATGCACAGCCTTACCCCTTCAACCCCTACGACGAAGACTACTCTACAAGCTGTACATCCATAATGGTAGGGAAAGAGGCCAGTACAGACGGATCGGTAATGACAGCCCACACTTGCGACTCCAATTACCGCACATGGCTTACCATGGAGCAAAGGAAAAAATATGAAGCTGGTGATACAGAACCCATTTATTGGGGATGGCTCCATACAGAAGAACCTCACGATGTGCGCAATCTTGTGAAAAAGGGTGAGATTCCCGCCATGGAAGGGCAGACTTATGCATTTTTGAATGTCGCATATCCCTGTATGAATGAAAAACAGCTGGCCATGGGCGAAACCACGACCGAAGGCAGGCGCGAGTTGAGAAATACCGACGGGTTGTTCCAGATAGAAGAATTGCAGAGAATCGCCCTTGAAAGGTGCTCTACCGCACGTGATGCAATAAGGCTGATTGGCTCGCTTGCAGAAGAATACGGTTATGGAGATTATGGAGAATGCCTTACCATAGCAGACAAGAATGAAGTTTGGCATTTTGAAATATACGGAACCGGAGAAGTCAGGGAAGGGTCCAGGTTCCAGAAACCGGGTGCTCTGTGGGCTGCCCAGAGGATTCCTGATGACCATGTCGGCATTTCGGCCAACATTCCAAGGATAGGGGTAATCGATTTCGACAATCCAGACTATTTCCTCTACGGAGCCACCCTTAAGGATCGTCTGAAAGACATGGGGCTCTGGGACGGCAAAAGCCAGTTCAAGTTCTACAAGATGGTTTCAGATGTCAAGCCGTTCAGCATCAGGGAATATTTTGTATTTAACACACTGGCGCCTTCGCTTGGCCTAAGGTTCGATGCCGAGGAACTGCCCTTCTCCATAAAGCCAGACAGAAAAGTCTCCCCTGAAGACATGTTTGCCCTTTATCGCCAGACCTACGACGGGACCGAGTTTGACCAGGTAAAGAACCTTTCCGTAGAGGTCGACAGAAGGGTAAAGGTTTCAGACGGTGTCTACAGAGATTACAAGGATACCGTTCGCCCGTTGTCGACATTCATGCCCAACGACGTGCGTGAACTTCTGAACAGCATAAAGGAGGGAGTGGCTCCACGATACAGGACCATAGCCGCCATACAGTGCTCATATTCACACATAATCCAACTGAGGAACTGGCTTCCCGACGAAGTGGGGGCTGTGGCCTACTTTGCATTCGACAATCCGGCACAGACTCCGCGCATCCCTATCTATTGCTGCGAAACTTCGCTTCCAGACGGTTTTGACGTATGCGGTCAACACCGCTACAGAAAGGATGCGGCAATATGGTCATACAGGGAAACCAACCGTATCGCTACCATTAACTGGGAGAAGACCCGCCATCTGATAGAGCCTCTCGTACTCGACTATCAGAAACTCATGATGGAAGAGTGCAAAGAGGTGGAGAAGAAAGCTGTCGGACTTATAAAAGAGGGGAAGAGAGACGAGGCTGTGGAAATGCTCACAAAATTTACCGTAATGTTTGAGGCTTCTGCCAGAAACAGTTGGGAGAATCTCAAGGCAGACCTGTGGACAATTTTTGCAAGAAGCATGTAACAGATATTGCAATAGAATCAATTTCTGATTAACTTTGCTTAATTTTGATAACACCGTTTCATAAAGATGCAATCATTGAAGAAATCTAAGCTTATTTTGGAGAATGGCCTTGAATTTCAAGGCTATTCGTTCGGTTATGAAAATACGGCCGGTGGAGAAGTTGTATTCAGTACAGCAATGGTCGGGTATCCCGAAAGTCTTACAGATCCCTCCTACTCCGGGCAGATTCTCTGTATCACTTATCCCAGCATAGGAAACTATGGCGTCATGAACGACTTTCTGGATAATGGCATTTCAAAATATTTTGAATCTGACAAAATTCATGTAAGGGCACTTATCATTTCAGACTACTCATTCAACTACAGCCATTGGAATGCAGCCAAAAGCCTTGACCAGTGGCTGAAGGAAGAAAAAGTCCCTGGCCTGGCAGGTATAGATACCAGAGCCTTGACAAAAGTGCTCAGAGAACAAGGGGCAATGCTCGGAAAGATTGTACCCGAAGGTTTCAGCGCAGATTTCAAACCCTATGACCCCAATACCGAAAACCAGGTAGGCATAGTAAGCTGCAAGGAGATTATCCGTTACGGCAAGGGAGATAAAAAGGTTGTCCTTCTCGACTGCGGAGTAAAGAACAACATTCTCAGATGTCTTATAAAACGCAACATAGAACTTGTCAGAGTGCCGTGGAACTATGATTTCAACCAGTTGGAATACGACGGACTGTTTATCTCCAACGGTCCTGGAAATCCCGAGTTCTGCACAGAAGCGGTGGAGCATATAAAGGTCGCAATGGAAAAGTGCAAACCTGTCTGCGGTATCTGCATGGGCAACCAGCTTCTTTCAAAGGCAGCCGGAGCCAAGACCTTCAAACTCAAATACGGCCACAGAAGCCACAACCAGCCTGTACGTATGGCCGGGACATCAAGATGTTTCATAACCTCCCAGAATCACGGTTATGCCGTAGACAGTTCCACTCTGGGAAGCGACTGGGAAGAGCTGTTCATAAATATGAATGACGGCACCAATGAAGGTATAAGACATAAGAGCAAACCGTTCTTCTCGGCCCAGTTCCACCCCGAGGCTGCAAGCGGCCCGACCGACACCGAATTCCTGTTTGACGATTTTATTAAACTGTTGTAATACTGTTACGGATGGAAAAGATAGAAAAAGTTCTTCTGCTAGGTTCCGGCGCGCTCAAGATAGGCGAAGCCGGAGAGTTTGACTATTCCGGTTCCCAGGCTCTCAAGGCCATGAGGGAAGAGGGTATCAAAACCGTTTTGATTAATCCGAACATTGCAACGGTACAGACTTCTGAAGGTGTTGCAGACAAAATCTATTTTCTGCCTGTCACGCCTTATTTCGTGGAGCAGGTGATAAAAAGAGAGCGGCCTCAGGGCATATTGCTGGCATTCGGAGGCCAGACCGCCCTTAACTGCGGTGTGGAACTATATCGCAGCGGAGTGCTGGAAAAATATGATGTACAGGTTCTTGGAACTCCGGTTCAGGCAATCATGGATACCGAAGACCGCGAACTGTTTGTCAAGAAACTCGACGAAATAAACGTAAAGACAATAAAGAGCCATGCGGTAGAAAACATAGAGGATGCCAAGGCGGCAGCCAGTGAATTGGGCTATCCTGTCATAATAAGGGCGGCCTATGCGCTCGGCGGGCTCGGCAGCGGTTTCTGCAACAATGAAGACGAACTTGAGAAGCTTGCGCAGAAGGCATTTACCTTCTCACCGCAGATTCTTGTGGAAAAGTCGCTCAAGGGCTGGAAGGAAATTGAATATGAAATAGTAAGGGACAAATACAATAACTGCATAGCAGTCTGCAACATGGAGAACTTCGACCCTCTGGGAATCCACACAGGGGAGAGTATTGTCGTGGCTCCGTCGCAGACCCTTACAAATGACGAATTCCATATCCTGAGAGAAATCGCAATAAAAATCGTAAGGCATGTGGGTATCGTGGGTGAGTGCAACGTCCAGTACGCCTTTGACCCAGAATCAGAAGACTACAGGGTGATTGAAGTGAATGCACGTCTGAGCCGTTCATCGGCGCTTGCATCAAAGGCAACAGGATATCCTCTCGCCTTCGTGGCCGCAAAGCTCGGATTGGGCTACGGTCTCTTTGAGCTGAAAAACTCCGTAACAAAAAATACGCCGGCCTTCTTCGAACCTGCACTCGACTACATTGTCTGCAAGATTCCCCGCTGGGACCTTTCAAAATTCCATGGGGTGAGCCGCGAAATCGGCAGCAGCATGAAGAGTGTCGGAGAAGTGATGGCCATAGGGCGAACCTTCGAGGAGGCCATACAGAAAGGGTTGCGCATGATCGGTCAGGGGGCACACGGCTTCGTTGCCAACAAGGAGATAAAGGTTGAAGATATAGACAAGGCGCTGAGAGAGCCTACAGACAACCGTATCTTTGTAATATCAAAGGCATTCAAGGCCGGATACACTATAGACCAGATTCATGACCTTACAAAGATTGACAAGTGGTTCCTCTATAAACTTTACAATATCATAATTACCGACAGGGAGCTCTATGCCCTCAATTGCGAAACCGAGCTCTCCGAAGAACTGCTTAGAAAGGCAAAATGCCAGGGTTTCTCCGATTTCCAGATAGGCCGTCTTATTTTCAAGGACAAGCTCGATATAGATGCGGCAATGGCAAAAATCCGCAGGTACCGCAAATTCCTGAACATATTGCCTGTAGTCAAGCAGATAGATACGCTGGCCGCAGAATTCCCCGCCCAGACCAATTATCTCTACCTCACTTACAACGGTACAGAAAACGATGTAGAGTACAAGGGCGACAGAAAGTCCATAATAGTGCTCGGTTCCGGTGCATACAGGATTGGCAGTTCGGTCGAATTCGACTGGTGTAGCGTAAATGCCCTCAAGACAATCCAGAATTGCGGCTGGAGGGGTGTAATGATAAACTATAATCCCGAAACAGTCTCTACAGACTACGACATGTGCGACCGTCTCTATTTCGATGAGCTGACTTTCGAGCGCGTAATGGACATTTACGAACTGGAAAATCCGCACGGCGTGATAGTTTCCGTTGGCGGGCAAATCCCCAACAATCTTGCACTCAGGCTAGACGAGGCAAAAGTTCCCATTCTGGGAACCTCGGCAATGTCTATCGACAACGCCGAGGACCGCAACCGCTTCTCTTCCACACTCGACAACCTGGAGATTGACCAGCCGCGCTGGAAGGAGCTTACCACAATGGATGAGGTATACGATTTCGTAGACAAGGTAGGCTTCCCTGTACTGGTACGTCCTTCGTACGTACTTTCAGGTGCAGCCATGAATGTCTGCTCAAACAAGGGCGAACTGGAGCAGTTCCTAAGGCTAGCGGCAAACGTTTCAAAGAAACATCCGGTTGTGATAAGCGAATTTATACAGAATGCAAAGGAGATAGAGTTCGATGCTGTGGCAAATAAGGGCGAGATTATGGCTTATGCCATTTCGGAGCACATTGAATTTGCAGGTGTCCATTCCGGAGATGCGACCATCCAGTTCCCGCCGCAAAAACTCTATGTAGAGACTGCACGCAGAATAAAGAAAATATCGCGCAAGATTGCAGACGCACTTCAGATTTCAGGCCCTTTCAACATTCAGTTCCTTGCAAAGGAAAACGACATTAAAGTCATAGAGTGCAACCTGAGAGCTTCCAGAAGTTTTCCGTTTGTTTCAAAAGTCTTGAAAATAAACTTCATAGATCTTGCAACAAAAATCATGATAGGTGAGTCCGTAACAAAGCCCAACAAGAGTGCCTTCGATTTGGATTATGTGGGTGTCAAGGCTTCGCAGTTCTCCTTCTCGAGGCTGCAGAAGGCAGACCCGGTTCTTGGTGTCGACATGGCCTCTACCGGTGAGGTAGGCTGTCTCGGAGACGACAGCAACGAGGCCATTCTTACAGCCATGCTTTCGGTCGGGCATAAAGTTCCGGAAAAGAACATACTGCTCTCAACCGGAGACGCAAAACAGAAGGCAGCATTGCTCGGCGCAGCAAAGAAACTGGCCGACAACGGATATTCACTCTATGCAACAGGAGGTTCATACAAGTATCTTGTAGACAACAATATTCCGGCAACCCGCGTCTACTGGCCCAGTGAAGAGGGTATGCAGCCTCAGGCAATGGATCTGTTAAGGGAAAAGAAGATAGACATGGTCGTAAATATTCCAAAGAACCTTACACAGGTTGAATTGGAAAACGGTTACAAGGTCCGCCGTGCAGCCGTAGACTTCAATATTCCCCTTATAACCAATGCAAGGCTGGCAAGTGCATTTATAAATGCCTTTTGCACCATGCCTGTAGAGAACATCAGCATCAAGGGGTGGGACGAATATTAAGATTCATCCCTGGCTTCCGGCCCAAAGAATCGCGCTGGCAAACTCTGACTGCCTGTATCCGTATCGGTGAATACAGGCAGTTTTTTGCATACAAGATTTGGGTTATACATCAATACTTCGATCGATTTTACAGATGCGGCCTTAAGATGCAGGAATGAACAGAATCTTTCTTTTTGTATTCAGTCTACTTGCTGTTGCGGTACGTAAGCCAGACTGAGGCTTTCAAACTGCGCATTGAAGATAACAGAGTTGTAAAATCAATTATCAAGAAATTCCAGGACTCCTGGCATTGCATCTTCAAGCATGTCGAGAACGAGCTCAAAACCCTTGGGCCCGCCGTAATATGGGTCGGGAACTTCATCGGTCTTGTACCTGATCCTCTTTTCTTCAGGAAGGAAGTCTGTCAGTTTGTGGATTTTAGCCTTTTGTCCCGCATCTGCCATGGCTCCAAGGGCGGCCACGTTTGAGTTGTCCATGGCAATTATGATATCTGATATCTCAAAATCCTCACGGCAAACCTGCCTTGCAACCGAATCCACATTATAACCGCGCCTTGCTGCTGCCGAGCGCATTCTGGGATCTGCCCTTTCTCCGGTATGGTAGCCTATTATACCGGCAGAATCCACATGGAAACTGGCAGGCTCTCCCCTGTTTTCAAGAAATTTTTTCATGACAGCCTCCGCCGCGGCAGAACGGCAGATATTCCCCATACAGACAAAAAGTATTCTCTTCATTCTATTCGTTGTTATCTCCCAGCAACCGTTCCGCCTCTGCAGAATCCAGACTCTCCACGCTTCTGAGTTTGCGTTGTATCACCCTTGTTCTGGTACCTACAAGAGTATCCATCTCGCTAAGCCCATCCTGGATCTTGCCCTTGGCCTTCTCCAGAATCCCGCCGAATTTTTCGAATTCGGTCTTTACGGCTCCCAGGGTATCCCATACCTCACTGCTGCGTTTCTGGATTGCAAGTGTCCTGAACCCCATCTGGAGGCTGTTAAGAATTGCAGCCAGAGTC
>JADINB010000128.1 GCA_017694275.1 Candidatus Egerieousia excrementavium | reverse complement strand
GACCACAACTCCGTGGACACTCCCCAGCAATGCGGCCCTCTGTGTCGGCCCTGCGATAGAGTATCTGAAGGTCCGCTCGTTCAATCCTTACAGTGGTGCCCCTGCAACGTATGTGGTTGCCAAGGATCTGCTTTATGCTCATTTCAACAAGAAGGCGGAAGGGATGGAACTTTCAGACTATAAGCCGGGAGACAAGCTTATACCGTTCAAGGTTTCGGAGCAGGTAATATGCGGTCCTCAGATGGCAGGCATAAGGTATGAGCAGCTTATACCGTGGATGAAACCGGAAGATGGCATGATGCGCGTGATAACTGGAGACTATGTTACCACATCAGACGGTACTGGTATAGTCCATATAGCGCCGACTTTTGGAGCAGACGACGACAAGGTAGGCAAACTCAACAACATACCGCCTTTCTTTGTAGTGGACAAGGAGGGAGTTTCACAGCCTATGGTAGACAGGACAGGCAAAATGTTCAGGATAGAAGACCTTTCTGAGAGTTTTGTCAGAGAGAGGGTGAACATGGATGAGTATGCCCGTTTTGCCGGCAGGTTCGTAAAGAATGCCTATGATCCGACCCTGCCTCCCGATGCAGATACGATAGACGTAGACATATGTGTTGCCTTAAAGCAGCAGGGCAAGGCTTTCAAGATAGAGAAACATGTCCACTCATATCCACATTGCTGGCGTACAGACAAGCCTGTGCTTTACTATCCTCTGGATTCGTGGTTCATAAAGACTACGGCAGTCCAGCAGAAACTCGTGGAACTGAACAAGACAATAAGGTGGAAGCCGGAAAGCACCGGCAGCGGCCGGTTTGGAAAATGGCTCGAAAATCTGCAGGACTGGAATCTGTCACGCAGCAGATACTGGGGAACGCCGCTTCCGATATGGAGAACCGAAGACAAGGCCGAGGAGAAGTGCATAGGTTCTGTCGCAGAACTGTACAGTGAACTCGAGAAATCTGTGGCGGCCGGTTTTATGAAGAACAACCCCTTGAAAGAGAAAGGTTTTGTACCTGAAGACTTTTCTGCAGAAAATTACGACCGGATAGATTTGCACCGCCCTTATGTAGACGAGCTGATTCTTGTTTCTCCATCAGGCAAACCCATGAAGAGAGAAACAGACCTCATAGACGTATGGTTTGATTCCGGAGCCATGCCCTATGCGCAGGAAGGGCTTGCAAAGCTCTCATCTGCGGAGTTCGGACAGACTGCTGACTTTATTGCCGAGGGAGTGGACCAGACACGTGGATGGTTCTTTACTCTCCATGCAATCTCGACCATGGTAAGCAATAAGGTGGCCTTCAGAAATGTCGTTGCCAACGGTCTGGTGCTTGACAAGGATGGCAACAAGATGAGCAAAAGGCTAGGGAACGCGGTAGACCCTTTCAAGGCACTGGAAAAATATGGTGCAGATTCGCTCCGCTGGTATATACTTACCAATGCGCAGCCTTGGGACAATATCAAGTTCGACGAGGCAGGTGTGGATGAAGTGAAGAGAAAGTTCTTTGGAACACTCTACAATACCTATTCTTTCTTTGCACTTTATGCAAATGTAGACGGCTTTACGGCCAGAGAACCGCAGGTCCCCGTTTGCGAAAGGCCAGAGATAGACCGTTGGATTATCTCATATATGAATTCCCTCATAAAAGATGTTAAGGAGAGTTACGAAGATTATGACGTGACAGCAGCCGGCCGCATGATACAGAATTTCGTATGCGATCACCTGAGCAACTGGTATGTGCGCCTTAACAGAAAGAGATTCTGGGGAGGAGTTATGGATAGCGACAAACTCGCGGCGTATCAGACTCTTTACTCTTGTCTGGAGACTGTGGCAATCCTTGCGGCTCCCATAGCCCCGTTCTTCATGGAGCGTCTTTTTCTTGATCTGAATGCAGTCTCGCAAAGGCACAGCGAGAGTTCGGTTCACATGGTAATCATGCCGGAACATGACATATCGCTGATAGACAAGGAACTGGAACAAAGAATGGAGCTGGCTCAGATAAGTTCGTCTATGATTCTGGCTCTCAGAAGGAAAGTGAACATAAAGGTAAGGCAGCCGCTGGCAAGAATAGTGATACCGGTTCTTGACAACTCCATAGAGCAGATGTTTGAGAAGGTCAAGAAACTTGTCCTCAATGAGGTGAATGTCAAGGAGGCAGAATTCATACATGACACCGAAGGGTTGATTACCAAAAAGATAAAGCCTAATTTCAAGACATTGGGCAAGAAGTACGGCAAATTCATGAAGGATATTTCCGCTGCCTTCGCTCTCTTCGACCAGAAGACCATAGCCAAGATAGAGAAGAGCGGAAGTTATTCGTTCACTGTCGGCGGAACAGAAATATACCTTGATAGCGAAGACTATCAGATAACATCTGAAGACATGCCGGGCTGGCTTGTCGCCTCTGAGGGCAAACTGACACTCGCCCTTGACATTACAATTACAGAGCCTCTCAGACTGGAAGGAGTGGCAAGAGAACTTGTAAACAGGATACAGAATTTGAGAAAAGAGTGTAACTTTGAGGTGACAGACAAGATAAGGGCTACAATCTCTAACAGGAAAGAGATTGCAGATGCGTTGGATTCCTTCAGAGACTATGTCTGCGGACAGACTCTTTGTACGGAAATAGTCCTTGCAGATGAAATTGCCGGGGCAGCCGAAGTAGAGTGGGAGGACAACAGCACTCTTAGCATAAAAATTGATAGGGTATAACAAACTTTATAAACAAAAACAGAAGCATCATGGATAGCAGACAGGCTCAGGGAAAGGCAGATGAGAATCAAGCCCCCCAATTGGAAAAAGTAAGGTACAGTGACGAGGAGTTGCAGGAGTTCAAGGCTATCATCCTTAAGAAACTCGAAAAGGCGCGCGATGATTACGAACATTTGCGTGCAGCCATTACCCACAGTACAAGTAATGATGTAGAGGATACTTCTCCTACGTTCCATGTTATGGAAGAGGGAGCTTCTGCACTCTCCAAAGAGGAGTCGGGACAACTGGCACAGAGACAGTACAAGTTCATACAGTCTCTGGAAGCGGCTCTGGTGAGAATCGAGAACAAGACTTACGGCGTATGCCGGGTTACAGGGAAACTTATTCCCAAAGAGAGGCTTATGCTGGTCCCTCACGCAACACTTTCCGTAGAGGCAAAGAACCGGAGATAGTTTTGCCGTATGAAACTGTCGAAGGGAGTTGCAATATCACTGTTTGTGACAGGTCTGCTCATAATAGACCAGATAATAAAAATAGTGGTAAAGTTGAATATGGCCATTGGCGACAGCATTTATGTTTTCGGCCAGGAGTGGTTTCAGATCTGCTTTACTGAGAACAGCGGTTTTGCTTTCGGACTCAAGTTTGGCGGGGATTTTGGAAAAATCTTCCTCACTCTCTTCAGAATAGCCCTCATAGCGTTTATAATCTTTTTCATAAAAAAAAGACTTCTGAAAGAAAAGGAGGTTTCCACGGGACTGCTCGTGGGAATCTCCCTTGTTTTGGTGGGCGCCATAGGAAACGTGATAGACTGTATCTTTTACGGACAGCTCTTCAGCGAGTCTACATGGTTCGATACCGCGACTTTCCTGCCGGAAGGAGGCGGGTATGCACCTCTCCTTATGGGTAAGGTGGTAGACATGTTCTACTTTCCGATAATAGACACTACTCTTCCGGAATGGGTGCCCTTCAAGGGGGGAGAGAGATTTGTCTTTTTCCGGGCAATATTCAATTTTGCCGATGCCTGTATTTCAGTCGGCGGCATTTACCTTCTCCTTTTCCAGAGGAAGAATCTGTTCAAGTATTTCGACAAATAGCCCATTGCAATGCCTGTAAGACTTTATGACAAACAGAACAGCCCGGAGACAATCAGGCAGATAACCGAGATTCTCGAAAACGGCGGAGTGATAATCGCTCCCACCGATACAGTCTATGCTCTGTGCTGCCATGCGCTTAAGGAGCGGGCTGTGGAGAGAATTTGCCGTATCAAGGGAATAGATCCCAGGAAGAACCGTCTGTCTATTGTATGTTACGACATAAGCAGCATAACACTTTATGCGAAGATAGACAACGCTGCCTTCAGGTTGATGAAGCGCAACTTACCCGGACCGTTTACCTTTTTGCTCAATGCGACTTCGCATCTGCCGAAAATATTCAGAAACCGCAGGGAGGTGGGGGTGCGCATGCCTGACAATCCCATAATCCGCGAAATAGTCAGGGCGCTGGATGCGCCCCTTATGTGTTCTTCACTGCCATATGACCCAAATGATGACATTGAATATCTCACGAATCCGGAACTGATTGAGGAAAAGTGGGGTCATTCGGCCGATTTGGTAATAGACGGAGGAATCGGCGGAACTGAGGTCTCTACAATCGTGGATTGTACCGGCAGAGAGGTTGAAATCGTACGTGAAGGTGCCGGTGTTTTACAAGGAATTTAAATCTGTTTCGAATATGAATGTCAAGGATGATATACTTCAGACAATCGGCATGACACCGATGGTCAGAATCAACAGGCTATCGCCTGAGAAAGGTGTAAATATTTTTGCAAAACTTGAGGGATTCAATCCTACAGGCAGCATAAAGGACAGGATTGCACTGAAAATGATAGATGAGGCCGAGAGAAGCGGCCGTCTGCGCCCCGGACAGACAATAATAGAGGCTACTTCGGGCAATACGGGAATAGGCCTTGCAATCATAGGAATAGTACGCGGCTATCCGGTAGAAATAGTAATGAGTTCAGCCGTTTCCATCGAGCGGCGCAAAATCATAAGGGCCTACGGAGGAAAGGTAATCCTTACGCCTGCAGAAGAGGGAACCGACGGGGCCATAAGAATGGCCAGGAAACTGGTGGCTGACAACCCCGGCAAGTATTTCATGCCGGACCAGTTCTCGAATGCGGCAAACTATCTTGCCCATTATGAAAGTACGGCTCTGGAAATCTGGCAGCAGACATCTGGCAACATTGATTGTCTGGTATGTGCTTTGGGTACTTCCGGAACACTTATGGGGCTTTCAAAATTTCTGAAAGCCATGAAGCCCTCCATAACGGTTGTCTGTGCGCAGCCTATAAAAGGTCACTATATACAAGGGCTTAAGAATATGGAGGAGGCTATTGTCCCCGGCATCTATGATCCTTCCAAAATAGATATTCAAGAACTTATAGAGAGTGAGGAGGCCATAGATATGGCCCGTCAGATCATAGCCAAAGAGGGTATATTTGCCGGAATGAGCAGCGGCGCCGCCATGCTTGCGGCAGTACGTACGGCAGCAAGGATAAAATCGGGGAATATTGTTGTGCTGTTCCCTGACAGGGCTGAAAAATATCTGTCTACCACAATGTTTGCCCAGTTCGACGATTGATTTTCATGATTTCGGCCGGTAATGTTTGCGGTCAATCTTGCCGTTGTATGTGCGTCTTACGCTTTCAACTGTCTGGTAAAGCGCAGGAATCTTGTAACTTTCCAGCCTTGAACCAAGATAACGGGCAATCTCCCTTTTGTCGAACTTTTCTCCGTCTGCCGGTACGACAAGCAGTTTGAGCCGGTTTCCCATCAGGGGGTGCTCCTCTGCTATGCAGATGCAATCTGCCACAGAAGGATGTGAGAGGGCGGCGTTCTCTACCTCTACGGGAGACACCTTCAGTCCTCCTACGTTTATGGTGTCGTCTTTTCTGCCGGTAAGGTGCAGTCGGCCCCGTTCGTCTATCCTGCCGCAATCGTTCATGTAAAGAAGCCCGTCTTTCATTATGGTCTCTGTTGCGGCCCGGTCTGCTGCGTAGCCTAACATAAGGGTCTTTCCGCTGCAGGAAACCGTCCCGTTTTCCGTAATGAAAACCCTGGAGTGTTTCATGGGGCGGCCAAGGCAGCCTGCAATGCACTCCTCTCCGCCGCATGATGGGTTGAAATTGTATGTACACAAGATGCCGCTTTCTGTAGACGCGTATGTATTGTACAGGCGTGTGTCTGGCAGAATACGGCACAGCGTTTCCATGTCGGCCTGGGATATGGG
>JADINB010000127.1 GCA_017694275.1 Candidatus Egerieousia excrementavium | reverse complement strand
GTCAGAACCTTTACAAGGAGATACAGCAGGCATGCAACGAAGCAGTGAACGCCTATGCCAAACTCGATGCCGCACAAAAAAACGTAGAGATGGCAGAGGAATCTTTCAGAAACACAGAAAGCAAATTCAATCTGCGCATGGTCAACGGGACAGACTATACGGTTGCCAGAGCAAACCTTTTCAAGGCGCAGTCTGAATATTACCAGAATAAATTCCAGTATATCTTCCAACTTAAAATCCTTGACTTTTACAGGGGCATTCCTATTAAACTGTAGCCGGCATGAAAAAGAAAAAAAGCAAGAAGAGTCTGTTTCTTAAAATAGCGGGAGCCGTTATCCTGCTTCTTGTCATAATATCCATATTTTCCAAAGGCGATGAAGGCATAGCCGTAACGCTCGCGTACCCGCAAGTCTGCCCGATAACGGAAACAGTTCCCGCCAACGGCAGGATACAGCCTGTTACGGAGGTGAAAATCAGCCCTGACGTTTCAGGAGAGATTGTAGAGTTGAATTGCGAGGAGGGAGACAGGGTTAATGCCGGAGATCTGCTCATAAAGATAAAACAGGACCTATACATATCTGCGGTAGAGCAGGCAGAAGCTTCACTGAACTCCGTAAAGGCCCAGTATCTCCAGCAGAAGGCCCAGCTGATACAGATTGAGGCTGCTCATGAAAGAAACAAGAGCCTTTTTGAACAGAAAGCCATTTCGCAGCAGGAACTCGAGACCTCCACATCGCAATATCAGGTGGCGGTAGAACAGCTCAACGCGGCAAAATACAATATAAAAAGCGCTGAAGCCGCGCTGAAAGAGGCCCGTGAAAACCTTGTCAAGACAACTATCTATGCTCCTATGAGCGGCATCATCTCAGACCTTGCTGTAGAAAAGGGCGAAAGGGTTGTCGGCACGAGCCAGATGGCCGGTACCGAAATGCTCAGGATTGCAGACATGGAAAAAATGGAAGTACTGGTAGAAGTGAACGAAAACGACATAATCAGGCTTGCGCAATCAGACACGGCCGACATAGAGGTCGACGCCTATCCGAACCGTAAATTCAAAGGGGTTGTAACCCATATTGCCAACTCTGCAAACAGCACGGGAGGTACTGTTTCTGCAGACCAGGTAACCAATTTCGAGGTCAAGGTAAAGATTCTTCCGGAATCGTACAGAGATCTTCTGGAAAAGAGCCCTATTCCGTTCAGGCCAGGAATGTCGGCTTCCGTCTCCATAATCACCGATTACAGGGCTGAGGCAATAGTAATACCCATACAGGCCATAACCACGCGCACCGAGCTTGCAGATTCATCGGCAGTAAACGAAGTGAACGAATTTGTTTTCGTATACGACTCCATTACAGGAAGAGTAGCTCCTCAGGTGATAAAAACCGGAATACAGGACATGATGAACATTGAAGTGCTTGACGGACTTACAAGGCAGAGCAGAATTGTAACCGGACCTTACAGAGCCATAAACAGAGAGTTGAAAAAAGATTCTGAGGTAACTGTACATTAATATGGAACACGAATTCATATTGCTTCTGGAAACAGCCGCAGAGGCTTGTTCTGTCGCCCTTTCAGACAGAGAGAAGATTGTGGTTGAAAAATATACCGACATTCCCAAATCACACGCTTCGGCAATTGCAGTATTCATAGATAATATCTTTAAGGAAACAGGCATTTCCGCCAGAGACTTGAGCGCGGTTGCAGTAAGCGGAGGGCCGGGGTCTTACACCGGTCTAAGGGTCGGAGTAAGTTGCGCCAAGGGGCTGTGCTACGGGGCAGGCATTCCGCTCATTGCCGTAAACACGCTTGAAGTCATTGCACAATGCGCAATAGACAACAATCTTGTAAAGGATGCCTCTTATATAGTCCCGATGATAGATGCCAGAAGAATGGAGGTCTATACTGCGACATTTACACCAGAATGTACAATGACAAGCCCCAGTACAGCATTAGTGCTTGTTCCTGAAAGTTTCAGCAGGGAACTCTGTGAGGGGAAAGTCCTCTTTACCGGGAACGGTGCGGAAAAATTCATGGGCCTTGTTCCTGAAAAGTCAAGGGCGAACGTACTTTTTGCACCACAATTGCCGCATGCTTCCGGACTGAGAATACGTGCACATGAGTCACTGCAAAAAAAAGAGTTCGAAAACTGTGCGTATTTCGAACCCTTTTATCTCAAAGACTTTATTGCAGGCAAGCCAAAAAATCTTCTTGCCGGAATGTTTTAACTGCAATCTTGCAGGCCTAATCAAAAAAGCCTTGCAAGAGTGCCTGAGAGTTTCGCCGTATCGAACTGGTCTTTTTCTACAATGTTGCCTTCGGAATCAAAGATGAACATTGCCGGAATTCTCTGCAGTGCATAAATTGCAAGGGCCTGGGAAGAAGCCCCGCGCCCGTCGCACACGTTAATCCATGGCAACTGCTGTTCCTTTACCACAGATGCCCAGAGAGCCTTGTCTGAATCCACGCAAACCTGATAGATATTCAGACCTGCACCGGCATATCTGTCATAAACCTTCTTCAACTCCAGATTATACATCTTCTGCTCGGCATTGGCGGCAGACCAGAAGAGAAGAATAAACGGCTTGCCTTGCAGGCTGGAAAGCTTGTGCATCCGTGACTGTACATCTGGCATCTCCAGTTCCGGATATGCCAGTTCCGAAGCCTCGGAAAGCCTGTTTCCCAGTTCCACCAGCCTCTGCAGGTTGTCGGCATCGTTCTTCAGAGATTTCACATAGGCCGAATTGGGATAAAGCGGGCTAAGGGAATCGTATGCAGTCTTGAAATAGATGAAGTCCATATTGTCTGCAAAAAGCGCAAGATTGTCGCTGAATCTCCTGTAAAGAAGAATTACGTTAGTAAACGATGTAGGATTAGACATAAGCCTCTTTATAGCCTCTCTCTTCTCCGTTACGTAAAGAGAACTTATCTCCTTGTTGAGCTTTTCATAAAGCTGCTGATCATCTGCCTGGGCAGCATCGGAAACAGCTATGGCCAAAGAGTCGAATCTTGCAGTAGAGTTGTATATCTCCCTTTCGATTTCAGAAAGAAGCACAGACTCGTCGGAACCTTTTACCACCAATGAAGTGCCGAGCGTGTCAACATCCACGACAATCCTGTCTCCGCCCTTGACTATCAGCGAAGCCAATCGTTTCCTGTTGTATGACACATAGAAAAACTCAGGAGCATCTGCCGCTACGGCCACCTCATACCTGGCCGCCCCTCCGGCATCTGTCTTGAGCGTATCCACGACATCTATCCTGTTTACAGAGAGTTTGGAGAGTATTATCTCCTTGTTTCCGGCTCCCTCTATGTTGAACTGCAGCCTTGCCGTGTCATCTTTGGCACAACCTGCAAGGATAAACGACAGGGCCGATACACATACTATCTTATATAAAATTTTCATATTCCGATATTTGACTTATAAGGATTGTTCGTTGAATACTCTGGCAATCTTTTCTGCAATCCTGGAAAACTCTTCATTTTCCAGCGAGAGTTTCTCCTTCTTGAAATCAAGGTCTGCCTCGCTCTGCAGAGGAACCAGATGAATATGCACGTGAGGGACTTCCATTCCCAGCACCGCCACTCCTATTCTCTTGCATGGAACAGCCTTCTCCAACGCTGCAGCCACCCTCTTTGCAAAACTCCACAGTCCGGAATACTCTTCGTTGTCAAGTGCAAAGATATAGTCGCTCTCTCTTTTGGGAATTACAAGCGTGTGCCCTTCAGCCATGGGAGCTATATCCAGGAACGCATAGTAATTTTCATCCTCCGCAACCTTGTATGAAGGAATCTCTCCATTTACGATTTTTGTAAAAACAGATGCCATATTAAATCGATATATCTAAAATTTCAAAGTTTATGATACCGCTCGGTGCCTTTACCTCAACCACGTCTCCCTTTTTCTTGCCTATAAGGGCCTTGCCGATAGGAGTAGCGGCAGCGAGCTTGCCTTCCCTGATATTGGCTTCACTCTCACCCACCAGGGTATACTCCATAACTGCGTTCGTCTTGAGATTCTTGATTTTCACCTTATTAAGAATCTGGACGCAATCTGTATTTATCTTAGACTCGTCTATCACACGAGCATTGGCTATCAAATCTTTAAGTTGGGATATCTTAAGCTCGCACAACCCCTGGGCCTCGCGTGCGGCATCATATTCCGCATTTTCCGATAAATCTCCCTTGTCTCTGGCCTCTGCTATCTGCTTTGAGATAGAAGGCCTCTCTACAGAAACCAAATGGGCCAGTTCGGCCTTCAGCTTCTCCAATCCTTCCGCTGTCAAATAATGTACTTTTGTCATATCAGATAAAATTAAAAAGAATCCCGATGGTTTCAGGACCCTTTGATGCAAAGATATAAAAAATATTTGGAATTAATACTCCTTGTACTTAGGTTTCATCAATTCAGAGAAAAGGACAATATCTTCAGGAGAAGATTTCAGTCTCTCCTTCAGTGAAGAACCTTTTTCATGTGTCTTATCCTTTTCGGTTGCAGTTGCACTCTTCGGAATTCCGGTAGAAGGCAGCCCTTCATCTTCTGCAGAAAGCCGGGGCATTTCAGACAACCCGGCCATCTGCCCTCCGTCAAAGGACTCCTGCAGCTCAGGAGAATGCATGAGCGGAGATTCGTCAATCCCAACCGTTGCCGTCTCATTTTCACTGCTTTGAGGCGGGCGATCCAGAAAGTCATAAATCTCTTCCGTACCGTCCTCCTGCTGCACGCCGGAACTTCCGGCAGAGGTCTTTTTCTTCTTCTTGCTGCCGGCATAAGAGGAGTATACACCGGCCAGAAGAGTAAGTACTCCTATTACAATGGAAAGTATGTCTGATTCCGCATAATACATATAACAAATCCTTACAGGCCTGCCTCAAGACGCTCCGTGGCCTCATCCCTGTTGCGCTGCAACTCGGCCTTCAAGTCTTCTACAGTCGCAAACTTGACCTCGTCGCGGATCTTATATACAAACTCTACGGTCAGATCCAGACCGTAAATATCTTCGTCAAAACCAATAATGTTGGTCTCTATTGTCCTCTCACCGTGCGAAGCCACAGTCGGCCTTACTCCGATATTGGTAATTCCAACATACCTGTGTCCGTTAACGGTAACGTACACGCCATAGACACCGTCACCTGGAACCGCTTTCAACGGGTCGTAAAGCCGCATGTTGGCTGTTGGGAAACCTATCGTACGCCCAAACCTGTTGCCGGAAACCACCGCCCCTCTCAAGGTATAGTTGTAACCAAGGTAGCGCGAGGCACCGTATACGTCGGTATTCTGCAACATGTTCCTTATCTTGGTGGAACTGATGACATTGTTGTCTATGAGAAATTCTTTTACCCTTACTACGTTGAGCCCCAACTCCCTTGCCGTTGCAATCATCACTTTCTGAGGCTCGGACGCATCGCTGCCCAACCGGTGGTCATACCCTATGACAAGAGTGGAGACCCCATACCTGCCCACCAGATATTCCAAAATGAACTCTCTGGTTGTCAATCTGCTGAACTCTTTTGTAAAGGGGATTGCCACGAAGTCGTCTACACCTATGGCCTTAATCAGTGATTTCTTCTCTTCCAGAGAATTGAGAAGTCTCAGGTCATAGGCCTGCTGTTGCAGGACGCTTCGCGGATGAGGCCAAAAGGAGATGACGCAACTCCTCTTGCCCTCACGCAAAGCTGTATCGCAAAGAACTCTCAAAACCTTGCGGTGCCCCAGGTGGACACCGTCAAAGAAACCTGTCGCTGCTACAACCATTTCACCAATTCAAAATCCTGCCTATGGGCAAGCAGACTGTTTTTGGCATACATTCTGGTTGCAATCTCATAGGTGCCTGTCCTGTCGGGAACCATGTTGCAGACAAAAGTCGCAACACCATCCTTGCACTCCTTCAGTTTGTACGGATAAACCTCCTTTATCTTAAGTTTCCCTTTCTTGTTATACTCCGACAACAGAGTCTCCAGCCCTATATACTCGGGATTGGTGTCTCCTACTGCCAGCTTGATTACCGATTCATAGTTGCCGCCAAGAACGATTGTACCGTAATTTCCGGCAATCGTATCATGCCCCACCACTTCTATCAAAGGCCACTCTCTGCGCATCCTGCGCTTCCACATAGCTATTTCTCTGGCCATTGCGTAATCGTTGGCAATCATTTTCTTGTATCTCTTCTCCAACGGATAGTAGAATTTGTTGAAATAGTCTGTCATCATCCTGTTGGTGGTAAAGTTGCAGGCTACATCGGCAATACAGTTCTTTATTGTCTCCACCCAACCGTCTGAGAAGCCCTGTGCATTCCTGTTGTAATATTCAGGTACGATTTCACTTTCCAGGATATCGTAAATCGTGGCGGCATCAAGTTCATCCTGAAATCCCTGGTCGTCGTAGGTGCGCTCCATCTGCAAAGCCCATCCGGCTCCTTTCTTGTAGCCTTCCACCCACCATCCGTCCAGTACGGAGAAGTGCATGACCCCATTCATCGCCGCCTTTTCGCCGCTCGTACCCGAAGCTTCCAAAGGCCTTGTAGGGGTGTTCATCCAGACATCCACTCCCTGGACAAGATATTTGGCAAGGGTTATGTCGTAATTGGGGATAAAGACAATCTTGCCTATGAACTGGGGCATCTTTGAAATCTCCACAATCCTCTTTATAAGATCCTGGCCAGCCTTGTCGGCAGGATGTGCCTTTCCGGCAAAGAGGAACTGCACCGGATGCTCCTCATTGTTTATTATTTCGGATAGCTTGTCCAGATCCCTGAAAAGCAGATGGGCTCTCTTGTAAGTTGCAAACCGCCTTGCAAATCCTATTGTAAGGATATCATCGCGCAAGGTATTCTTTATATCCACGATATGGTGCGGAGAATAATGGTTTGACACTGAGGGATCCGACAGGTATTCCTTTACCTTGTCTATGAGTTTTTTCTTGAGCAGGCATCTTGTTCCCCAGATTATTTCGTTATCCACCTTTCTTATTTCACCGAAACAAGACTTGTCGTAATGGTGGTTCTCGAACTCTGTCCCGAAAACCCTGGAATGAATCTCTTTCCATTCCGGAGCCGTCCATGTAGGATAGTGCACTCCGTTTGTGACATAGTCTACATGCAGTTCCTCGGGCAGATAGCCTGGCCACAGGCCACCAAGTATCTCCTGGCTTACCTTTCCGTGCAACCAGCTGACACCGTTTACTTCCTGCGAAAGGTTCGCCGCAAGGTTACTCATGGAAAACTTCTCGTTGGGATTGTTTACATCTATCATACCCAAAGACTTAAGGGTATTCCAGTCTATCTTGAGCCTTTCAGGGTAGTGCGCGATGTAGGTTCTCAGCATGTCTTCCGAGAAGGCATCATGGCCGGCCGGCACCGGAGTATGGGTCGTGAACAGAGATGAAGACCTCACGACTTCAACAGCCTCTGTAAATGAGAGGTTCTCCAGCTGTACATACTCTCTCAGCCTCTCCAGTCCTATAAAGGCCGCATGTCCTTCATTACAGTGATATATGTCTGAATAGATACCGAGCACACGCAATGCCCGTATTCCTCCTATTCCGAGCAGAAGTTCCTGTTTCAAACGGTTTTCCCAATCTCCGCCATACAGCTGGTGGGTAACTCCTCTGTCTTCAGGAAGATTTTCGTCTATATCTGAATCAAGCAGGTAAAGTTCCACCCTGCCAACGTCTACACGCCATATCCTTGCCTTTATCGTACGTCCCGGAAAAGCCACTGAGGTAGTAAGCCATTTTCCATTCTCATCCATGACCGGAGTTGCTGGAGTCTTGGAGAAATCCTGAGGGTCGTAAACCGAAACCTGGTCTCCCTGTCCTGAGAGCTGTTGTGTAAAGTAGCCGTATTTGTAAAGGAAACCTACGGCGGTCATCCTTACATTCATGTCGCTCGCCTCTTTCAGATAGTCACCGGCAAGGATACCGAGACCTCCGGAATATATTTTAAGAGAGGTGTCGAGCCCGTATTCCATACAGAAGTAAGATATTGAAGGACCGCTTGCCTTCTCCTTGAGCGACATATACTTGCTGAACTTGCTGTAAACCTCGTCCATTCTGGATATGAAGGCTTCGTCTTTTGCAAGTTCCTTATACCTTGCAAGGTCTACCATGTCAAGCATTGCGATAGGGTTGCCCTGCGAAAGTTTCCACAACTGCCGGTCAACCATTTTGAAAAGTTCTATCGCCTCCTGGTTCCAGCACCACCACAAGTTCTTCGACAAGGTGTCGAGATGCTCCAGCCTCTTGGGAAGGTTCTTGTTTATCATGATATTCTTCCATGTAGGAGCATTTACCTTATACTGCACGAACTTCTGCGTCTGGTCCTGCGAATACTCGGGAAACTCTCCCCTACGATGCACAACCTGCTCAAGAGCCTTTCTGTATGCCTGCTCGTAATATTTGACGTTGTTTTTCCACAACGCGATTTTAGCCACGTCGAAAGCGTTGTCTGAATATTCCTTCCAACTGCTGCTTCCGGCTTTGGCAAGAGAGGCGATCGTGTCCATTACGGCATCTACGACCATGTTGTAATTGTTGTCGTTACGCTCTATAATCTCCACTGAAGGATGCTTTTTGCCGTAATGCGAATTCACCCAAAGCCCGAATCCGGCCAGCGTAGTGGTTACGGTAGGGATTCCGAATGCAAGACTTTCCAGCGGAGTATATCCCCACGGCTCGTAATATGAGGGAAAGACAGAAAGGTCAAGACCTGAAAGCAACTTGTAATAGGGGGTATTGAAGATTCCGTCGTTTCCATTCAGATATGTAGGGACATAAATGACAGAAAGCATGTCATCACTTCCGTTAAAGCCGTAACTGTTCATTCTGGAAAGAATCTGGTCATATTCGGGTTCCGAAAGAGAATGGGTTGTCTTTGTGGTATAACCGTTTTTCTCCCCTGTCATAATCTTGTTTGCCAGCTCCTTGTCCGGGCCGTTGTTGCCTGCGGGAATCATAAGGAAGGCTATTGTCTTTCTCCCGGAAAGATTTTCACTCTTCAGATGTCCGAGAGCATCGAGGAAAAGATCTATTCCCTTGTTGCGGAACTCGTAACGCCCGCTTATGCCTACAATGAAAACGTCATCGGAAAACTCCTTTCCCGTAGCGGCCGATGCCACCTGCAGCAATCTGGCCCTGCCTTCGGCGCGATATTTCAGATAATCTTCTCCTTCAGGCACAATCTCGCTGTCAAACCCGTTTGGAGTTATGACATCTGGCTCTCTCTTGAGAAGAAGACGGCACTCTTCGGAAGTTATTTCGCTTACCGTAGTAAATACGTCTGCCTGATGTGCGGCTGTCTTTTCCAACGAATGCTTTGCCACCACGTTGAACTGACGTGCCTTGTCATCGCCGTCGCAAACCGCAATGGAATTGTACAGCGGAACATTGTTGCATGCCATCGAGCGCCCGACAACCGTTGCATGAGTGGTAAAGACTGTACCTATTGAAAGGTTGTGCTCCTTCAGGTAAAGGACTCCTGCACCGCTCAGCCACTCGTGAAACTGTGCCACGACCTTATGGTGAGGCTGCAGGTTGAACTTTACGAAACTCTCTATCACCCTTCCTGCCGCATAGCCGAAAAGGGCTCCTTCTATATAATCCCACTGACCGCTCAATGAATCCACTCCGAATTTTGTCCAGAAATTGGTCAGTATCTCATCTTTTTTTGCTATGAACTGGGTGTAATCCACCAGAATTACAATAACTCCGCCTGCATTGGGCCATCTGCCGGCCCTTACTCTCAGCCCCTCATCCTTGGCTTGTGTTCTCCAGCCTCTGAATAAAATGTCATCCTCGGTAAACTCCGGGTTTTTCTCCGTGTTCATCCACACGTCGGGCCCGATAAGAATATGTTTTTTACCATATGTTTCCTTTAGGCTCAAAGCTTTGCTTGCGACTACCGTATGAATCCCCCCCACCTTGTTGCAAACCTCCCAACTTACTTCAAACAGGTAATCGGGTTTGTTAATCTGTTCTGACATATTTGCTTTATTCTGTTAATACTATTTTTTTGCCGTTGTTTTTTTCGTTGAAGTTTTCCTGGTCTTTGCAGCGGCAGAATCCTTCCCGCCCTCTTTCACCGCAGTTTTTTTCTTGCTGTCAGAAAGACGGTCTACCCTCACTATAAAATCGCTCAAGACATTCATGTAATTGATAAATGCCTCGTATGGAGTGTCGTAAGGATTGAAATATTTGTGTACAGCCCCATCTGAGAAGAACTTTGTACACATATAGTAGAAGTGGTCGCTCTCCTGAAGTTTCCTGAAATCTGCAATCAGGGCCTCATCCTTGGATTTTATAACACGCTCCTGCTGTGCATAGAGTTTGTTGAACGCCTCGTTCTGCAACTCGTTTCCGAGCCATGCGCTCGTATCTCTCTCCTCATCTGCCCATGAAATGGCAAACGGTACATGGAGGGGTGCTACGGGCTGATGGAGTCCGGCCGCCTCTGAAGGAGTCCTGAACTTGAGGTTGGTCCTATTAAGAACGGCTTCCGGCAAAGCCTTCATAAACTCAAAGATGCCTGTAGACTGGCTTTGGTGCTCTCCGAACGTCTCATAATCCATAAAGAGATTTATAATATCTCCGTTACCCTCAGACTTGGAGAGCCAGTCTGCATACTTTTCGCTTGTAAGAGGCCAGTTGGGATTGCTTCTGTCTGAGAAACGGAAAGCAATGTCGTCGCTCAGATTGAAGTTCTTGAGAAGCAGCTTCAAGCGGGGGTTTATAGCATTTGTATAGATATAGTTCGGGCTCTTCCAGCCGAGAATATGCTTTGCGCCCTCAGTGAGCATCACGTTGTAGCCCATTGAAGCGACCTTTTCGCCTATCGTATCCGAATAGATCAGTTCCGTATTCCTGAAGGCAGTGGGAGTCACCCCAAAATATTTCTTTACAGCCTTTGCATGCAGCTTTACCTGAGTTTCAAATTCTTTTTCAGATTTGAGCGAAGCAAGACTGTGCGAATAAGTCTCTGCCAAAAACTCTACGCATCCAGTATCGGCAAGCTTTCTGAAACTGTCCAGAACCGCGGGGTTGTATTTTTCGAACTGCTCCAGGGCAACGCCTGATATCGAAAACGCCACCTTGAATTTGCCTTTATACTTTTTCACCAATTCCAGCAGAATAGCATTCATCGGGAGGTAGCATCTCTGGGCAACCCTGTTCAAGATTGTCCTGTTGGCAAAATCATCGAAATAATTGGAATCGTTGCCAATGTCAAAAAAACGGTACAGTCTCAATCTGTCGGGCTGATGTACCTGAAAATAAAAGCATAATGATTTTTCCATATCGTAAAGTTTTTCGTTTCTAATTACCGTTGATTGCCGCAGCATAAACATCCTTTATCTTGAGAGCGGCATTCTCCCATTTGAGTGCATTCACCTCCTCCACTCCGCAGCGGATGCTCATCTGCGAAAGGGCGGGATATGTCAGCAGGCCATACATTGCATCGGCCATGGCGTCAATATCCCAGAAATCTACCTTTATGGCATATTTGAGAACCTCGGCCACACCAGACTGCTTTGAAATTATTGTCGGCACGTTGGATTTCATGGCCTCGAGCGGAGAGATGCCGAAAGGCTCGGAAACAGATGGCATCACGTAAACGTCGGAATACGCAAACATCTTCTTTACGTCATTGCCTCTGAGAAAGCCTGTAAAATGGAATCTGTCTGCTATTCCCAACTGAGCCACACGCCTTATGGAACGGTTCATCAAATCACCGCTCCCTGCCATCACAAAACGCACATTGGAAACCTTCTTAAGCACCTTGGCCGCTGCCTCTATAAAATACTCCGGACCCTTCTGAAAGGTAATCCTGCCAAGGAAGGTTATAACCTTGTCGCTTACGCCCCTGTGAACATCTACCTGCCTGAATTCGTTAAAATCCACGGCATTATGCACGGTAATCACCTTCTTTGGATCTATTCCGTACTTGTTTATGACAATATTCCTGGTAAGATTGCTCACTGTAATCACCTTGTCGGCTTCCAGCATGCCCATACGCTCTATGTCGTAGACCTGGCTGTTCACATTCTCGCCGCTCCTGTCGAATTCGGTCGCATGGACGTGAATCACCAGCGGTTTTCCGGAAACACGCTTTGCCGCTATTCCCGCAGCATAGGTAAGCCAGTCATGCGCATGAATCACGTCAAAGGTGTTTTCACGGGCAATAGTAGCCGCCACCATGGCATAATTGGCAACCTCCTCCATAAGGTTTACGCCATATTTGCCGGAAAATCTGTACTTGCAGCCATATTTTACCTTAAACTGCTCATACTCCGATTTTGTCATTACCGAACCTGCATATTCTGAATAGAGCTGAGGGTCTATGTAGGGAACAAGATTCGAAGAGACTTTCAGAAAATCAACCTTGTTGAGAAAACTCTTCATGTCGCTCCAGCTTTGAGTGAAAGGCACGTCGCTCGCATTCACGATTCTCACCGCAGACTGATCTTCGTCCCCCGAAGCCGAGGGCATCACGAACAGTATCTCCACATCATGTTTTGCAAGCCCTTTTGTAAGTCCGTAACAGGCTGTTCCCAAACCGCCTGCTATATGAGGGGGAAACTCCCATCCGAACATTAATACTCTCATTTTCCTTTATTTATTTTATTCAACAAATATTTTCCTCTTATTATCTCCGCCACACTGACAGAAGATGATATGCATCCGTGAGGCTTGTGCGAAGGATTACCGTCGTACAACTCTGCTACAGAGCCTATTCCATGAATATTTATATCCTCTTCAAAAGCATTCAGCAACTCCATTGAAGATTTAACACAATCCTTGCCAAGAAGCTTTATCATCGACTCCACATAAGGGCCGAGCAGCCATGGGAAAGCACATCCGTTATGGTGCGCATTGTCACGGCTACATTGATCTCCCTCATATACAGCCTTATAAAGCGGATTTTTGGGAGAAAGTGTCCTGATACCTCTTACGGTAAGAAGCTCTTTTCTTACAGCCTTTAGAACTGCCATCTTGACCTCATCGTCTATTGGAGAATACTCAACGGCCACTGCCATGAGCTGGTTCGGACGCATGAAATCGTTCTTGCCCTTGTCGTTATAGAAATCGGCCAGATAATCGCGCCCCTCTATCAGGAAGTAATTGGTATAATTGGCCTTTATACTGTTTATGACTCTGTTCCACTTGTCTTTCAGGCGTCCTCCGCCATATTTGTCGTCCATTGCCACTGCAAAACAGAGGGCATTGTACCACAGTGCGTTGGTCTCTACCTGATAGCCGTAGCGTTCCGTTACAGGAACACCGTTGCTGTAGACATTCATCCATGAGAGGGCCGTATTCTCTTTCTGGGCCCACAACAAACCGTTTTCATGAAGGACAATCTCGTCTCTGCTACCATCAACATAAGTATCCAGCAAAGCAGAGAGTGTCTGCCCGTACTTTTTCCAGACATATTCTGCCGAAGCGCCATATTCTATATACTGCTGCAACGTTCTGAAAAGCCACAGGGGAAGGTCAGGCTCGTTTCCGGCCTTGAACAGTCTGTCGCGCTTCTCGGTAAGCATATTCTCTATTACCGCCTCAAAATGCTTGGTATCTCCGTCGTTGTAGATTGTAAGTCCGGGAATGGCAATAAGCGAATATCTCAAATCTTCGTAATCCCACGTATATCCGGCACATACGCTATATTTGCCATTCTGCTTCAAGACGCACTGCTGTCCTGCAAGCTTAAGACAATCATCGTAGCAGTTTCTCGAATTGTCCTTTCGCTTTGCAACTTCTGCATCGAAACGGCTCTTGAGGCTTCTTGGCTTCACCTCAGATGTGGAGGCAGAAAGTATTATGCTCTCGCCTTTCTTGACAGGCAGTTCAAAATAGCCGGGAACAAAGAGGTCTTCCTTGTCGTCGAATCCGCGACGGCTCTCCTCCTTGTAGGTTATGTTGTAATACCAATCCGGATTGGCGACCCATTCTCCCTTCTTGTTAAGCTGAAGATACAGAGTAGGGAACCCTTCGTACAACTTGAAGCTTACTCCATTCTCCGCAACAGAATACCTTGTGTTGGCCTTGCTGTTGGCATGTGTAAGCGAATGGATATTTCTGAAAGCCAGAAACGGCTTTATTCTCAACCTGGTTTCGGAATGGGCATCTATCAGCGTATATTTGACAAGCACCTCCTCGGTTTCGCGCACGAACATCACAGTCTTGCTGAAAATCATGCCACCCACCCTGTAGGTAACGGTAGACGCATAATCCATCTCGAAATCTATTATATACTTGTGCCCGCGGGGCTCGTAAACCTTTCCGTAAGAGCTTATACCCAGATTAAATGCACTGCCATGCTGAATCAGGGATTCGTGCAGAGTAGAAAGAAGTATGTGCCTTTCGTTTGCGAAATTTGCGATGGGGACAACCAGAAGTCCATGATACTTTCTGGTGTTGCAGCCCACGATTGTGGTGTTTATGTACCCTCCGGCACGGTTGGTCAACAATATCTCCCTATTGAGGGAGTACTCAAGGTTGACCAATTCTTCCTTGTTAAATTCCAAATATGCCATTTCGTTAATTTTTAATAAAGTGCGTTAAAATTGCACGTCGCAAAAATACATTAAATTTCTATTTGTTATGATTTTTTTAATACAAATGCAGAACGCTGCGGAAGATACAGTTTCAACATGCTCTTTCCGTTCGCTGCAGGAAAAGTCTCATGGACCATTTTCCTGTCGTTCCGCCCGAATCCGTTGAATTCCTTCCAGTCTGTGTCAAGCACAATCGAATAACTTCCGGCTTCGCACTCCACCCCGTAATCAGTATAGGAGTTCACAGGGCTGAAATTGAATATGAAAAGGTATCCTCCACGACTCATTGCCAGCACCTGCCTGCCTATATCGTTATATATGGATACCGGAGGCGATGCCAGAAGATGCTTTTTCGCAAAGAGATGTATCATCTTCTTTTCAAAATTATAGAGTTTGCAATAACGCAGAAGCCCGTTTTCACACAGCGACCACTGCCTTCTCGCATAATGGTAAGACCAGCCGTTCCCCTCTCTTGGAAAATCTATCCATTCAGGATGGCCGAACTCGTTGCCCATGAAGGTAAGGTAACCGTCTGCAGCTGTAGCCAGGGTCACAAGCCTTATCATCTTGTGAAGCGCAATGCCCCTGTCTACCGCCATATTGTTGGAAGCAAGATTCATATCGGTATACATATCTTTATCTATAAGCCTGAATATAATTGTCTTGTCTCCAACCAGAGCCTGGTCGTGGCACTCAGCGTAACTTATTGTCCGTTCATCTGCCCTCTTGTTTGTAAGTTCATAATAAATATTGCCCACATCCCACTGTTCGTCCTTGAGCTCCTTTATCCATTTTATCCAGTGGTCTGCAATCCCCATGCTCATCCTGTAGTCGAAACCTGTTCCACCCTCGGAAACGGGAGCCGCAAGCCCGGGCATCCCGCTAACGTCTTCTGCAATTGTAAAGCCGTTTGCATTAATCTCCTTTACAAGCATGTTTGCCAGACCAAGATAGACAAGCGCATCATTGTCTGTATTGGGGCTGAAATAATCTTCGTATGAGGTAAAGGCTTTTCCAAGCCCATGGTCGAGATACAGCATGCTTGTCACCCCGTCGAACCTGAAGCCGTCTATATGGTACTCTTCCATCCAGAACTTGCAGTTTGAAAGCAGAAACCTGACAGTTGCATCCTTGCCGTAATCGAAACATTTCGTACCCCATGCAGGATGGTCTCCTCTCCAGTCCGTATGGAAAAAGCAGCTGCCATGGCTTCCGTCGATATTCGTAATACCCTCCAGTTCGTTTTTTACTGCATGTGAGTGGACAATATCCATGATTACGGCAATCTTATGCTCATGCGCTGCATCCACAAGTCTCTTGAAATCCTCAGGAGTGCCGAAACGTGAACTCAATGCAAAAAAGTTGGAGACCTGATAGCCGAACGAGCCGTAATACGGATGCTCCTGCAGGGCCATTATCTGGAGCGTATTGTAACCTGTAGCAACGACATGCGGCAACACCTTTTCTGTAAACTCATTGAAGCTTCCTACCGCATAACGTTCTGTAGCCATTCCAATATGCACCTCATATACAAGCGGATTCCTTACGGCTCCAGCATAACCGTATTTCCAGCTGTACGGCTGTTCCGGAGCCCATATCTGGGCGGCGAAAAGTTTTGTCTGACCGTCCTGCACACACCTTGTAGCATAAAGCGGCAACCGCTCTCCGCAACCGCCGTCCCACTCCACAAACCATTTGAAAAACTCACCATGGCGCACCTTGTCTGCCGCCACCCTGAGTTCCCAGTTTCCGTTCCCTATATTCTTCATTGCATATTCCGGCAGTTTGCGCCAGCCGTTGAAATCTCCTGTCACATATATTCTGCGTGCGTTTGGGGCATACTCCCTGAAACACCACTCTCCACCCTCCTTGTGGACACCGTAATAGAGATGGTTGTTCACATGGTCTGCAATCCTGCCCCCATACCCGGCTATTTCATCCCTGCGTATTATGGTCTGCATATACCTCTCCCTTATGGCTCGCGCATAAGGATGCAGGTATGAATCCCTTTCGTAAAACATCTCCACTTTACCGTCATTCATCGTTTTCATCTTCATCTTCCTTGTCTAAAATGGCCGAAAAATCCTTCTTGTAACCTGCAAGTTCCTTCTTGCAGAAATCTATAAGCTCCACAGCCTTTCCAAGCCTCTCCTTAGCCACATCCATATTGATATCCGGAGCCTCCAGTTCGCCGACAACCTTTTCAAGCTGCGCAACCGCCTCCTCATAACTCAGTTTACCTTCCATGACTGTTATTTATTTTCCGTTATGTCAATTACTCTTATCTGCAGCCTTGCAATGCCGTCTTTCATAAAAAGCCTTATCTGGCCGCTTTCCGGCAACTCTCCGGCCGACATTATCCGCCGCCCCTGAGAGTCAGCCACAACCGCATAGCCCTTTTCCAGCAAGGCTGCAGGATTCAAGGCCCCGATTTTGTACTCAGCCAGAGCCAGCCGGCTCTTCTCCCTTTCCAGTATGGCCCTGGCCGCATGTACCAGATTTGCGCGGCAGAGATCCAGTTCCCTGCCGCGCCTGTCAACTATCTCCCTTGCCGCCGACACCGCCCTGAGCGCCAGTCTCTCTATACGTGCATGCTGGACAGCATACAGTTCAACAATATAGTCTGCCACAGCCGTAGGTGTCTTGAGGAACCTGTACGCCACCAGGTCTGCCACGTGACAGTCGTGGTCGTGCCCTATGCCTGTCAGGACCGGAATGGGAAACAGCGCAATATGAAGAGCAAGATTGTAATCGTCGAAAGAAGCCAGATCCAGCACGCTGCCGCCCCCTCTTATTATTGCCACGGCATCATACTCCTCTCCCTGCTCAAGTTCGTCCGCTATCTTGTAAAGCGATGCGATTATCCCCCCGGGAGCATCCGCACCCTGCATCGGGCTTTTGAACAGTTTTATATAAAACGCGGCTCCGCACTCATTGTTCGAAAGGTGTCTGACAAAATCCCTGTATCCGGCGGCAGTCGCGGAAGAGATTACCGCTATCTTCCTTGGCAAGGCCGCCAGGGGACGCAAGGCATTCAGGCCGAACATGCCTTCGCTTTCGAGCCTGCCAATAACCTTCCGGCGGTTTATCTCCGCCTCGCCTACGGTAAATGTCGGTTCTATATCCAGAATATTGAGGGAAAGCCCGTATAGCGGCGTATACTGTACCTGAACCTTGACCAGGATCTTCATGCCTGCGGCAAGTTCAGAACCTGTCAGGGTTTTGAAATAAGGGAGCAGCATGGCCGCATTCCTGCTCCAGACAACTGCACGCGCCCTGGCCGCAACAACTCCATGGTCGCTGTTATAGTCTACCAGTTCCATGTAGCAATGCCCGTTGGAGTTTTGCTTGAATTCGCTTATTTCTCCGCTCACCCACAGCAACTCTTTCATGGCGCCGTCTACCGCTTCCTTCACCCGCTGCTGCAACTCGTATAATGAAATTCCTTTCTCCATCTCCCTTTCTGTTCCAGCCATGGAACGCCGT
>JADINB010000126.1 GCA_017694275.1 Candidatus Egerieousia excrementavium | reverse complement strand
TCGAGAACCTCCTTTTCCAATTTCCCATGTCTTTTTTTTGCAAAATTTGTGAGAGGCAGATGCTTGAAATAAAAAATCTTTGTCCACGGGTCTCTGAAATCCGCTATCCATTTTATTTTTGCGGCCCTGCTCAATCGCGCAGCTATAAGGTGCATCGAATGGGGAGGCCCCGTACTTATTATGGCATCTACAGGGTTCTTCCTCAGGTAACGTTTCAAAAATCTCGCGGAGGGCCGTATCCAGAAGCAGCGCGGGTCCGGAATGAAAAAGTTTCCCCTTATAAAGGCGAACAGCCTTGCACTTGCAGAACCTCCGCTCTCCTTTGAAATGATGTTGGCCTCTATTGTCTCTCCCCTTTTCTTCCCGCTCAGGAACTTGTATAGCGAATACGGTTCAAATATTTTTCGTTTGAGCACTGTCATCCCCTCGGGAATTTCCCGGCACAAGGCTTCATCTATGGCGTTCGGCTCGGGATTGAGAGGGGTATAAATAACCGGCTCCCACCCGAGCTGGGGCAGATACTTGGCAAATTTGAGCCAGCGCTGAACTCCCGAACCGCCGGATGGGGGCCAATAGTATGTGATAATCAATACTCTCTTCACTATTGCTCTTTAACGAAATTGTTGTAGAGGCAAGCTGCAACTTCGCGGTGGATAGACATAAAGCCGTTGTCTCTTCTGCCTGTGCAGCCGTTGGTCATTACAACAAAACCGAATTTGCGTTCAGCATCCCAGAACATAGCGGTATAAACTCCGTATGCGCTTCCGGTATGGCCAATCATGGTCACTCCATCGATCAGCTTGTCTGCCGTGCAGATTGCAAAACCATAACCTGTGGTTCCTTCCTCATTGGTAGGGATAATCTGCGATTGCATAAGTTCTGCGCTCTCCTTGTTTATGATAGTTGTACTGTCGAGAGTTCCGAGCCCCATGTGCATCATCATGACTTTGGCCAGATCCTGTGCAGAAATCTTGACTCCGCCGGTAGGAGAGAATACCGGGGTTGATTTTCCCATTACGTAATTTGCAATCTCCTCGGTCCTTGGTGCGTATGCATCGGGAGAGTTTACGAACGTTCCCTTTTCCGTGTCGTATTCATACAGTTTTACGAATTTTGAAGAATCGAGTGAAGCTATTTCGTAACCTGCATAGACGCCGAGCGGAGTCATGATGTGGTTCACAATGTACTGGTCGAACCTTTCGCCGCTTACAATCTCTATTATGGTACCCAGAGTATTGAATCCCATGTTGCAGTATTCATATTTTGTTCCCGGCTCATAGTCGTTCCACGCAGTTTTCCATGTCTTTGAGGAGTCGGGATTTATTGAGTTCAGTGAAAAATAGCCGTTATAGTCGTTCATGCTTGAAGAGTGCGAAAGCAGCATCCTGACAGTTATTGGCACCTTAGGATATTTGGGGTTCCTTACCTCAAATCCTAAAATATCTGAAACGTCTGCTTCAAGATCGAGTTTGCCCTGCTCGACCAGTTGCATTATGCCGGTGGCTGTGAACGATTTTGAAATAGATGCGATTCTGAAGATGTCATCTTTCTGAAGCGGGGTCTGTGCTTCCAGGTCTTTGTAGCCGAATGTGTTGTTATAGACAACCTGGCCGTCTTTTACAGCGACTACAGCAAGGCCGACAGCCTTGTTTGTCTCCATAATCTGTTGAATTTCATTTGCAACGATCTCTTCTTTGGTCTCGCCGCATGAAACGATAAGGGCAGTGGCAAGCAGAGGCATCACTGCGGTTTTGAGAAAACTTTTCAAGTTCATAATAATTGGATTTAAGGTTCAAAGAGCAAATTTAATTTTTTTGACGCAAAAACCATAAAAAAACAGGCTCCAAAATAGGGATACAACTTATAAAAATAAGTTATAACTTTAATGGGATTTTTTATAGTTATGAAAAACTCAATACTAGATAGAATGAGGAATATTATTACAATACTGGTTTTATGCCTTTTTCTCGCCTCCTGTGTAGAGAAGATAATCATGGACCCTAAGGAGAGGACGGTTCATGTAGAGTGTATTTTGGAAAACAGCGGGACCCAGACAATATATCTGAACTATACGGCATCTGTAACAGAAAAGGCGCAGATGCCGGTAAAGGAAGCAGACATAACAATCATAGAGCATTACAAAGGGGAAGTTGGTTATTATAAAAACAGGGAATATACTTTTAAAAAGATAAGGGATGGGGTCTGGAGTGCCGACTTCAACCCCACACCACAAGCCAGATACAATCTTTCAATATTAGTTCCCGGTGAAAACCCCGTCAAAGCCACAACCTATTATCCAAATGATACAAGTGTCTTTAGATGGCACCCCGATGGTAATCGCCTGTCCAAGACTCAGGAAACAAAAACTTATATCCCTCCTCCGCATTTATATACTCCGCTCTTGAATACTCCAACTTATACTATTACGGAGAGAGAAAAGGCGGAGTTCCCCCGGTTCCGGTTTTTTAGTGACCAGGACTTCAATTTCTGGGTATACGGTATGGATTATGACCCTGTAAAGGGTAAATATGTGCAGGCAGATTTGATAACCATCCCATATCCCGACAGCATAAGAACCCTCTCTATGGTTGACCCATATTACGACTGGATAGACAGATTCAATATTCTGCCGGTACATAGAGACGAAGTGGAAGAGTTCAAAATGCCAGACAAGGTGGAGGTTGATTTCCCACAGGTGTTGGAGTACGGCTATCCCCAATATCTGCATGGAGAGTACAATGCCTCCTCTACAGAGATGCACTACAGATATTTGAGGCTAAAATGCTCATACAATCACCCTTTGTACGATAAAGGACTGGAAAAAGGGGATATTGTAGATGGTTTTTTTCAATGTGAATTTTGCTGGCGTATGTATATCGCAGCCAACTTCAAGCCTTACAAATACGGAATCCCGCACCCCAAAGCCCATTTGGTTTTTCAAATAGCCAATGATGATTACGACAAATACCTGAGAACCCTTGTTTCGTATTCACTGAAAAAAGAGTATGGTCTGGATACGGATCTTACCGATATATGGATGGATAAGAATTTGATCTATTCCAATATAGACAACGGAACAGGCATCTTTGGAGCCAGGTATACAAGAAAAGTTCCCTATATGGACTATGAATCCATAACCTACCGGGGAACTACATATCATAAAAAATATACTTTGGAATAGGCTGCAGGCAGGATTCAGAGAGCAAATTTAATTTTTTTGACGCAAAATTCATAAATTTGGGCCACTTAATTTTGAGCATATGATGACAGTGGGGCTATTTCAGAAAATGATTGCAGACAGGAAGCCTCTTGAGGGAGAGGAGATGATAGAGTTCATGCGTGAGCAGAGCGACAATACACGCCGTCTGCTTGTAGAGCTCAATAACAATTACCATACGGCAGATCAGATACGCTCTATTTTTGCACGAATTACCGGGAACGATGTACCAGACTCTTTCAGGATGTTCCCTCCATTCTATACAGATTTTGGAAAGAATATCCATGTGGGGGAGAATGTCTTTATAAATGCCGGATGCCATTTTCAGGACCAGGGAGGAATTTTCATAGGCGACGGTTCGCTTATAGGGCACTGTGTCGTAATGGCTACGCTCAACCACGGTTTCGAGCCTGAGCGCCGTCAGGCACTCAGCCATGCACCGATAAGATTGGGAAAGGGGGTCTGGATAGGTGCACATGCCACCATATTGCAAGGAGTGACAATAGGTGACAATGCCGTTGTGGCGGCTGGAGCAGTGGTTTCAAAAGACGTAGAGGCCAACACAGTCGTAGGGGGCGTGCCCGCAAGGTTCATTAAATACATAACTCCAGATTTCAGACCGGAAGAAAAGGTATAGAACAACAAATTTTTTCTCTTTTCAGCAGACTGTTTGTCGGGAGTTTTCTTTATTTTTGTAGTCTTATGGACCAGCAGAAAGATATAGTTCAGACTCCGTTGATGAAGCAGTATTTCAGCGTCAAAGCTCAATATCCCGATGCGCTGCTGCTCTTCAGAGTCGGTGACTTTTACGAAACTTTCGGGGAGGATGCCAGAATTGCCAGCAAGGTGCTGGGGATTGTCCTTACCAAAAGAGCCAACGGCTACGCTTCTTCTGTAGATCTTGCCGGATTCCCCCATCATGCCATAGATACCTATCTTCCAAAACTGGTGAAGGGCGGTTACAAGGTTGCGGTGTGCGACCAACTGGAAGATCCCAAACTCACAAAAAAGATAGTGAAAAGGGGGGTTACAGAACTGGTTACCCCGGGGATTGCCTACAGCGAGCAGTTGCTCAAGCAGAAGGAGAACAATTTTCTGGCAGCTGTGAAGTTCAGCGGTAAAAAGGCTGGGGTGGCCTTTCTGGATATCTCTACAGGAACATTCGAAGTGGGGGAAGGGTCTTTGGAGTATGTGGAGATGCTTCTTTCGAATTTCGCCCCCAAGGAGGTGGTGCTGCAAAGAGAGTATCTCAAGGGATTTACCGAAAGGTTCGGAAAAAGTTTCTACATATCGGTCATGGATGAGTGGGCCTTCGTTGAGAGTGCCTGCGAGGAGAGGCTTAAAAAGCAGTTCAGACTTTCATCTCTCAAAGGCTTCGGAGTGCAGAAATTTCCGCTCGGCGTAACGGCTGCCGGAGCTGTACTTTTCTATCTGGAACAGAATCATGCTACCGACATAAGCCATATATGCTCCCTTTCAAGGATAGAAAGCAATGAATTTGTATGGCTGGACAAATTTACAATCAGAAATCTGGAACTCTTTTCTCCGGCAATGGGAGAGGAGGGAACCTCGCTTGTAGATGTAATAGACAAATGTGCCTGCACGCTCGGTTCGAGACTGCTCAGAAGCTGGATGACAATGCCGCTCAAAGAGAGCGCAAAGATAGAAGAGAGACTCTCGGTTGTAGAATATTTTGTAAAGGAATCTGAAAAACGGGCGGAGGCAAGGGAACTCCTCTCAAATGTGGGAGACCTGGAGAGGATAACAGCACGGGCTGCAGCCGGAAAGATATTCCCGCGTGAGGTGCTGCAACTTAAAAGGGGGCTTGCGCAGGCTCTGCCCCTAAGGGAGATATGCGTGGAATCCGGAGTCCCGCAACTGGTGGAACTCGGGCAGAAAATCAACGTGCCGTCGGAACTTCTGGAGAAGATAGAGAGGGAGCTGCTCCCCAATCCAGCCGCCCAGTTGGGAAAGGGCGATATTATTGCAGACGGAGTAAACGAAGAACTCGACAGGCTCAGGGAACTGGCGCGGCATGGAAAAGACTACCTGCTGAATCTTCAGCAAAAGGAGATGGAACGGACAGGAATATCGTCGCTCAAGATAAGTTACAACAATGTGTTCGGTTACTATCTCGAGGTGAGGAATACGCATAAGGACAAGGTTCCTGCGGAGTGGATAAGAAAGCAGACTCTCGTAAACGCCGAAAGATATATAACTCCCGAACTTAAGGAGTATGAAGAGCGGATTCTCGGTGCCGAAGACAGAATATATGTTCTGGAGCAGCAGATTTATACGGCTCTCATAAACGAGATAAGAGACAATATCCCGGCAATCTTGCAGACCGGGGCGGCCGTGGCCCGGACAGACTGTCTCTCCGCCTTTGCCCAGCTGGCAGTGGAGAACGGATATTGCAGGCCGCAGGTAAACGACTCCCTTTCTATAGAAATCAGGCAGGGACGGCACCCTGTGATAGAGCGGTTCATGGAGGAAGGTGAGGAATATGTTGCAAATGATCTTTTCCTTGACAGCAACTCGCAGCAGATAATAATTCTTACGGGCCCGAACATGGCCGGAAAGTCTGCGTTGCTCAGGCAGACGGCGCTTATTGTATTTATGGCCCAGATAGGTTCGTTTGTCCCGGCACAGAGTGCAAAGATAGGGGTTACCGACAAAATATTTACAAGGGTGGGAGCATCGGACAATATTTCACGCGGAGAGTCTACCTTCATGGTGGAGATGACAGAAACCTCTACAATCCTGCACAACCTTTCGGAACGCTCGCTCATCTTGCTTGACGAGATAGGCCGCGGCACCAGCACTTTCGACGGCATGTCGATAGCGTGGGGAATAGTGGAATTTCTCCACAAGAGCAGCAAGCGCCCCAAAACGCTTTTTGCAACCCATTATCACGAACTGAACGAATTGGAAACCCTTTATGAGAGGGTGAAAAACTATCATATATCCGTAAAGGAGGTAGACAACAACGTTATATTTTTGAGGAAACTTGAAAGGGGGGGCGTAGCCCACAGCTTTGGAATACATGTGGCAAGGCTGGCCGGGATGCCCGTAGAGGTTATAAACTACGCCCAGAGAAAGTTGAACCGTCTGGAAAGCGAGCACGGAGAGGAGCATGGCAAGATCCGGGGCAAGGAGTGTGCAGCTGATTTGCAGCTTTCGCTTTTCCAGCTTGACGACCCTCTGCTTCTGGAAATAAAGGAGCAGCTCAAGGCTATGGAGTTGAATACGATGTCGCCTCTGGACGCATTTGATGCGTTGAGGGCGTTGAAGAAAAAGATAGGTGCAGAGTAAAAACAGTTGCGGGGTATGGATTACGGAAAGTTCGTAAGAAGGGGAATCATCGTTGCAAAAATGATGAAGGAGAGTGTCTCTTTTGCATTCCAGCAGTTGCGCGGAGACAAACTGAGAACGTTTCTAAGCCTTTTCGGCGTTACGATAGGCATTTTTTCAATTGTTGCAATATTTACGGCGATAGATGCGCTTCAGGAAAGCACCAGACGGGGGTTCGACACGCTCGGCTCAGATGTTGTAATGGTGAGCAAATACCCGTTTGCTCCGGAAGATGAGCAGACAGGGGAACTTTCTGCTTCAGGTGAATACAAGTGGTGGGAGTATATGCGCCGTCCGCCGCTTACAGAAGATGACTTCAATTTCCTTAAAGAGCATTCGCAGCATGCGGAGTATCTTTCCATGATGATGCAGTTCATGAGAAGCGTAAGATACGGACGGAATTCGGTTTCCGGCTGTTATATTGCCGCCGTCATGTATGACTGGAACAACATTTCCCCGTTCGGAATAGAGGAGGGCAGATATTTTACCAATGAAGAGTGCGACAGGGGGCTGCCTGTTGCGATAGTCGGTTACGACGTTGCCCGGGAACTTTTCGGGGAACTTCCGCCAGTGGGTAAAATCATCAAGGTGGGAGACTTGCCTGTCAGGGTAATAGGCATGATTGAAAAACAGGGCAGCAGCATTGTCAACCTGCTCATGTATGACAATATGGTACTTATGCCTGTAAACTATGCCAAGAGGCTTATAAATACAAGAGAGGCGGATATTTTCATAAAACCATACGGTAATGTAGACAGCGAGGATTTTACCGGTGAACTCACAATGCTTCTCAGGAATGCGCGCAGGCTCTCTCCTGGAGAGAAAAATGATTTTTCAGTAAACAAGATGACCTTCATTACCTCTATCGTAGACAATGTCTTTTCTTCACTGAGTGCTGCCGGATGGATTATTGCCGGGTTCTCCCTTTTGATAGGCGGTTTTGGGATAGCCAACATCATGTTTGTCTCCGTAAAGGAGAGAACCCATATAACGGGCATACAGAAAGCTCTGGGGGCAAAACGTTATTTTATTCTTTTGCAGTTTCTGTCGGAAGCGATTTTCCTCTCTCTTCTGGGCGGGGCGGCAGGTATATTGCTTGTCTGCCTGATAGTCCCGTTTGTGCCGAAATCTGAACTTCTGACAATAGGGATTTCCTTCTACAATATTCTGAGCGGGCTGCTGATAGCAACCGCAATAGGCATAATAAGCGGAATAGTCCCGGCAATGCAGGGAGCGTCGCTCAACCCTGTCGAGGCTATAAATTCAAAGTAGCCTGAATCTGCGACAGAGTATAAAAGTCTTCATAATAATCCACCGGGCCCGAAAGTGCGAGCACAAGGAGGGTCAGGTTATATATCAGCCCCATGAAGATGGCGACCGACGATATTATCACCCCTGCAACGGCAAATCCCTTGGGGCGGGTGCGCAATCCCCTGCAAGAGAGAATCAATCCTATGGCGCCAAGTATGATACCCGCTGCCGGTATGAAAAAGAGCACACAGGCTACAATGCCCAGAATCATTCCGGCCCGTCCCTGCCTGTTAGACTTCAGAGATGGCCCGTTTTGAGGTTGTGTAATTATGACGGTCTGGGCGACTGGCTGTTGCTGTGTCTGGGGAGAGACAAGCCACTCTTTGCAGTAACGGCATTTTGTGGCATCTATGTTTATCTCTTCTCCGCAATATGGGCAGCGCTTTGTAGTTTCCATGATATATGACGGTTTTAACGGTTCATTACAATAGCTGGTCTGTATCGGTTTCAAATTTAATATAATTTGTAAGGGTGACAAAATCTTCTACGGAAAGCTGTTCCGGACGCAAGCCAAGCAGCCTGTTTCCTTCCAGTTCCCTGAGTCTCTCGCCGCAGAGCGGTTTGAGAGAGTTGCCAATCTGTTTCCTGCGCTGGTTGAAAGTAGTCTTGACAATGCTTTTGAAAAGAGCGTAGTCGCATCCCAACTCCTTTCTGGAATTGCGGATAAGCCTGATTACTCCTGACTTGACTTTTGGCGGGGGAAGGAAGAGGTTTTCATCTACGGTAAAAAGATATTCGGTATCGTACCATGCCTGAAGCAGTACCGAGAGAATTCCGTACGACTTGTTTCCCGGCCCCGAGGTGAGCCGTTGTGCCACCTCGCGCTGCAGCATGCATACTACCTGGGGAACAGTATCCTTGTAGTCTAGAATCTTAAAGAAAATCTGTGATGAAATGTTGTAGGGAAAATTCCCGATGACTGCAAATTCGCCCTGGAAAATCTTTTCAAGGGGGATTTTCAAAAAATCGCGCTGCTGCAGCGAATAGAGCAATTGTGGAAAACGCTCCTGCAGGCATGCTATGCTTTCCGGGTCTATTTCTGCAACTTCCAGTCTTATGGCGGGATTCTCGAGCAGATATTTTGTGAGGACTCCTGTCCCCGGCCCTATTTCAAGTACCTGTGACCTCCCGTTTAAAATAAGGGAATCCACTATTCTTTTTGCGACCTTTTCATCCTTGAGAAAATGCTGGCCCAATGCCTTTTTTGCCCTTACATACATAATGACGCAAAGATAAGAATCTCTTTTATACTATTTTTATTAATTTTGCGCAACAATAAACAGAGTATAAAATTTTTCAAAATGTATAGGACACATACTTGTGGCGAGCTGCGCAGCTCGGATGCCGGCCGGGAAGTGACACTGGCCGGATGGGTACAGAGAATCCGTAAAATGGGGAGCCTGAGTTTCATAGATTTGAGGGACCGGTATGGTATAACCCAGCTTGTGGCAGACGAGAAGGAATCTGCAAAGGTCAACGAACTTGTCTCAAAGCTGGGAAGGGAATATGTAATACAGGCCACCGGTATTGTGGCGGAGCGCCAGAGCAAGAACAGCAAGATTCCAACCGGAGATATAGAGATAAAACTTTCGGCCGTAAAGATTCTCAACAGCGCGGTTACGCCTCCTTTTACAATAGAGGACAATACCGATGGCGGAGAGGATCTGCGTGCACAGTACCGTTACCTCGATTTGCGGCGCAACCCGTTGCGCAGGGCATTGGAATTGCGCCACAGGATGGCTCACGAGGTACGCAACTATTTGAGCGATATTGGTTTTTTGGAAATCGAGACACCTTTTCTCATAAAGTCGACTCCGGAGGGAGCGAGAGATTTTGTTGTGCCGAGCCGCATGAACCCCGGCGAGTTTTATGCATTGCCACAAAGCCCGCAGACATTCAAGCAGTTGCTTATGGTTGCAGGTTACGACAGATATTTTCAGATTGTAAGGTGCTTCAGGGATGAGGATTTGCGTGCAGACCGCCAGCCGGAATTCACCCAGATAGATTGCGAGATGTCATTTGTCGAAAGGGAAGATATCCTTGTCACTTTTGAAGGACTTGTCAAGAACCTTTTCAAGAATGTGCTCGGCATTGAATATGACAAGCCTTTCCCGAGAATCTCTTACAGGGATGCAATGGAATATTATGGCTCCGACAAACCGGATATCCGTTTTGGAATGAAGATGCATACCGTAACCGAAATGGTGAAGGGTCATGGCTTCGGAGTGTTCGACGATGCCGGATATGTAGGCGCCATTGCAGTTCCCGGCTGTGCCGGCTATTCCCGCAAGCAGCTCGATGAACTTACAGAATGGGTAAAACGTCCTCAGATTGGCGCGAAGGGTCTTGTCTATATAAAATATGGCGAAGACGGAATAAAGTCTACCATAGACAAGTTCTTTACGGCAGAAGAGCTTGAGGGGCTTGCCGCTGCTGTCGGGGCCGTGAAGGGAGACCTTATTCTGATGCTCAGCGGGGCAAAGAAGAAGATGCAGGTTGCGCTTGGCGCTTTGAGGCTTGAGATGGGTGCGCGCCTCGGCCTTAGAGACAACTCAAAATATGCGCCACTTTGGGTTTATGACTTCCCTCTGCTCGAATGGGATGATGAGACAGCACGTTTCTATGCAATGCACCACCCGTTTACCGCACCAAAACCAGAGGATCTTGACAAGTTCTACAGCAACAGGAAGGAAGATCTGGAGCAGGTCAACGCAAATGCGTACGATTTTGTGCTCAACGGTACGGAGGTGGGCGGCGGTTCAATAAGAATTCACGACTCCAACGTGCAGGAAAGGATGTTTGAGGTGCTTGGCTTTACAAAGGAGGATGCGGAGTACAGATTTGGCTTTATTATAAATGCCTTCAAGTATGGTGCGCCTCCTCATGGAGGAATAGCTTTCGGTTTTGACCGTTTCTGCGCGCTGTTTGGAGGACAGGAGACCATCAGGGACTATATTGCATTCCCCAAAAACAATACCGGCAGGGATGTCATGCTCGATGCGCCATCCAGAATAGACGCTTCCCAGATGGAAGAGTTATGTATTGCATCAACGGTGAAAGAAGATAAATAGGAGGATATTGTTATGAGTTTGGAAGTTAGGATCCAGGATGAGATAAAGGCCGCAATGCTGGCCCGGGAAAAGGTAAGGCTCGAGGCTCTCAGGGCAATCAAGGCAGCCATTTTGCTGGAAAAGACCTCTGACGGTGCCGAAACAATTTCAGACGATGCCGTACTGAAGATTATAATGAAACTGGTAAAGCAGCGCAAGGAGAGTGCTGAACTTTATAAAAGCCAAAATCGGGCAGACCTTGCGGAAAATGAACTGGCAGAGGCTTCGTTTATGGAAGTTTTCCTGCCCAGGCAGCTTTCTGAAGAGGAACTTGAGTCTGAACTGGCAAAGGTTATAGAGCAGGTAGGGGCCAAAGGGCCTCAGGATATGGGCAAGGTGATGGGCGTTGCGGCCAGGCAGCTCGCAGGCAGAGCCGACGGAAAGGCCATATCTATGGCTGTAAAGAAGTTGCTGCAAAATTAATTAATAAAAAATCTTATAGTTATGACTACATTAGAGACAACCTATGCGGGACTGAAATTGAGGAACCCGATTATTGTAGGCAGTTCAGGTTTGACAAACAGTGCGGACAAGAACCGTCGGCTGTATGAGGCCGGTGCCGGTGCTGTGGTTCTCAAATCGCTTTTCGAGGAGCAGATTCTCATGGATGCAGACAGCCTGTCGAATCCTCAAATGGCTCCGGAAGGCAGTGACTATCTCCTGAACTATGTGCGCATGCACAAGCTGGGAGAGTATCTTGAACTTATCCGTGAAACAAAAAAGGCGTGCCCCATACCTGTAATTGCCAGCATAAATTGCTATGATGACAGTAACTGGGTAGATTTTGCCCGCCAGATAGAGGAAGCTGGAGCAGATGCGCTGGAGATAAATATTCTGGCCTTGCAGACAGAGATTGATTACAAACCGGGAAGTTTTGAGCAGCGTCACGTAGACATTCTCCGTCATGTGAAAAAGACAGTATCCATTCCGGTAATCATGAAACTGGGTACCAATCTTACAAATCCTGTTGCCCTGATGGAGCAGTTGAAGGCTAACGGTGCGGCGGCTGTAATATTGTTCAACCGTTTTTATCAGCCAGACATAGATATAGAAAAGATGGAACAGACCTCAGGACCGGTTTTCAGCCAGCCCGAAGATTTTTCCAATGCATTGCGCTGGGTGGGCATCGCATCTGCTGCGGTAAGGCAGCTGGATATAGCCGCTTCGGGTGGAGTGCATACCCCGGAGGCTGTGGTAAAGGCTATCCTGGCCGGCGCTTCTGCCGTTGAGGTTTGCAGTGCCATTTACACGAAAGGTCCTGCCGTCATAGGTGAATTCACACAGTTCCTCGGCAACTGGATGGAGCGCAAGGGTATGGAGTCTGTACAAAGTTTCCGCGGCCGTCTGAATGCCGGGAGTCCAGACAAGGTCAATACTTTCGAGAGAACCCAGTTCCTGAAATACTATTCTTCAAAGGAGTAGGCTTTAAAGAGCGGTAAAACAGGATAATATATCATAAAGGGGCTGAAACGTTTTGTCACAGCCCCTCTTTTTTACCGTTATTCAGACAGTGCGCGGCCGGTTACAGTTGCTCTGCAATCTTTACAAATGCATCGAATACAGGGCCGGGTCTTACGGCAGAAGGTTCTCCATTGTCTCCACACTCCCTGATGCTCTGTACAATGGGAATCTGCCCCAACAGTGGAACATTATATTTTTCTGCCATTTTTCTGCAGCCGTCCTTTCCAAAGATATAGTATCTGTTTTCAGGAAGCTCTTCTGGCGTAAACCAGGCCATGTTCTCTACCAGACCGTATATCGGCTTGTTGATGTTCGGATTTCTGAAAAGATTTATGCCTTTCTCCACATCTGAAAGGGCAACGGCCTGCGGTGTGCTTACAACAATGGCACCGGTAAGGGGAATGTCGTGTACGAGACTTATGTGAATGTCGCCCGTTCCCGGAGGCAAGTCAAGCAAAAGATAGTCAAGCTCATCCCATTTTACCTGCAATATCATCTGTTTTAACGCATTGCATGCCATGGGGCCTCTCCATATCAATGCCTGTTCCGGAGCGGCGAAATAACCTATCGACATCCATTTGACCCCATATTTCTCTATGGGTATAATCAGTTCCGTATTGTCACCCTCCTTGTAACCCTCCGGCAGGTAGACTTGCGGTGTCTCTCCTTCGGTTCCGGTCATCTTGGGTATGGACGGGCCGTAGACATCTGCATCTGCAAGCCCCACCTTATAACCCATTCTGGCCAGCGTGACAGCCAGATTTACGGCAACCGTAGATTTGCCGACTCCTCCCTTTCCGGAGGCGACAGCTATTATCTTGTCTACGTTTTCCAGCTGTATCTGGTCTACTTCCAGTTTTTTTGCCTTGTGAGCCCTTTTCTCCCTCACAAGTTCCATTATTTCCACGGTATAGCCTGGAAAAGCATCCTCCACAGCTTTTTTGCAGGCTGCCTTTATACTTGAAGCCAAGGCGTCGGGGCGTGGAAAAACAAGTTTGAACTTTATTTTGTGCACATCCCCGTCTTCTTCGCACCTTATTGCCTCTATCATGTCGAGTTCAACGACATTCTTGTCAGAGGCAGGATGGACTACGCCTCTGAGGACATCTTCTATCTGTTTGCTTTCTGTCATCTTGTTTGGTTTTACCTTATCAGGTTCATCTCTTTCAAAAGATAGCCTGCTCCTCCGAACTTGTCTATTATAAAGAGTACATATCTTATGTCTACTGCTATGCAACGCTGCAAATCAGGTTCAAATATCACGTCTCCACTCATGGCTTCCCAGTTTCCGTCGAAAGCCAGTCCCAAAAGTTCGCCCTTGCCGTTGAGGACAGGGCTGCCGGAATTCCCGCCGGTAATGTCGTTGTTGGTAAGGAAAGCTACCGGCATTTTTCCATCGGCCATTGCATATATGCCATATTCCTTGTTCTTCCACAGTTCTTTAAGTTTTGCAGGGACTGTGAACTCGCGGCTGTCGGGGTTTTCTTTCTGCATGACTCCATCAAGAGTCGTGTAGTAATTGTATTCCACGGCATCGCGCGGGGAGTATGGCAGTACGCTTCCGTATGTGAGGCGCATGGTAAAGTTCGCATCAGGATATGAGGCCTTTTTGCCGTTCATTTCGAGAATGCCGGCCAGATATTCCCGTTTCCCTTCATTGTAGGCATCTTCTCCTCTGGTTACTTCTGTTACGATTTTCCCAAGCTGTCCGCGGACAGATTTTGAGAAGATGTTTGCAGGGTCTGAGGCCAGAAGCGTGCTGTCAGACTGAAGATTCCAGCCCTCCTGTGAAGTGAAGAGAGACTTTTCAAAAAGAGCCTCCACAAAGGCGGCGACATCTCCATTGTATCTTGTATCTATGGAGTCCAGCACAGAGGGCCAGTAGTTGTGTGCCACACTGTCACGATAGAGCCTTATCATTGCTGTCGCCACTTTCTTGTCTGTGGAGACAGAATAATCCTTGTAGAAATTGTCGATTGCCTCCTGCGAGACATTCTGCCTGTTTGCCATCGAAGCTGCTGTCAGAAGTTCTATTCTGGTCAAGGTTTCCGTAAGATATTCGTAGGCGGCCATTGCTCCGGCCCTGTTTCTGACATGGTTGTTTATCTTTTCTATTGCCTTGCCATATTTTGCCGTTCTTGCAGGATTTTCTGCAACCCAGCTGTTGAATGCCTTTTCCTGTGCAGCCCTGCGCTCTATCACATCCAGTTTGTCGAAGGTTTCGTTCATTCCAATCCATTTCTTCCAGCCGTTTGAGGAAGATGTGTATTTGCTGGCATACTGAATGTTTATCTTGGGGTCTGCATTCATGTCTTCCATGAGAATATTCTGACGGATTCCGCGGGCAAGGATTGAAATTCTGTTTGAGATCTGCTGAGCCTCTTTTGCCTCCTCAGATGTCATGAAGCGGGTAGTGCGGCCAGGAAAGCCTATGATCATCGCGAAATCGTTTTCCTGTATTCCCTTAAGCGAGATAGAAAGAAACTTTTTTGGTGTGTAGGGAATATTCTCTTCTGAGTATTCTGCCGGGTTGTTGTTCCTGTCTGCATAAACGCGGAATAGTGAGAAGTCTCCGGTATGTCGCGGCCACATCCAGTTGTCTGTATCTCCGCCGAATTTTCCTATGGATGAAGGCGGTGTGCCTACGAGGCGGATATCCTTATAGGTCTTGGTGGTGACCAGATAGAATACGTTTTCGTTGTAGAAACTTACAACTTCGGCATCTATGTACGGGTCTTTCTCTTTTGCCTCGTTTTCAATTTTGTCGGAGATTTCTTTGAGAACCTTTTCCCTCTGTTTTGAATTGAGGCCTTTAAGAGCATTGTTCACTCTTGAGGTAACATCTGTGAATTTGTCTATGAATGTTACCGTAAGCCCTTCCGCGGGGAGTTCCTCTCCCATGTTCATGGCCCAGAAACCGTCTTTGAGATAGTCATGTTCCACGGAACTCAGTTTCTGTATGCTTCCATAACCGCAGTGGTGGTTGGTTACAAGCAGCCCGTTGTTTGATATTATTTCGCCTGTGCAGCCACCGCCGAATATTACAATCGCGTCTTTTAAAGACGATTTGTTTATATTGTATATGTCGTCGGCCGACAGTTCGCATCCGAGCTGGTGCATTTTTTCAATGTTGAATTTTTCCAAAAGAGGAAGAAGCCACATCCCCTCATCTGCCCTTACTTTTGTCCCGAGAGAGAGCGAAAGGCATAAAACAAAGATTATTAATTTTTTCATTCGAAGAATTGTTTAATTTTGTCAAGCCCCAAAAGTAGTCAAATGGAGAGGATTTTCAAAAAAAGCGGCAAGATATTGTTGGCCGTAGACAAATTCAAGGGTTCGCTCACCTCGCTGGAGGCCGAATCTGCAATAGAGGAAGGAATACTTGATTCAGCAGGTATGGATGGAGGCCCCTTTGGCTGTGTGCCTGATATTGTGAAGCTCCCTATGGCCGACGGCGGGGACGGGAGCCTGGAGGCAGTTTCTGCCGTATGGGGTCCTTCCTGCAGGAGAATCCGCTGTCGCATTACCGGTCCGCTCGGAGAGCCGGCAGAGACAGAGTTCCTGATTTCAGGAGAGAGGGCATTTATAGAGATGGCAAAGGTCTGCGGTCTTGTGATGGTATCGGAATCGGAGAGAAACCCTCTGAATACAACAACGTACGGGCTGGGAGAAACAATGCTTGAGGCATACGGTGCAGGGGCAAGGCAGATTTTTGTCTCGATAGGCGGCAGTGCGACCAATGATTGCGGTGCGGGAATGATGCAGGCTCTGGGGTATGAATTTCTGGATTCCGAAGGAGAGGTCTTGGGTATTCCGGTGTCAGGCCGGGATCTTGTCAGAATAAAAAGAGTGTTGCCAGGTGGAAACATACTTGCCGGATGCAACATAACGGCCATTTGTGATGTTACCAATCCGCTTTTGGGGGATAATGGTGCCACGATGGTCTATGGGCGTCAGAAAGGAGCCGATGATGCCGGACTTGCACTGCTGGAGGCCGGTATGGGAAATTTTTCAGCGGCAGCCTTGTGTTCGCTGCGCGGCAGGGAGGCAGACCCCGATTTTCCCGGTGCAGGTGCCGCGGGAGGTGTGGGTTTTGCGCTGAAATATTTTGCAGGTGCGACTCTTTTGAAAGGAGAGGAGTTTTTTATGGAGCTTACAGGGATAGAGGCGTTGGTTGCAGATGCAGACCTGGTTGTAGGGGGAGAGGGGAGTATAGACAGCCAGAGCTTTTACGGCAAGCTTGTGAGCTGGCTTTACGCACTGTGCCGTAAGTACAACAAGCCTCTTGTGCTGTTTTGCGGAGTGAATAAAAGCCGTTTTTCTGCTCCGGACTGCAGGATCTTTGCACTGAACGATATTGAAAATGATGTTTCACGCTGCATCTCCCATGCCTGCCGGCTTTTGAGAAAGAGAGCCTGCATGGCTTTTTCAAATGAAATGAAGGGATTGTGTCAGAAAAGTGAGGGGTCGTCTCTGAGCAGAGTGTAACTCATCCTGTGGTATGGCGTTGTCCCGAATTTTCTTATCGCCTCCCTGTGGGCTGCGGTCGGGTATGCCATGTTTTTGTCCCAGCCGTATTGAGGGTATTCCGCGGCAATCCTTTTCATGTATTCGTCGCGATGGGTCTTTGCCAGAATGGAGGCAGCCGCTATGGGGGCGTACTTTCCGTCTCCCTTTACAATGCATTGGTGGGGAATATTCCCGTATTTGCAGAACCTGTTCCCGTCTATAAGCAAAAACGAAGGGGTTGTGGAAAGTTGCGATATTGCATTGTGCATTGCCGTTATCGAGGCCCTGAGAATGTTGAGCCTGTCTATCTCTGCAGCGGAGAGCGAGGCTACAGCCCATGCGAGGGCCTCCTGCTCTATGATTCTGCGCAGCTTCTCGCGCTGTTTTGCCGTGAGCTTCTTTGAATCGTCCAGCATAGGATGGGCGAAGCCTTTTGGCAGAATGACTGCTGCGGCAAATACAGGGCCGGCAAGAGCCCCGCGTCCGGCCTCGTCGCATCCGGCCTCGACAAGTTCTTCATGCAGACAGGGAAGTAACATTTATTGTCTTGTTTCTTTCTGGTTTGTGGCACAAAGATAGCGAGAAATCGGCCGGATAGGCAAAAAGAGGATATATATTAATCTCCTGTCGGACTATATATTGTCATTATGGAATATTTTTTATAAATTTGAGGTTTCAACAACAAAAAATTAACATGTAATATATTTGATAGATGAAAACGTACAATACGCAAAACGTAAGGAATGTTGTCCTTCTGGGCAGTTCCAAATCAGGCAAGACTACTTTGGCGGAGACTATGATGTATGAAGGAAAAGTTATAGAGAGGCGAGGTAGCGTAGAGGCAAAAAATACCATAAGCGACAATACCGAGATAGAGCAGATATACCAGCGCTCGATATATTCTACACTTCTTTATACCGAATTCCTCAATACCAAGTTCAACATAATAGATACTCCGGGTTCAGACGATTTCGTAGGCGGCGTTTTTTCTGCATTTTCCGTTGCGGAGATCGGAATCATGCTGGTCAATGCAACCCAGGGGGTAGAAGTGGGAACAGAGATATTTGCGCGTTATGCGTTAAGTCACAAGAAACCGTTGATTTTAGGCGTAAACCAGCTCGATCATGAGAAGCAGGACTGGCATGCTACCATAGATTCTCTCAAACAGGCTTTTGGAAACAAGATTGTCCAGGTCCAGTTCCCGGTAAACCCGGGCCCTTCATTCGATACGTTTATAGACGTGTTGAAAATGAAGATGTACCATTTTACCGATGAAAACGGAACCAGAGAGGAGCATCCGATTCCCGAAGAGTATATGGAGGAGGCAAAGGAGCTGCAGCAGCAACTCATTGAAATGGCGGCCGAAAATGACGAGACTCTTATGGAGACATTCTTTGACAAGGGCAGCCTTACCGAAGACGAGATAAGGGCAGGAATGAATATAGGCATGAAAAAGGGAGATATCCTTCCAATATTCTGCCTTTCAGCAAAGAAAGACATTGGAGTGAAGAGAATAATGGAGTTTGCCATAAACGCGGCTCCCTCTCCCGGACAGGTAGAGAACGAACTTGTGGACTCTACCATGGTGAAAGTGGATTCAAACGGCCCTACCGCAATCTTCATATACAAGACGGCCCAAGAGCAGCATATAGGCGATGTATCTTATTTTAAGGTCATGTCAGGAAAACTCACCGAGGGTATGGATCTGGTGAACCCACAAACCGGAGCAAAAGAAAGAATCGCTGCAATTTATGCAGCCGCCGGCAAAAAACGCGAGAAGGTTCCGGAGATTATGGCCGGCGATATTGCCTGCACGGTAAAGCTCAAGAGCGTAAAGACAGGGCAGACACTTTGTGCTCCCAACTGTGAATATGTATTCAAGCCTACACAGTTCCCCGCACCCAAGTTCCGTACGGCCATAAAGGCAAAGGAGGAAAAGGATGACGAAAAGTTGGGAGAGATTCTCAACAAGGCGGCAGCAGAGGACCCTACAATTATAGTGGAATATTCTAAAGAATTGAAGCAGACTATTCTGAGCGGACAGGGCGAGCATCAGATAAATATTCTCAAATGGGTTATCAACAATGAGTACAAGTTGGAGGTTGAACTCTTTGCACCGAAGATACCTTATCGCGAAACCATTACAAAGGCGGCCCGTGCAGATTACCGCCACAAGAAGCAGTCCGGCGGAGCCGGCCAGTTCGGTGAGGTCCACCTTATTGTCGAGCCTTATGTCGAGGGCGCTCCCCAAAACAACAAGTTCAAGGTAGACGGCACGGAATATACTCTCAATATAAAAGGAAAGGAGGAGTACAACCTGGAGTGGGGCGGAAAGCTTGAATATTATAACTGTATAGTAGGAGGTGCGATAGACGCCCGCTTCATGCCTGCCATACTTAAGGGTATAATGGAGAAAATGACCGAAGGCCCTCTTACCGGTTCTTATGCACGCGACATCAGGGTTTACGTATACGACGGAAAGATGCACCCGGTAGACTCAAACGAACTGGCATTCAAGCTTGCTGCAAGGAATGCATTCAAGGAGGCCTTCAAGAAGGCTGGTCCAAAGATTATGGAGCCAATCTACAACATTGAGATTCTCGTTCCCAGCGACTGCATGGGAGACGTAATGAGCGATTTGCAGAACCGCAGGGCCATGATAGAGGGCATGAGCAGCGACAAGGGCTTTGAGGTGCTTAAAGCCAGAGTCCCTCTGGCAGAGCTATACAAATACTCTACGACTCTCAGTTCCCTTACTTCAGGAAGGGCAACCTTTACAATGTCGTTTGCAGACTATCAGCAGGTACCTGCAGAGGTGCAGGAGAAGCTGCTCAAGGCATACGAGGCAGAGGAAAAGGACGAATAATTTTCCAGAGGCATGTGTGCTATGATAGAATGCTGTGGCATAAACAAATATTATGGCAATATACATGTGCTGAAAGATATTTCCCTTACCGTTGCCAAAGGTGAGATCGTAAGCATAGTCGGCGCCAGCGGAGCAGGAAAATCTACCCTTTTGCAGATTTTGGGAACATTGCTCCTGCCTGAAAGCGGGACTTTGAAAATAGACGGAACAGAGCCTCTCTCATTAGACGGGAAGAGGCTCTCCGCCTTTAGAAACAGCAGGATAGGCTTTGTCTTTCAGTTCCATCACCTTTTGCCGGAATTTACTGCATTGGAAAATGTAATGATGCCTGCCCTTATTGCAGTTGCAGACAGGAGAAGCACTCTTACAGAGCGGGCAGTACGTGAAAAGTCAATGGATATTCTCTCTGCGGTGGGGCTCGAGGCAAGAGCATCCCACAGACCGTCGCAACTGAGTGGCGGGGAGCAGCAGCGTGTGGCTATAGCAAGAGCGCTGATAAATACTCCGGCGGTGCTTTTTGCAGACGAACCGTCGGGCAATCTTGACAGCAAGACAAAAAACGAACTGCACAATCTGTTTTTCGATTTGAGGAAAAGGTTCGGGCAGACAATCGTGATTGTCACGCACGACAGGGAACTTGCGGCAAGAAGTGACAGAATGCTTGAAATGCGCGATGGGGAGTTTGTTTAGGCATGGCAGATTTCAGATTCAAAAAGTTTGTGATAAGACAGGACAACTGCGCAATGAAGGTAAATACAGACGGTGTTCTGCTTGCCGCCTGGATGGAACTGCGCCCTACAGACCGTTACATGCTGGAAATAGGGACCGGGAGCGGTGTCATGGCAATCATGGCCGCACAGCGTATGGTAGAAATGGGACATCCTGTACCGGGGTTGCCTGTAACCGAAATTGACGCTGTAGAGATAGACAATTTTGCGGCAATGGATGCGGAGTATAATTTCAAAAACGTGGAGTGGCTCGGTGAAAGGGTGAAACTGAATCTCGTAAACCTGCCGTTCGAGGTTTATGCGCAGGAGTGCGGAAGGAAGTATGACCTTATATTTTCAAATCCTCCCTACTTCTCCAATTCGCTTAAAAATCCAGACCAGAGAAAAAGCCTTGCCCGCCATAACGATACTCTTGCACAATCTGTAATTATAAGGAATGTGCTGAATCTGCTTGCGCCAGGCGGCCGTCTGGCAATGATATTGCCTGTTGGCGAGGCGGCGGACTTCAAAAGAAAAACAGATTTTCTTTACGGTGCGGCAAAGAAAGGAGAGCGTGTCCTTGTACAGACCAGAGAGGCTCTTGTAAAGACAAACTCCAATAAAGCCGCCAAGCGTGTTTTATTGGAGTTCGGTTATTTTGATAAATCGTCTCCTGTCTCCGGAGTTGTGGAGAAATCTGTTGTTCCTGTAATGGAAGAGTGTAAGTATTCAGATGTTTACAGGGAACTTACAAAAGCGTTTTATATTAATTTTTGATTTTGCCGTTATCCGGTTTTCCGTTGCCGGGTGCCGCCGGGGCGCCGCTTTTCTTGTATCTGTTGAACAGTGATCTCTTGAATTTTTCCTCGGTGTTGAAGATTTTCATTGCCTTTTCTGTAGGCAGAACCTTCTTGAATTTCGGATAATATTCTTTAAGAAGATCGCTCTCTTTTGTTATGGCCCGTTCGAATTCATCTGAAAGCTTTTCCACATTTTCCTTGCTTCCCTCATCAAGAGAGTTGATTCTTTTAAGGATGTTCATGTAGTCTTTGTGTGCAGATGTCCTTTTGTCCCAGAATTCGTTGTACAGAGGCCAGAAAACCTGCGCTTCTTCTGGAGTGAGCTCCAGTTCATTGGTAAAGAAAGCCACCTTGTTGGCCATAAAGGCCTCCCTTGCATTTTTCATGGCTGCCGCCCTGTCTGCATCTTTCGGGGGAGGTGTCTCCGAAGCTGTCGCACTGGAAAAGAAAGCAAATGTCAGTGCTGATGCAATGATTGCAATTTTAAAACAGTTGTTCATGTTATTCAAATGATAAAAGTGAAACCAGGCTTATTTCGGAGAGAAGATAGTCGTCTATAAACTCCTCTGCCAATCCAGTGTTTATTGCTAGGGTGTCGTCCTGCTCTCTCTGGCCGTAGAAATTTTCCAATGTCTCTACCAGCGAGGCGCCTTCCAGCTCCTGCTCAACGATATTGTCCATCTCAGAAGCAAGTTCCGTAGTGTATTCGGCCTTTCCGAGCCCCTTTGTAAGGTTCATTACGCCAAAACCCAACCCGAAGACAATGGCAAACGTTGCCGCAAGCGCAATGGCCGGTTTCAGTTTTGCAAGCAGAGAGTTGCGCTGAAACTCATCGCTGGCCTTGATTTTTCTTGCCAGTTCATCTTCCATAGCAGAAAAATAACCGTCGGGAATCCTGTAGGGACACCTTTTAGGTAGAATATCTTCTATGTCCTTTCTCCTGTCCATGATGATGTTTTACTCTTAGACTCTCTTTTCTTAAAAAAGATTAAT
>JADINB010000125.1 GCA_017694275.1 Candidatus Egerieousia excrementavium | reverse complement strand
TTTATGGTGTCGCGCTCCAGATAGCACAGTGAAATATCTGTCTTGTCTACTTCCAGAGTGTTCTCTTCCGGAACCGGAGGAACTACAGGATCAGGATTCTCAGGACCGGACTTCTCGCAAGAGAGAAGCGCCGCTGCAAGAAGCATCACCGGTATTGTTTTCAAAGTTTTCATTGTCATGGTTTTTATTGTATCTTTTGAATAGAGAGGTTTTCTGTCTGTATTGTCTTACAATAGGGTTTTAGTTTAAACTTCGTTTTCATATCTCTCCAAACAGATGGCTTGTCACTGCTCTCGGCTTGCAGTTTAGTTTAAACTTCGTTTACAATCACGCTGCGCCTCGGCTGTGGCGGGAAATCTATTTGTTTGATTTCTATTCCCTGTTTGGAGAGATATCCGTGCCTTGCGGCACTTGCGGTTGCTCTAAGCCTCTGCTGCTGCAAACAGGTTTGCACCGCACATGCTTTCTGCAACCGGCACTTCGTTTTCATATCTCTCCAAACAGATGGATTGTCACTGCTCTCGGCTTGCAGTTTATTTTATTCTGCAATATATTACAGGTTGTCGTGGAAAACATGTAAAAACGTAAATTTTACCATTTTGACAGAACAGTTCTATACTCAATGCTGTAAATTACCATGACAGAGTCTGTATCCGACTTATGAAATTTGTCATGGCAGTCACCGCTTTCCTCTCCCTTTCTGGAGTACAAGTGTTCGGAAAGACCGGGAGATTATGGTATTCGTGCCGGTTTACCGTTCTTCTTTTGGGGTGAATATTACTCCCAGAATATAGTAATGCGGCAGATTTTTGAGAATTCCCGCTTTAAGTTGCGGGTCTATGCGGCTCTCTCCGCAGAAGCGGACAATATTGTACCTTTCGTCGTACCATCCCGAGCCATAGAGGACAAGGGGAATCTCTACAGCACCGGTATCGGGCACTGCCTCCAGGGTGAAGGGGCGGGAACTGTAGAAATAGACGCTGTCGGGTCCGGCAGGGTATTGTTCCAGGCTTACTCCCATTCTTCCTGCACCAGGGCTTGCAAATGTAGCCATAGCGGTGGTGTCTGAATTTTTGCGTACTATAATCGAGACAGTCTTTATACGTACAAAATCATCTTCGTCTGGTCCAAGGCCATGCTGCTTTCTTGCCGCATCCCATTGCTCTTGCGGATAGATCTTTACAGACTGTATATTGGCACCCATGTGAAGTGTATTTGTGCGCTCTTTTTTCACCCCATCCATATATTCGTCTACAAAGAAGGAGACGTTGTATTTATGTTTTAGAAACTCCTCTGCATTGAATCTGTATATGTATATATCCATTGCATCCAACAGTGTGAGCACATCTTCCATTTGCGGTTTTTCAGAGTTGATTTTCAGGCTGTCCTGAGCCCTGGCATTACAGACTGCCAATAATGTGACAACAGCAATTAAAATCTTTTTCATAATATCTTGCTTACAATATGGTTATTTCCTTTTCCATTCCTGCTGCGGCATAGAATTTCCTGTTAAGTCCGGTTATTTTGTTCCCTTTGAAAAACAGTACCTTGCCATTGCCGTTTGTGCCTGTAAACCCGACTGCGTTGATTATGGGGCGCGCTCCCTGTGCCGAACTCTTTATAAACGGTCTGAAAAATATGTCTGCCAGCGGGTCATACCAGCGGTGCATGGTGATGATTCCTGTATTTACTATTCCAGGGTCTGCCGCACATACGGTTATATCCTTATGTTCCAGTGCCAAATTTATGGTAAAGAGCGCCATCATGTATTTTGCGTCGCTGTAATGTTTAAGACTTGAGATTGTGCTTTCTCTGCAGCTGTCTTTTGTAATATCTTTTTGCAAAGGAACAAAGTTCCCGTTTTTTATCGTACAAGAGAGTGTGTTTATAACCTTTCCGCCCTTGGCGATATGCGGCATAAGTCTTTCGGTTATCAGTTTGGGCGCGATGTAATTCACCTGAAGCGAGCGTTCATAGCCATCTGCGGTATTTTCAAGAACGGGTGCAATCATTCCTGCATTGTTTATAAGCATGTCGATACGGTGTCCGGACAGCTTGTCTGTCACAGTTTCACAGAATTGTACGGCAGAATCAAGCGACTCCATGTCGAGCATGAGGGGGCGCAGCCTTTGCGGCATGCAGTCTGAAAATTCTTTCAGTCTGGATTCATCCCTGCAGGCTGCATAGACAACATATCCGTTACCAAGAAGATGCCTCAATACAACCTTTCCGATTCCCCCTGTCGCCCCGGTTATTATTACACGCTTTTCCATTCAGCCTCTACTTTTTGAACGATGCGGTCTTTTTTCTGATCCACAGTCTGACATTATCTGGCATGAGGGCGTATAATGGCTTGAAAAAACGGTTTACAAAGCCGGGGACAAATTCTCTCCTTCCCTTGAAAAGCTTGTCCAAAGCCTTTTGTGCCAGCTTTTCAGGCCTGTATATGACTTTTATCCTTACCCCCAGTCTCTGCAGGTTCCGTGGCAGAGAATAGAGGTCTGTGGCCACGGCTCCTGGCGAAACGGTAAGTACATTAACCCCTTTTTCCTTGAGTTCCAGCCGCAGGGCCATGCTCATGTTCCTTAGATAGCTTTTCGTTGCCGAGTATAGTGATATTCCCGGAAACGGGGTATGGGAGGCAAGCGAAGACATGTTCAGAATGTATCCATGTCCTCTTTCGGCCATTTTTTCTCCAAATAGCCTGCACAGCATGGTGACAGTATAGACATGCAGTTTTAGAATCAGGTCTATCCTTTGCATGCTGCAATCTGTAATGTCATTGAAAATAAAGATGCCTGCATTGTTTACCAATATCTCGACTTCCAGCCCTTTACCATTGCAGAAGTCGAAGAGCTGGTGGGCTGCTTCCTGCTTCGAGAGGTCTGCATAAAATGTTGAAACCCATTTTTCCTTTCCAGCGCAATTTTCGAGAGTATCGGCATCCAGGTGCATGGCACCGGTATTTTGCGATATTATCATGGCCTTTTCGGAAAGTTCCTTTTCCTGGTTGCTTACCATAAGCACGTTGTATCCTCTTCTGGAAAGCTCCTGCGCATAATAAAATCCTATGCCGGAACTAGCTCCCGTGACAAGTGCAACGGCCATTTTCTCTCTCTTCTGCTCCATGCTATTCGCTCCACTTTTTTTCAAGTCTGTCAATCTCCTTTTCCAATCTGCGGGGCAGTTTTTCGGTCAGATTCTTGTGGCATGCCATCTCAATGGTATACATACGGCCTATGCAGTAGTTGGAGTGGCCGCAATTGCACCTTTCACACTCGCCGGTCTTAAGTTTGTTTACAAAGGAGGGATCGTTGAGAAGCGCCCTGCCCATCTGTACAAATTCAAAGCCACTGTCGAGCACCATGTCTATCTTGTCTCTTGCAACAAGCCCTCCGACATATATTAGCGGCAAGTCTGGAATTGCTTCCCTGAATTTGAGTGCATCTTCCAGAAAATAGGCCTCCTTGAACGGAACAGTAGGAATCATATACTTTCCGGCCATCTTTACACCATATTTCAGCCACCAGGTAGTCATGTAATGAGTCAGTGTCTTTATTGGCATCGCCCCCCTCATCACATACATCGGCGCCTTGCTTACAAAGCCTCCGCTGAGCACCAGCCCGTGGACTCCGCATTTTTTTAGCTCCCTGGCAATTACGAGCCCTTCTTCAATGCCGTTGCCCCCCTTGAACCCGTCGCTCATGTTGGTTTTTGCCACAATGGCCATATCGTCTCTTGCCGCCTCCATGACCTGTTCCATGCAGAGCCGCATAAAGTTCATTCTGTTTTCAAGCGGTCCTCCATATTTGTCTTTCCTCCTGTTGGTATATGGCGAAAGGAACTGGCTTATCAGATAGCCGTGTCCTGCATGTACCTCCACACAGTCGAATCCGGCCTCTCTGGCAAGTCTTACTCCGTTGCCGAACTCTTTGGCCATCTCTGTTATTTCTGTCTCGGTAAGTCCTCTGTGGAAGGTAGGGGAGTAGAGGTTGAATCCGGTGGAGGCCGATACGGGCGTACATTTGGTTATGCCTCTGTGGCTCATGTTGCCGCAGTGGCCAATCTGTATTGAGGCTGCAGCTCCCTCTTTATGGATTGCATCAGTGAGTTTTCTCAATTCCGGTATGATTTCCGGTCTGAGCCATAGCTGGTTGGCAAATGAAAGTCCGCTTTGTGTCACCGAAGCGTATGCGACTGTCGTCATTCCGACTCCTCCGGCAGCAACACTCGTATGGTAGTTGAAGAGTGTTTCGGACGGGCTGTTTCCATATGCCATGTTTTCAAACGCAGCAGAGCGTATTGTCCTGTTCCTTATGGTCAGCGGGCCTATCTTGCCAGGTGTGAAAAGTTTTGGTTCCATTGTCAATATATGTATGGGAAGATGCGTTTGAGCCTTTTTTCCTGCATCTGTTCCTTAAATTCAGTCTTATATCTTTTATATATGGTGTCGCTGCGAGGGACGAGGTTGGCAAAAGTCCAGAGTGCAAAAACCGCACCTGCCCAACTCCAGGTAAGCAATGCAAATCCGCACCACTCCATCAATTCTCCGAAATAGTTCGCGGAAGTCACATATCTGTACAGCCCCTTTTCCGGAAGATAGTGTCCAGTATCTGCCGGGTCTTTCCTGAGATGCCTTATAACACTGTCGGAGTGAATGTTTATGGCCATTCCGGCTAGAAACACAATGGTGCCGCAGACAAACTGCGGCGTACAGAGCCACTGCAGGCCATACCTGTCGGGTTCTGAAACATAAAAGAGCCATCCTCCCTGCATTGCTGCATTGAGCATGTTGAAGAGTGCCCCCATTGCCACTATTGCAATCGGCATCCTGCCTTTCCCCTTTAAGATCAGTGGAAAGATAAACGAACGCTGGAAATAGTGCAGTTGGAAAAGTATGAAAATCACAAGTATGGCAGGCTGCAGCATCCTGTCGCTGCATATCCAGAGTATGGTCATGAGTATGAATACAGGAGATTCCATCAATACCCATCCAAGTTTGTTGTTGACAGTAATTCCCCACTTTCCTGTGACGAATTTGCCGTATCCGGCCGTTATATGGTATAGCGTAAAGAATACGATTGCCGCGATGCCGGCCATTATTGCAAGGAATATGTTAAAACCGCTCATTTTTCAAAAACAATCTGTAAAAATACAATTTATTTGTAATTTTGGCCATTGTTTGAAAGAATAAATGGAGTAAAATGAAACGCGTATATGATTTCCTGTGCAGGCTGAAAGAGAACAACAACCGTGAATGGTTCAATGCAAATAAGGCTGAATATTTGCAAGTCCAGGCAGTATTCAACGATTTTGCGGCATCCCTTATAAAAAAGATCGGGCAGTGGGACAGCGATATAAAGGATTCTGCACTTTCCCTAAAGGATTGTACTTACAGAATATACAGGGATATACGTTTTTCAAGAGACAAATCGCCTTATAAGACCCATATTGGAGCCTATATATGCAAAGGTGGCAAAAAGTCGCAATATGCAGGCTACTATTTTCATGTTGAGCCGGTTTGGGAAGATGGAAACGGTTTCCGCGGAGGCCCGCTTCTTGCTGCGGGACTTTACCGTCCCGATGCAAAAATCGTAAAAAGCATACGCGACGAGATTTATGTAAACGGATATACCTTTCTTGATGCAATAGATCAGGCAAAAGGCTTTAAACTGGATGGCGATGTGCTGAAAAAACTGCCTCAGGGGTTCAATGACGTAAGGCAGGAGTGGGGCGGACTGATCAGGCAGAAAGAGTTCGGGCTGTTTATGCCGATAAGTGAAGAGGTGCTTTTTGGCGGCAATGACAGGCTGCTGGAGTACGTAAATATGCACTTTAAAAACTGTTGCAGATATAATAAGTTGATAAACATGGCTGTAGATTATGCATTGGAGGAGTGCTGAGATGAAGGGAACAGCGGTATTTCTTCTTTTTATTGCCGTTGCGTTTCCTGTGTCGGCGCAGTTGGAGTTTCTTGCACCGTCAACGGGCAAAAAACTCTTTTATGAAGTGGAATATACCTCGCCAATGGGGAACGGGGAATTTTATCTTACTATGATTTCCGGAAACAAGGCCGGCAACATGGTGTGTGACATTACATTCTATGCAGATTCGCTTTTTTCCGAAAAATATTCTGTTTCATCTGTAACATACAGAGACAGTGCAGATTTTTATATTGTCAAAGCAAAAGACATAGTGGCCTTCCTGATGCCTGGCCTATCTGGTCTGAAGCAGTCAGGTGAAGGCGGTGAGGCAACTTTCCCAAAGAATCCTGTTCCCGGTGAAAGGTATGGAGGTACATCTGTAAGGCTGGAAGGGTTCATGGAAAACATGCCTGTCGCAATGGACATTCTTTTAGGCGAGACTGTAGTTCATTCCCCGGGCCTGGTGACAGTTCCGGCCGGCACTTTTGAAGCCATGAAAGTGACCAATGAATCTGAAGTAAACCTGTTGAGTTCTCCGCAGAAACTTTATTTTACAATCTGGTATGAAAAAGGTCTGGGCCCGCTTCTTTACACCGTAAGCAGTATGGAGGGGCTGATGAGAACAGAGTGCCGTCTTGTCCGGTTTCAATAACCGAGATTTTCGCCTTTCAGAATTTTATTGAAAAGAAACAGATGCTCTTCAAGTGCAAATCCCCAGTATGCCCATGAATGTACTCCCGGAGAAAGCATAAGAATGTGAGGTACCGACAGTTCCCTGCACTTGTCTGAAAATTCCTCAGAACATTTTGAATAGACATCTCCGTATCCGCAGGTTACTATTATGGGTTTGTCTGCATCTTGCAGCCTTTCTGCAACCGATGCGATTCTTACAACAGCGCTTTCGCTGTCGTATCGTTCTGTCTTGTCTCCTACAATCTTTTTGATTTCCTTGTCTTTAAGATTTGTATACTGGAGATTCAGCACACCGCTCATACTGCCGCATGCTCTGAACTTGTCTATGTTGTCTATGAATATGTTGACAGCTCCGTGTCCTCCCATACTCAGTCCTGTTATAAAGGTGTTTTCCGGTTTTATGCCATATTTTTCTTCCATAAGCGGATAGAGTTCTTCATGGAAAAAGGCACGCCATTGCATCTGGGTTGAATCGCTGTTGTCCAGATACCAGCTGTTGTAGAAGCCGTCGGGGCAGATTATCCTGAAACCGGTTCTGTCGCAAATCTGCTGCAGATCATATTTGTCGCTCCAGTTGCTGTAGCACCCTCCCCAGCCATGAAGCAGAAAAAGGTTTGCAGCGGGTTCAATCTCAATCCCGTTTTCGTTTTTCGGAGTAAACACCAGTACCGAATCGTTGCATTTCAGATTTTCAGATTCCATGACGATTAATTCTCTGGCATGGCCCTCATATGAAAAGAGTATCGTGGAAATTGTCAGGACTGCAAGCAGTCTGCTAAATGAAGCATGTCTCATAATTATCATTGTTTTGTCTGCAAAATTAGTATTTTTCTTCTATTTTTGTCTGTTTTTTCAACTGTCGGAAATTAAATTATGAACTGGGTGATTCTGATTGTCGCCGGCTGTTTCGAATCCGGATTTGCCTTTTGTCTGGGTAAAATGAAGGAATGCAGCGGAAGCGAATATTATTTGTGGGGGGCAGGATTTATCATTTGCCTTATAATAAGTATGGTGCTTTTGGCAAAGGCGGTCCAGACCCTGCCCATAAGCACAGCCTATCCTGTATGGACTGGCATAGGTGCCGTAGGTACAGTGCTGCTCGGCATTTTCTTTTTTCACGAGCCGGTATCGTTTGCCAGAATCTTTTTTATCGTTACGCTTATTATTTCCGTTGTCGGTCTTAAAATGGTTTGACAAACAGTTTTTATTTTTGTTAAGTTATGGAGAAACAAGAACTTCTGAAATCCAAGAAAATATTGACAAGCAAGGCCGTCTGCTTTGGGCTCATCATAGCCTTTGTAATAATGATGTTCATCTTCCCTAACGAAGGAAAGTTCAAATATGACTACCAGCGTGGAAGGGCATGGCTTTATGAGACTCTTGTTGCGCCAATGGATTTTCCTCTGTTGAAGACTCAGGCGGAACTTACCTCTGAAAGAGACATGGTAGCCTCAAAGATCATTCCATATTATACGTACGATGAGTCTGTCGTAAACAAGGTGCTGCACAGACTTTCCATGATTGCGGTGCGCAACAATTTGGAAGACAGCGTGCTTTCAATAATCAATGAAGATATAAAGCAGATATACCAGAAAGGTGTGATGCCAGTAAGGTCCATGGCCGAAAAAGACACTTCAGTTGCAATAAACGGGACAGACCTTATCTTTCTGCAGCGTCCCGACAGCAATTCAGAGATTCTTGAATCGTATGTCTACGATCAGGCCAAGGCTTACAGATACATCGAGTCGAGTCTCCGCACCGTTTTCCCTGGCATGAATGCAGATTCTCTCTTGCAGCGGCTCTATCTGGTAAGCATCATAGAACCCAATCTGTTTTACGACAAGGTTACTACCGACAGGCTCCACAAAGAAGCGGTAGACTATATTTCACCTACAAAAGGCATGATATATACGGGACAGCTTATAGTGTCAAACGGCGAGATTGTCACTGCGGAAATAGAGCAGGTGCTTGATTCATACAAGGCGGAATATCTTTCCAGCATGGGCTATTCGGGCAGCAGGTGGGAACTTGTTCTGGCGCATGCAATGTTCCTGCTGGCAATTTTCATGGCACTCTACATAGCGGTTTATCTTATCGACATATCGCTTTTCGAGCGGCTGAATGAGTTGTATTTCATATTGTTCCTGATGGTTTTCTCCTTTGCGATAACATCTGCGGTACACAATGTGTCATCGGTCTATATGTTTTTTATACCCTATTCGGTATTTGCACTCTATATGATGGCGTTTTTCAGGTCGAAAATTATATTTCCAATATATACCCTGATGCTCCTGCCATTGCTCATCATAGATGAAAACGGTCTGAAACTCTTTTGGCTCAACCTGTTTGCAGGCTGGATAGCCATAGTCTCATTCAAATTCCTGAACAGAGGATGGCTTCAGTTCATGAATGCCCTTATGATTTATATTGCAATGGTGGCGGTCGAAGTGGCTTTCAGGCTTGTAGAATCTGAAGGGATAGACGGGTTTGACATTACTGCCCTTTATCTTTTGCTGAATGCACTCCTCATAGTTGCCGCGTATCCTCTGGTATATCTGCTTGAAAAGATATTCATGCTGGTTTCCATCTCTACATTGAGGGACCTTTCCGATACCAACAATCCTTTGCTCCAGGAACTTGCGAAAAAGGCTCCCGGAACTTTCCAGCACTCGCTTCAGGTTGCAAATATGGCCGAAAGGGCAGTTGCTGCAATCAACGGAAACGCAACTCTGGTAAAGGTAGGCGCCCTCTATCACGATGTGGGGAAACTGAACAATCCACAGTGTTTTGTGGAAAACGAGGCTCCGGGAATCCATTATCATGCCGCCCTGTCTCCCATAGAAAGCGCACAACTTATAATCAAGCATGTGCCCGACGGTGCTGAGCTGGCAAGAAAATATCATCTGCCGCAGATGGTTATAGATTTTATTACTTCGCATCACGGACAGTCGCAAACCCTGTATTTCTATAACAGGTACTGCAACGACGGGGGCGATCCTTCCCATAAAGACAAATTCACATACAAGGGAACGCTGCCTACTACAAAAGAGCAGGTGGTTGTCATGATGGCAGATGCGGTGGAGGCCGCCTCAAGGTCTCTGAAAGATTATTCAAAGGAGAGTATCTCAGAACTGGTGGACAATATACTCAGCCAGCGCATATCTGATTCTCAACTTGCACTTGCAGATATCTCGATCAAGGAGATAAATATAATCAAGGATGTATTTAAAAAGCATTTGGGAGAGATTTACCATGCAAGGATAGCCTATCCTAAAAAAGAGGAACCGGATGCATTACGCTCGGTAAAGGTCGATGTGGAAATGGAATAAGGCCGCATACGCGGCCTGTTGTGGAGATGGGCGGACTCGAACCGCCGTCCAAGCGAACCACCGCAGAGCTTTCTACATGCTTAGCCTGTTCTTGGTTGTCGGGAGAGGGCTGCTTACAGGCAAGCCACCCGGACCTTATCCTCTGGATCTTGGCGCGTCTTAGAGGAGTGAACGCGTGCAACCCGTTTGAATGATACCCTGTTTACTGCACATAACAGGTATAAAGTGCAGAAGGATACTCGTCCCTGACGCAGCCTTGGCGTAGTGGATTAAGCTAATAAACTTGGTTTATTACGCAGCGAGTGCATAGTTGTTTTCGCCATTTATAGGCTTGAAAGTTAGGATTAGCGAGCCATACTCACAACGCTCGGCATGCTTACCCGGCAATTAATTCGATGTCAAAACCAAAACATCCCCGGTTAACTTTGGCAAAGATACGACTTTTATTTTTACCTTTGCCACTGCACCGGCAGAAAAGGGCGGCACGGCATTTGTTTTCATGCTTTCTGCCGCTGTTTGCAGCCGATGCGTAATCAAGATGCAAATATCGGCTGTTTTGTTGCGTCAGTAAGGTAAAGAAAGATATGAATATAGCGATAGTAGGTACAGGATATGTGGGGCTCGTCTCGGGCTCATGTTTCTCGGAAATGGGAATCAATGTTACATGTATAGATATAGATTCCAAAAAGATAGAACGCCTGTGCAATGGCGTGATTCCTATTTATGAGCCGGGACTGGAGGAAATGGTAAGGAAAAACAGGGCAAACGGACGCCTTTCCTTTTCAACTTCGCTCGCAAGTTGCATAGACAGTTGCGATGCGGTATTCATTGCTGTAGGAACTCCTCCGGGAGAAGACGGAAGTGCAGATCTGCAATATGTGCTGGATGTGGCCCGCACCTTCGGCAAACTTATAAGGAAATATACGCTGCTGGTCACCAAGAGTACGGTTCCAATCGGCACGGCAAACAGAGTCAAGGAGGCGGTTAGGGAAGAACTTGAAAAAAGAGGGGAGAACATTTCTTTTGACGTGGCTTCCAATCCTGAGTTTCTGAAGGAAGGGTCAGCCATAAAAGACTTCATGAGTCCGGACAGAATAGTGATAGGTGTAGATTCTCTTCGCGCCAAAGAATTGATGGAGAGAATATACCGTCCGTTCCAGCTTAACAATTACAGAGTCATAATGATGGATATTCTCTCAGCTGAGATGACCAAATATGCTGCAAACGCCATGCTGGCTACCCGTATAAGTTTCATGAATGAGATGGCGCGCCTTTGCGAGGCGACAGGGGCCAACATAGACAAGGTCAGGGCCGGTATCGCGTCAGACAGCAGGATCGGCAGCAAGTTTCTCTATCCTGGTTGCGGTTACGGTGGATCGTGTTTTCCCAAAGACGTAAAGGCTTTGGTGAAGACAGGCGAGGAACATGGAGTGAAAATGGAGGTAATAGCCTCTGTGGAACATGTAAACCAGCTTCAGAAGAGAGTGGTCTTTGAAAAGTTGCTTCAAGCCTTTGACGGAGACCTGAAAGGCAGAAGAATTGCTGTATGGGGGCTTTCGTTCAAACCGGAAACAGACGACATGCGCGAGGCTCCGTCGGTGGTCATCATAAGGCTTCTGCTGGAAGCAGGGGCTGAAGTTATCGCATACGACCCCGTTGCCATGGATGAATCAAAGAAAAGATATCTGGGTGATTCAATCAAATATGCGGTTTCTCAGTATGAGGCTGTCGAAGGAGCAGATGCATTGGCACTTGTTACAGAATGGAAACTCTTCAGGGTGATAGACTGGAACCGGTTGAAAAATGCGATGAAAGGCCGGATTGTAGTAGACGGCAGAAACATATATTCGGCAGATGAAATGCGCGACAACGGGTTCCGCTACTATTCAATAGGGAAAAAGGCTTACTAAGCTGTGTGCGGAGGCATGGTCAGACAATCATCTTTATGATTCCGTCGAATGCCGTGACCATTCCGAGCGTAGCTATCGCTATGCCGGCTATACGGTTTATGAACATCAGTTGTCTGAGACGGAATCTCTTTCTGAACCGGTTGATTGTCGAGGTAAGGAAAAACCACCATGTTACAGTTCCAAGAAATACGCCCCACAATATCGTTATGGCAGTGCTCTCTTCGCCGCCTGATGGGGAGCGCAGCCCGACTACGGCAAACAGGCCTAGTATGAGCAACATTGCTCCGGGATTGGAAATGGTCATGACCAAGGCTTCTATAAAGTCTTCCAGGTGCTTTTTGTTGGTGTTTTT
>JADINB010000124.1 GCA_017694275.1 Candidatus Egerieousia excrementavium | reverse complement strand
AAGGTGTGTAAGAATTAGCAAAATTCTCTATCTGCTTTTTACGCAATATCATCAATGTCTGAAAATGGCAAGTCTGGGAACATGGCAACCCCGGATCTGCATGCGTTTGGGATTCTCTTTTGGAGATGACGGAAATTATATATAGTTTTGCCGCTGTTGTGGAAAGATTTGACTGCTTGCAACCACGCTAAAAAATGCTAAAACGATCTCTAAAAAGATTCATTTTGCTTTAAGTCAAAACCTTCCCGAATAATTTAAAACTTTAAAATTATTTAGGTTATGTCTTATTTATTTACATCGGAGTCGGTATCGGAAGGACACCCCGACAAAGTTGCCGACCAGATTTCAGATGCTATTCTGGATGAATTTCTCAGACAGGATTCTGAGAGCAAAGTTGCCTGCGAGACATTTGTAAGTACCGGTCTTGCAATAATAGGAGGCGAAGTAAAATCTGAAGCCTATGTAGACATCCAAAAGGTTGCCCGCGGAGTGATAAACAGAATAGGCTATACGAAAGCCGAATACATGTTTGACGGAAATTCATGCGGAGTAATCTCTGCACTGCACGAACAGTCGCCCGACATAAACAGGGGTGTAGTTACGGCAGAACGCGATGAGCAGGGAGCAGGAGATCAGGGAATAATGTTCGGCTATGCCTGTACGGAGACTCCGGAATACATGCCGCTGCCCATTTCACTTTCTCACAAGCTTCTGATAGAACTTACCGACATAAGGAAAAACACTTCGCTCATGCCCTATCTCAGGCCTGATTCAAAATCGCAGTTTACGATAGAGTATTCAGACAATCATAAACCGTTAAGAGTACATACGATAGTAGTCTCAACCCAGCATGACGAATTTGCAGATGATACAAGCATGCAGGAAAAGATAAGGGAAGATATAAAGAACATTGTAATCCCGCGCCTGCTGGAAAAACTGCCAGACAACATAAAGTCGCTCTTTAAAGATGACTACAAACTGCTTGTCAATCCCACGGGCAAATTTGTAATAGGAGGCCCTCACGGAGATACCGGCCTTACGGGCAGGAAAATTGTCGTAGACACTTATGGCGGCCGCGGAGCGCACGGAGGCGGAGCACTTTCCGGCAAGGATGCTTCAAAGGTAGACCGTTCTGCCGCATATGCAGCCCGCTACATAGCAAAAAATCTTGTTGCGGCCGGAGTCGCATCTGAAGTGCTGGTGCAGATAGCATACGCAATTGGCGTTGCAGAACCTGTAAGCATCTTCATAAATACGCGCGGCACCTGCAGGATAGGTAAAAGCGACGGAGAGATAGCCAGGGCAGTAGGTGAAATTTTCGACCTCAGGCCTGCAAAGATCATAGAGAAGTTCGGCCTTAAAAATCCGATTTTCGGAGTGACTGCCGCTTACGGCCACATGGGACGCGAACCCTATACCGGAACCGTAGAGGTTGTCGAAAACGGCAGGAACGTTAAAAAAGAGGTCAGGTTCTTTGGCTGGGAAGATACAGATGCTGTAGACATAATAAGAAAAAGGCTCATAGAGTGATGCAATAACCGCAAACAGGAGGGGGAGAGATGAGGCGTGAGATTATAACCGGAGGCAGGAGCCTGGTTGATTTGCTGTTTCCGCGCAGGTGCGTTGTATGTGGCAGACAGCTGTTGCTTTTCGAGAAACATATATGCCTGGAGTGCATGGCGGAACTGCCCCTTACCTATTTCTGGAAATGGCGCAAAGAGGGGTTCTGTTCTCTTTTTTACTATAGCGGGAATTACAGGAAAATCCTCTACTCACTAAAATACCGCTCCAATGTGCAGCTTGCGCTTTACATGGGAAGATTGCTTGGCCGGAGGCTCAGGGAGGGCAACATCCGGCCAGACTATATAATACCGGTTCCCCTGCATTATTTGAAGAGATGGAAAAGAGGCTACAACCAGTCATACGTGATTGCAAGGGGAATAAGGAAAGAGCTCGGAAAGGAGGTCGCCGTAAGACAACTGCTGAAAAGGAGAAGATTCACAAAAACACAGACACGGAAAGAGAGAAGAGACAGATGGCTCAACGTGCACGATGCCTTCGGGCTGAAGCCGTGTTCGCCGCGCGCCATTGAAAGATACGCAAGAATGCTCAAGGGCAAGGAAGTCCTGATAGTAGATGACGTACTTACCACAGGAGCCACTGCCAATGCATGCCGCACTCTTTTACAACGGTTCGATTGCCGTATTTGGATTGCCACTCTTGCCTATGTGGAGTAGTATCACTAATTTTGAGGCACGAAAAAGCCGGCCTGAAACATGTTCGATTTTATAAACATTCATCTTATAGACATAATAGATATCCTGCTTGTAGGATTGCTGGTCTATCAGATTTACAAACTGATCAGGGGAACTGCCGCATTGAGCATTTTCCTGGGGATAATCATTATCTATATTGTATGGATTATTGTAAAATCACTGAACATGAGCCTGCTTACCGCAATCTTAGGGCAGGTTCTGGGAGTTGGAGTCATTGCGCTGATTATTCTTTTCCAACAGGAAATACGCCGTTTTCTGCTCCACCTTGGCAACAGGTATCTTATACAGCGGGGCGGTACCGCCAATTTCCTTTTCAGGAAAAGAAGTGAAGGGATACCGCAAGAATCGCTCGATGAAATAACGCGCGCCTGCATGAGAATGAGCGAATCAAAAACCGGAGCACTGATAGTAATGGCCCATACCTCATCGCTCAGTTTTGTAATAGAGACAGGAGACCGTATAGACGCAGCATTGAACAGAAGGCTTATAGAAAACATCTTCTTTAAAAACACACCGCTGCACGACGGGGCCATGATTGTGGCAAACAACCGTATCGTGGCTGCAAGGTGCACTTTGCCCATAAGCGAAAATCCGAACATTCCGCCCCAATACGGAATGCGCCACAGGGCGGCAGCAGGAATAACAGAAGATACCGATGCCACCGCAATTGTAGTCTCCGAAGAGACAGGAGGAATCAGTTTCGTAAAAGACGGGCAGATAAAGCCAATGAGCAGCATTACGGAACTCAGGATTGCCATAGAAAATTCATACAAGGAGAGTTAGAGCAGTTTATGGAAAATTGCCGGAAAATAGAAGAAAAATTAGGGTTCGACAAGATAAAGGCATCTTTAACCGAAAGGTGCTGCACGGAATATGCAAAAGGCAGGGTTATGGAGGAAACTGTTTCTACCGATCCGGCAGAAATAACAAGACGTCTTGACCTTGCAGACCAGATGCGTCTTATATGCATGTTTGAAAGTTCCTTTCCCTCCGGAGGATACATAGACAGCATCCCTTTTTTAAAACCGCTGTTGAACGACGCAGCCGTATTGAACCGCGAGAACCTCGTAAAACTCAGGACTTTTCTGGAAAATCTCAGGGAGATTCTCAATTTCTTTAAAAAGAGCAGGGAAGGGCAATATCCGGCCTTGAAAAAATTGGCGGAACCCATCCTTTTTTTCCCGGAAATTACCAGACGGATAGATCTCATACTCGACAAGTTCGGAGAAATAAAGGACAGCGCCTCAGCCGAACTGTACAAAATAAGGAAAGAGATACGGGAGAAGGAGGGAACTGTCTCAAGAAGATGTGAGGCAATCCTGCGTCAGGCACAAAGCGAAGGCTTGGTTGCAGAAGATGCCGCACTTTCGCTGCGCGACGGCAAGGTTCTGATTCCGGTTGCAGCGGGTAACAAACGGAGAATCCCGGGATTCGTATATGACGAGTCTGCATCAGGGAAGACCGTTTTTATAGAGCCTGCTGCAATAGTGGAACTTAACAATGAAGTGAGGGAACTCTATTTTGCCCAGCAGCGTGAAATTGCCCGAATCCTTTCAGAGTTTTCAGATTTTTTAAGACCGTACGTAAACGAACTTATAGACGCTGCGGCATTTGTCGGAGAAATAGACTTTATCCGTGCAAAGGCTTCCGTGGCCATTGTAATGGAGGCAGGAAAGCCCATTCTTTCTGAAGAAGGCGAACTGAAACTGATAAAAGGGAGACATCCTGTTCTGGAGGCAGCCCTGAAACGTGAAAAAAAGGAGATTGTTCCTCTTACACTCACCCTCAACAGGGAAAAGCGCATTATGGTGATTTCCGGCCCGAATGCAGGCGGAAAGTCTGTATGTCTAAAGAGTGTCGGGATATTGCAGTATATGCTGCAATGGGGAATGCTCATACCCGCTTCGCAGATAAGCGAATTTCCCGTATTCGAAAAGATATTCATAGACATAGGAGACGAACAGTCAATTGAAAACGACCTGAGTACCTACAGTTCGCATCTGGCAAACATGCGCGAACTGCTCGAAGGCGCCAATGAGAAGAGCCTTGTGCTCATAGACGAATTCGGAAGCGGGACAGAACCTGCAGCCGGCGGGGCAATCGCAGAGACTATACTGTCTCGTCTGGAGCAAATGGGAGTTTACGGTGTAATAACAACCCACTATACCAACATAAAACTATATGCCGGCAACAGCAAGGGGGTAATGAACGGAGCCATGCTTTTCGACAGCGCAAAGATTGCCCCGCTGTACAAACTGGAAGCAGGATTGCCGGGAAACTCATTTGCCTTTGAACTTGCAAGAAAGATGGGATTGCCCGAAAACATAGTGAAAGAGGCAGAAGAACGTGCCGGAGAATCGTTTGTGGACATGGAAAAACAGTTGCGCAAAATTTCCCGCAACCGCAGACAACTGGACGAGAAACTGATGCGCATAAAAAACACAGACAAGATTCTGGAGAACGTAACCGAAAGATACAAAAGAGAACTTGAAGAGATACAGAAGGCAAAGAAACAGATACTGGAAGAGGCCCGGCTGGAGGCTTCCGCTATCGTAAAAGAGGCAAACCGGAAAATTGAGGCAACCATAAGGCAGATCAAGGAATCTCAGGCCGAAAAGGAGCAGACCAAACTGCTTCGCAAGGGGCTTGATGAATTCAGGCAGACACTGGAAAAAGAGAAGGAATCTGAACATGACAGGCAAATTGCAGCCAAGATGGAAAAGCTTCTGGAGAGGCAAAAGAGGCGGGAACAGAAAATGCGTGAACGGGAGAGCAACGGTGCAGAGAGTGAAAACATGCAGGCAGAGCCTGAACAGACAAGAGCCATTGCCATAGGTGACAAGGTCATGGTTACAGAAAGCGGAATAGTGGGAGAAGTCATGCAAATTAACGGAAAGAGTCTGAGCATCTCTGTTGGCAACATAGTAAGCAAGACAGATCTGGACAAGGTCAGACGAATCTCCAACAGAGAGTTCAAGGATATTACCGGTGAACAGTTCCGCAAGACAAGCCACAGTACCGACAACCTCTCGCAACGCAGGCTCGACTTCAAACCTACCATAGACATAAGAGGCGAAAGGCTTGTACCGGCACTGGAGATTATAAGCCGTTTCATAGATGATGCGCTTATGGTGGGAATCGGACAGGTAAAGATACTGCACGGCAAAGGCAACGGAATACTTAAGGAAGAGATTAGAAAATACCTCAAGACGGTGCCCGGGGTCGCCTCCTGCCGGGATGAAGATTTGCAGTTGGGAGGCTCCGGCATTACCGTGGTTGACTTTGATTAGACAAAACGTCAAAATAATATACAGAGATGAGAAGAATCAAGACCTTATTTGGAACTGTGCTGACTATAACCGCATCAGCCGTCTTTCTTGCCGGTTGCAGCAATTCTCCAAAGCCTGAAGAGAGTGCAACTGCGTTTTTAAATGCATATCTTTCGGCAGACTATGCGACAGCCGCCGCAATGTGTACGGAGGAACTGTCGGCATTCCTGAATGAATCCGTAAAAGAGTTCGAGGCTCTGCCGGATTCGGTAAAAAGCATCATAAAAAGGCATACATCTTACATGACCCCTCATGTAGACAGCATTGCCAGGACAGGAAGCCAGGACACTCTGGTCGTATGTTATACCATTGTAAAGAATGACCCGGCCGACACCCTTGCCACAGGCACTGCGGAACAACTTATAAACAGCCGTCTCTCCATTGTAAAGGAGGGCGAGGAGTGGAAAGTGGCCGCTCTCAACGAGATTTAGCGATTATTTGATTTTTATGGCAATTATCGGTTGCTGCCGAATTTCATCCATCGGCACGGCCTTGTATTTTGTCCTGGAAAAATCTATTCTCTTCAAGTCTATGGACCTTATTGCACTGTTATACATGGTGCGATAATAGATTATATTGTTTGTAAGGTCTGTAACCGAAGTCCACTGGGTTGCGCTCGGAATATCTGCAGGCACTTTTCCATCTTTGAATTCTACCCCGACAGGTATGTCAAAGTTATTCATAATCTGGAACGCCTGCAAGACGGCATCCAAAGCCTGCCTGGGGACAGGCGCGGAAACCTGATAAAACGCAGCCCTGACAAATCTTGAAGGAGGGGTGACATCTCCCGGAAGGCCGAGCATCCCGCTGCCCGCCCCGAATGCGGCGAGCCTTGCCGCGCCCATATTCCATGCCTCGGCACCGCCCGCATAAAGATTCACATAGTTGTTCAGATTCGTAAGATGCCACTCGAACGATGGTGAATTTGTAAGCACGCCCAGCTTGTTTTCATAGAACCTTGCCCGACCGTCTATTATCTCCAGAACTATCTGGCGGCCCGAAGTGTCTGCAAATCTCCAGTGTACCGTAGAGGCACGCGGGTCTGTTGCCACGACATCTACGCCCGCTACCTTCTCAATCACTTCATCCACATTCTTGCAGCAGCCCAGAATCATTGGAACAAGCTGCAGATCTGCAATGCTTACGGCTCTGCGAAGAGTATCGTACTCCTTATATTTTCCGTATGCAGGAAAATAGAACAGCCCGGCCGAAAGCCCAGCCTCATTAAGCCCTTCCGCAACAAACTCCTTCTGCTCCACAGCAAACCCCACATAACCGTAAAGTGCCGTGAATTCCATCCCGTTCACCCCTTCAGGCGTATATGACTGCTGTACATATCCGCGCGGTACAATTACATACTGGCTGTTAAGGTCGCTTCCACCCCACTCTATGGTACGTGCAAGCACGCAGGCTCCGTCTGCAGAATGCAATGTTATGCCTGTGCAGGCAATGCTGACTTGTGGGACAAATGCCATTGCCGCCAAGATTGCAACAGCTGCAATTGAAAAGAAACGTTTCATATCGGTAATTTTAAAAGATTGAGAATTACAAATCTACAATATTCCGGAATAAATCCCAAATATTGTATCCTTTTACAGATTTGGAGAAATCTCCGTATCTTCGCGCCATGATTTTTTACGACAACCATATTCACAGCCAGTTTTCGCCAGACAGCCGCATGAAATTGGAGGATGCTGCAGAAAAGGCATCTGAAATGGGACTGGCCGGCATATCCGTTACAGACCACCTGGATCTGGATGCGCCCAGAGCCAGCGATGAATTTCTTTTCGACATCGGCAGGCAGCAAAGTACCATAGAGGCCGTTGCAGCCCGGTATCATGACCTTAAAATATTCAAGGGCATAGAGGTTGGATTACAGCCCGGCTCCATAGAAAAGACCAGAGAGTTCCTGTCGGATTACAAATTTGATACAATCATAGCCTCAATCCATTTCATAGACGGACAAGACCCGTATTATGGAGATTACTACATGGGAAAAGACTACAGGGAGGCCTACGGCAGAGCGTTGGAAACAATATACCGGACAGCTGTTGAGTTCAAGGATTTCGACATTCTCGGCCACTTCGACTACATTGCCAGATATGCACCATACAGCGAACGCGACATTACATACTCACGGTTTGGAGACCTTCTTGACACCATCCTCAAATATCTGGCACAAGAAGGAAAGGCCTTTGAGATAAATACCAATACTTACCGCGAACGCAACGGCCATACGCCTGTGCTCGACACTGCGATTCTTAAAAGATTCAGGGAACTTGGAGGAGAGGCGCTCAGCCTTGGTTCAGATGCACACGACAAAGAGCGAATCGCAGAGAACTTTAAAGTCTACAGCGAAATCGCTCTCGGATGCGGGTTTGAATACCTTGTGCATTTTGAAGGGAGAACTCCCTTCTATACCCCTATTTCTTAGACTTCTTCTCCTTTTTGTAATAAAGACCGTCCTTGCCTTTCTTGTACTCCTTTCCCTCACCCAGATGTTTGAGGTATTTTATATACTGCTGCTCATCGAGAAAAAGCTGAAAAGCGTCTTTGCATTTCTGCATCCATTTTTCACTTACAGTCTTGTATGAGTTTGTACTTTGCATGCCGGAACTTTTCATCTTTTCAAACTCGTCCATGAGAGCCTGGTAGTTGTGCCTCAACACAGAATCGGCCAGGAAAATCTGTGTGGCATCCAGTTCAAGTTCCTCTTCAAGAACCTCAACCTCCATTAGTGCCATATCGTCTGCAGAAGGCATTTCCTGCTCCTGCGCAAAAAGGGCGGGTGAAAGCAGAAGGGCAACAGATGCCGCAAGAATTTTAAAAGAGATTTTATTCATAAATAAACTATATTTGTGAGATTTTATACTTTACAAATCTGCCTGCTAAGGTAATAAAAATATATCAATATGAAATTTACTCTTCGATTATTGCTGCCTGTGCTCTGCTGCGCCGTATTTTCCATAAACAGAGCCGATGGCTGCACAAACATTCTGGTAACAAAGGGCGCAAGTGCAGACGGTTCGGTAATGGTTACGTACGCAGCCGATTCACACACGCTTTACGGAGAACTGTACCACACCCCAGGTTCCCTCTTTCCAAAGGGAAGCATCCTGAATGTACTGGAATGGGATACGGGAAAATATATGGGCAAGATAGCCCAGGCTGAAAGGACTTTTTCCACAATGGGCAATATGAACGAACACCAGCTCATTATTACCGAAACCACGTTCGGAGGCAGGGAAGAACTTATAGACACCACGGGAATAATGGACTACGGTTCTCTCATATATATTACCCTGCAAAGGGCAAAGAGCGCCCGTGAGGCGATAAAGGTAATGACGGAACTGGTTGCAGAATACGGTTACGCCTCATCCGGAGAAAGTTTTTCCATTGCAGACAAAGATGAAGTCTGGATTATGGAGATGGTCGGCCGCGGCACAGAACTCAACAAAAAAGGAATCAATACGCAAAAAGGTGCGGTATGGGTTGCCATAAGGATTCCCGACGGCTATATATCGGCCCATGCCAACCAGTCGAGAATAGACACATTTCCGCTTGATGACCCTGAAAACTGCATTTACCACGAAGATGTAATAAAACTGGCCCGTCAGAAAGGATATTACAACGGTCCAGACTCTCTGTTCAGTTTTTGCGACGCCTACGCACCTGCTCTCTACAACTCGCTGCGCGGCTGCGAATCCAGGGTATGGAGCGCATTCAATATCCTGTGCAATGGAAAGATAGGAGACAAGCCTGCAGACTATTATCTCGACTTTGCGATGGGCAGGAACCCGAAAAACAAAATGCCCCTGTATGTAAAACCCGAAGAAAAGCTCACCTTGAGGCAGGTTGCAGACGTAATGCGCGACCACTACGAAAACACCCCTATGGATATGAGAAACGATATTGGGGCAGGAGGATTCGAACTTCCCTACAGATGGCGTCCGATGGACTTTACCGTAGATGGCAAGACATACGAAAACGAAAGGGCCATAGCCACCCAGCAGACAGGATTCTGGCTTCTGGGACAGGCAAGAAACTGGCTGCCCGATGAAATAGGCGGCATATTGTGGTTTGGTGTAGATGATGCGGCCACCTCTTGCCTGACACCTGTTTATGCCTCATCGCTGCGTGTTCCCCACTGCTTTGAACATGGCAACGGGAGTATGATGGAGTACTCAGACGAATCTGCATTCTGGCTTTTCAACCGTGTTGCACACCAGGCCTATTTGAGATACAACCTCATTGCACCCGAAATCAGGAAAGCGATAGACGAGCATGAGAGAGGCGCCCTTAAGATAATTCCCACAATAGACAAGGAGGCACTGAGAATACTCGACAGCAATCCCGACAATGTAA
>JADINB010000123.1 GCA_017694275.1 Candidatus Egerieousia excrementavium | reverse complement strand
AATTTATTTCTTTCAGCTTGACCTGACCGAATTGTTCAAAGTATTGACAAGGTAAATTACCTTTCCTTATACTCTTGCTGTTTGTCTTAATCTTATCAATGAACTTTGTCGCCCCGAAATATCTTCATTTTTCAAAGCGGGTTGCAAAGGTATGCTTATTTTTTTTATTTGACAAATTTTAATTAAAAAAATTGTCATAAATGGTAAAGTTGCTACTTTTGCCACAATGAAAAACATCTACGCGGAAATATTCACCTGCTTTGCAAAAATAGGCGCTTTCACGCTCGGCGGAGGTTATGCAATGATGCCCATCATCCAGAAAGAGGTGGTGGAAAAAAAGAGATGGATAGACGAAAAGGATTTCATGGATGTTATAGCCATATCGCAATCTGCGCCGGGAATTCTGGCCGTAAACATATCCATATTCATAGGATACAGGCTTAAAGGAGTAAGAGGAAGCATTGTGGCAACGCTCGGAAGCATTCTGCCCTCATTTGTCATAATATTGCTGATAGCGATGTTTTTTACCAGTTACAGCCATAACGAAACGGTAATAAAGATTTTCCAGGGCATAAGACCGGCCGTGGTGGCTCTCATAGCTGTCCCCGTTGTAAACATGGCACGCAGTGCAAAACTCAATCTCTACACCGGAGCACTGGCGGCGGCAACCGCGGCAGCCATAATTTTCCTGCACGTTTCACCCATATACATACTTCTTACCGTTGGGACAGTCTACATTGCGGCAGAATATATGATAAGAAGAAGAGGAGGAGCAGGCAAATGATATATCTTGAACTTTTCTACACATTCTTCATAATAGGCATATTTACATTCGGCGGAGGATATGCGATGCTCTCGCTCATACAGAATGAAGTCGTTGTAAAACATGCATGGCTCACGGCACACCAGTTTACCGATATTGTCGCAATTTCCCAGATGACTCCAGGCCCGATAGGCATAAACAGCGCAACATATGTGGGCTATACCGTAACCGGCAACATTTTCGGCTCCGCCGTTGCCACGATTGCCATCACCCTGCCATCATTCATAATAATCCTCACGATTTGCAGGATATTCGCAAAATTCAGGGAGGGCAAGGGGTTCAACTCCATAATGAAGATACTGAGACCTGTCGTAATAGGCATGATTGCTGCGGCAGCCGGGATACTGGTCACAAAGGAGAACTTCATTGACCTTTACAGTATAATAATATTTGTCGCTGCGTTTGTAGCAGGACAATGGCTGAAGGCAAGCCCCATCCTTACAATCATAGTAGCCGGGATAGCCGGCCTGCTAATATACTAAGGCACTATTTGCCTATCTCGCTCTTTATCTCCACATATTTGCCGTCTTCTCCGAACCTTATCTTACGCAGCATCCATGAAGAGGCTATCTCTACGGCACCGTAAAGTGTAACCACTGCGCCAAAGAAGACCGTAATGGCACTCCTTGCCTCAAACGGCTTAAAAAAGCAGATTATTCCGCAGGCGGCAATCACAACCGGGAATATGTAGAGCCAGACCGGCAGTTTCATATATCTTGAACTTACCGCCATATTGGTTATCTGAGCCACGCCGAGCAATATGAGCAACAGCCCGAACAGAAAGACAATTATGCCTGTAAAGAAATCTGGAAAGGCAAATACCAGCACTCCGAAAACCAGACAGACAATCATTGCCGCAAATGCAAAGTATGAGAGCGGTGAAGGAGCCTCTCCGACCACTTTCCTGTCTCCCTTATACATCAGCACCAGCGAAACTATGGATATGACTATCAGAACTGCCGCAAGAATCTTGACTATGAAGTTCAGCATCTGGTCCGGCCAGAAAAGCAGCAGTATGCCCAGCACGAAAAAGATCATGCCCCTTATCAGCGATGATGTCCTGTTGGTAATGGAATAAATAATATTCATGACTTTAAATATTTAAAAATAAAGAATTGACGGATAAAATTAACAAAAAAAAGCAAATATCCATTACGGATTATAAGGTTTTTTGAAAATAATTTCTATCTTTGCCCTTGAAATGTTTGAAAAACCCTCATACAGCATCTTCAATCGTTATTTTTTAACGATTACAATTTCTACAACCATTACCCCTTTGGGGGTGTAATTTTCTATATATTTCATTCAAATCCATATGTGCATGCCGTGCTGACTGACGGCATTTGCATGAAAAATTGCAGGCCGGCCTGGCACAGGCTTGTGACTTGCAGGCGGCATGAAGCCGGTTCATCCAAAACAATATATAATAGACAAAAAAGAGAAAAAGATGATAGTCATGAAATTCGGAGGCACCTCCGTAGGCAGCGTAAGCGCATTGAACAATCTGAAACTTATTGTAGAAAAAAAGAAGAGGCCATGTATAGTGGTTGTCTCAGCCATAACCGGCATCACCAACCTTCTGACAACAATGTTCGAGAAGGCTGTAAAGACCGGGAGCAATTACAAGGACGACATAATAACAATCAGGGAAAAACATGTTTCACTCGCCAAAAGCGTACTCCCGAAATCTGAATACCACGCATTTCTGGAGGAGCTCCAAGAAGACCTGGAGAAACTGGAGCATTTGCTCAGCAGCGTCTCTGTCATGAAAAACAATCTCAGGGTACTTGAAGACCATATACTCTCCATGGGAGAGCAGTTCTCGTCAAAAATGATAACCCGCATGTTCAAAAATGCAGTAAGGGTAGACGGCAGAGAACTCATAGTTACGAAAAAAAGCGGGGAGAGGTCTCAGATTTTATGGGAGCAGACTTGCGTAAAGGTGCAGGACACTTTCCGCAATTTCAAAAAACTTGCCATTGTCCCAGGCTTTTGCGGCAGGACAGAAGAGGGCTACATTACCACATTGGGGCGCGGAGGCTCAGACCTGTCGGCAGCCATGATAGGTGCTGCAATAGGAGCGGAAACCATAGATATATGGACAGACGTGGACGGCATGATGACCTGCGACCCTAACATCGTACCGCAGGCCCATACAATTCCGGTACTGTCATACGCGGAGGCGGCTGAACTATGCCACTTCGGGGCCAAGGTTCTCTACACTCCGGCAATATGGCCCGCCGTAAAGAGCGGAATACCGATAAAGATACTAAACACTTTCAACCGGTCGCACCACGGAACCATAATCAACAGCGAAGGCGACAGGCAGGGCAAACACCCTGTAACCGGCATAACTCACGTGTCTGGAGTCTCGCTCATCACTGTCTTTGGAAACGGGCTCATGGGTCAGGTAGGCACATCGTACAGGCTTTTTGGAGCAATGGCAGACAAGGGTATAAACATAATATTCATTTCCCAGGCATCGTCGGAGTACAGCATAAGTTTTGCCGTAAAGTCTGAAGATGGCGAAAAGGCTCTTTCTATAATCAAGAAAGGATTGGAGGCAGATGCCATTCACGGCTCATACATAGATGCATCCATTGAAGAAGATATGGCCATAATAGCCGTCGTGGGCAACAAGATGAGAATGACTCCGGGAATTTCCGGAAGAATCTTCACTGCTTTGGGAAACAACAAGATAAACGTAGTAGCCACAGCACAGGGAGGCTCTGAGCTAAACGTATCTGCAGTAGTAAAGGCAAGTGATGCAAAAAAAGCTGTCGCAGTGCTGCATGATGAATTTTTCGGAATGCCGGTAAGAGAGGCAGACTTGTATGTGGCAGGACACGGGGTCGTTGGCAATGAATTGCTCCTGCAACTCAAAAAGCAAAAGGACAACATCCTGAAAAAAGAGGGCATAAAGATAAGCCTCAAAGGTCTGGCAGATACAAAGCGTGCGGTCATAAGCGAGGCCGACCTGCTGGGGTCGTACCCGCAAAGCTGGAAAAGTGCAATGCCCGAAAGGAATTTCAGGGAGTTCCTCGAAGCCATGTACTCGGCGCCCTCCACCAAAAAGATTTTTGTAGACTGTACGGCAAGCAGCCAGATTGCGGCCCTGTATGATGAAATCCTTGAAAACGGAATACATATTGTAGCTGCCAACAAGATAGCCGCTTCAGGCCCTTCAAGGGAATATGAAAGGATGCTGAAGACCGCATTGGAAAACAGAGCCTCATTCCATAACGAAACCAATGCTGGCGCGGGATTGCCCATAATCTCAACCATCAGGGACATGACTGCCACTGGCGACAAGATACAGAGATTTGTCGCGTCACTTTCAGGCAGCCTCAATTTTATTCTGAACAAGGTTTACGACGGCATGCCGCTTTACGATGCCGTAATGCTGGCCCAAAAGTCTGGTTTTACAGAGCCTGACCCGAGAATCGACTTGAGCGGCACAGATGTAAGGCGCAAGCTTCTTGTACTTGCCAGATGCGCCGGCTACAAACTGGAAGAAGAACAGATAACCGAAAACGACCGGCTGCTTCCGGCAGAATTGCAGGCATGCGAAGAGGCAGTTTTTTATGAAAGGCTTAAGGAATACGGCAAAGAGTTCGGAGAACGGATGGATAAGGTCAGGTCGGCTGGCAAAAGGCTGAGATATATGGCCTCGTTCGACAAGGGGAGTGCTAATATAGGGCTTGTAGAGGTGGAGAGCGACGATCCGGCCTACAATCTTGATGACAGCAACAACATAATAATGCTCTATACCAAACGGTATAATCCTCTGCCATTGGTAATAAAAGGGTATGGAGCCGGTGCGGCAGTAACCGCAGCGGGAGTATTCGCAGACATATTAAAGGCATTGTAAAAATGAAAAAGGTAAAGGTTTTTGCACCGGGAACTGTAGCCAACATCGGATGCGGATTCGATGTAATGGGGCTGACACTGGACGGGGTCGGAGATGTGGTGGCAGTTACACTGTATGACGACAAAGACGAATTCGACAGACATGCATCTGCATCTGGCAATGCTTTTGTTTCAACTGCATGTACCGTTTCAGTAAAAAACAACAGCAAGGAAAAGCTTCCGGAAACAGCGGCAAAGAATGTGGTTACACCTGCCGTTTCCGCAATGGCTGAGGCATTCCTTGAAAAGAGCGGCAGCAAGGAGGCTCTCTATATGGAGATTGAAATAATCGACAAGATCAGGCCGGGAAGCGGGATAGGCTCAAGCGCAGCCTCCTCGGCGGCAGCCGTATATGCACTCAACCATCTGCTGGGACATCCGTTTTCAGAAGTGAAGCTTGTAGATTTTGCAATGGAAGGAGAAAGGCTCATAAGCGGAACCGCCCATGCCGACAACGTTGGGCCGGCCATTCTGGGAGGCATAGTGTTCATAAGAGGCTATAACCCGACAGACCTGATAAAACTGCCTGTACCCGACGATTTCTACTGCACTGTCGTACATCCACATATTACCGTAAGCACTAAAGAGGCACGTGACATCCTGCCTGCAAATGTGAGCAGGAAGGATGCAATCAGACAGTGGGGAAACGTGGGCGGATTTGTGGCAGGCCTGCTTCTTGACGATATGGAACTTTTAGGCCGTTCGGTAGAGGATGTGATAGCCGAACCATACAGAAAAAAGTTTATTCCAGGATATGATGCCCTCAAGTCCAGACTTCTTGAAGCAGGAATGCTTGGTGTAAACATAGCAGGTTCCGGACCATCTGTCTTTGCACTGTCCAAATCTGCAGACATGGCAGAAAAGGGGAGGAAGATAATGGCTTCACATTTTTCAGACCAGGGCGTGGGTTTTGAAACCTATCTTACCCAGATAGGAATGACAGGTGCAAGAATTGTTTGACATTAAAGTAAAAAAAATGAAATTTTACAGCACAAGAGACAATAAAACTCTATACAGCCTTAGAGAGGCTGCATTCATGGGGCTTGCCCCAGACGGCGGGCTCTTCATGCCGGAACATGTTCCGCAAATAGATATGAAACAGATATTTTCTCTTTGCGGGAGCTCCTTTGCAGATATGGCTGTCTACATAATGGAAAAGTTCTTTGGAGACTCTCTGGACCGCCCGCAAATAGAAGAGGCCATGCAGAAGGCTCTTCACTTTGAGATTCCGTTGCGCAAGGTCGGAATCGCAGATAACGGGATGCCGCTTTACACGCTGGAACTTTTCCATGGCCCCACATGCGCATTCAAGGATGTTGGAGCAGGATGTATGGGACAGATATTGAGAGCGCTCCAACATGACAGGAAAGAAAGGCTTACAATCCTTACCGCCACATCGGGCGATACCGGAAGTGCTGTTGCCAGAGGTTTTTACCAGATAGATGGAACAGATGTGGTTGTACTCTTCCCAAAAGGCAAGGTCAGCCCGCTTCAGGAGTGCCAGATGACAACGCTCGGCAAAAATGTACATGCAGTCAAGGTAAACGGAACATTCGACGACTGCCAGCGCCTTGTCAAGGAGATATTCAACAATAAAGAGCTGCGCAACAGGATAAATGTAACTTCTGCCAACTCGATAAACCTTCTCAGGTGGCTGCCGCAGTCTCTATACTACTTTTACGGATACTGGCAATGGGCAAAGGCCGAGCATCCGGAATACAAGGGAGAAGGCAATGCACCGCAGGTCATATTTGTCGTACCCAGCGGAAACTACGGAAATATCTCTGCCGGAATGCTTGCCAGGAAGATGGGGCTGCCTGTTAAAGGGTTTGTAGCAGCCTCGAATGCCAATGACATCATTCCCCAATATCTTAAAAGCGGCGTATACTCTCCCAGACCATCGGTACAGACCATCGCAAATGCCATGGATGTAGGGAATCCCAGCAATTATGAACGTATCCTGAACCTATACGGCAACAGTTACGATGCAATATGTGCAGATACCGACGGCTTCAGTTGCAACGATGACCAGATAAGGGCCGGAGTCCTGGAACTCTACAGAAAGTACGGGTATATAAGCTGTCCGCACAGTGCCGCAGGCTATAATGCGGTCAAAGATTATGCGGAACGTTCTTCTGAAAGAGAGATGATATGGCTCTCAACGGCACATCCCGCAAAATTCACCGAGGTGATAGAACCTGTAATAGGATGCAAGGTAGAGATACCGCAAAGGCTCGCAAGACTGCTCACATTAAAGGAAAGTTACACGGAAATGGAGCCCGACAGCAAAAATTTGGAGAAGTTTCTGACATCATTGTAGGTCAGAAACTTCTCTTTATAATCTCCTTGATATTGTCAGACTTGCTCATGGTATAGAAATGGATGGCCTTTGCACCTTCGGCAAGCAGTTCCCGGCACTGCATCACACACCACTCTATGCCAACCTGATAGATTCCGCCGTTGTCTTTGCATTTGACAAGTTCCTTCATCAGTTCGTTCGGCAGGTCTATTGAAAAACTCTTGGGTAAAAGTTCTATGTGGCGCTTGGTAGAAATCGGCTTTATTCCCGGAATTATGGGAACGCTTATCCCTGCAGCCCTGGCACGCCTCACAAAGTCGAAATATTTTTTATTGTCGAAAAACATTTGGGTCACAATATAATCGGCACCTGCATCTACCTTTTCCTTAAGGCGCTCCATGTCTATGTCCATATTCGGTGCCTCATAATGCTTCTCCGGATAGCCTGCAACTCCAACGCAGAAATTCGTAGGTACGGCATCCCTTATTGTATCATCCAGATATACGCCCCTGTTCATGTTGGCTATCTGCCTTACCAGGCTGACACTATGCTCGTAACCGTCGGGAACAGGAGTAAAGTGCTTCTCTCCGGCAACAGGATCCCCGCGCAGCGCCACGACATTCTGGATGTCCAGAAAGTTCAAGTCCAGCAGGGTATTCTCAATCTCGCCCCTTGTAGCCCCTCCGCATATAAGATGCGGCACCACCTCAACCTTGAACCTCTTCATTATCGCAGCCGCAACGGCTACCGAGCCGGGTCGCTTGGTGACTGTCATTTTCCTGTAGTTTCCATCAGGCATCTCTCTGTATACAATCTCGTCTCTATGCGTTGTAATATTAAGGAAAGGGGGATTGAACTCCATGAGAGGTTCAACCGAAGCATAAAGTTTGTTCTTGTCGCTGCCCTTGAGAGGCGGCACAAGTTCGAACGAAGCAAACGGCCTGCTGTTTCCGTTCAATATGTCAATAACCTTCATAATCTGTGTATCATCACTTTTTAATGTCAAAATACTCTGCCTTGTCGTGTCCTATGAGCAATGCACATATAGAAGTCGACGGTTTTATAGCGTAACTTTCGGTAAGTTCCACTCCCAGACGTTCTTGTGCGTCTGTAAGTTCAAAGGCAACTTTTTTTACAGCATGGTCCGGAATCATATCGTAACCTATGGCAGACCTGACCACATGCTGCCCGAACGAAATCTGTCCGGTAACCCACTGGGCGGCGGCTTCGGCAAAACGGGCCGCAAGACTTGAATTCAGGAGAGATTCAAAGTCCTTTCCACGTTCAGGTGCCTCATTGCATACCTCCGCCTTTACTACCAGCACTCCCAGGCGCGAAGTATAGGGATACTCCGGAAAATAATCGGCGGCAGAACGGCATTCGCTTCTGCTTTCCAGCTGCCTCGGCATGAAAATCGAGGCTATCACCTTTCTCTTTCCAGCCAGATACAGCCCGTCTTTCCGCTCTGGATGTTCCTTTTCATTTTCAAGAATATAAACTGTCTCATCCTTGGAATAGGCATCATAGAACCTCACTGTCGCCCCGACCTTGATTTCACCTGTAACGGAAAGTTCGGCAATACGCTCCATTGCCTGTCCGAAAAGTTCTTCCGCCCTTTCCGAACTCTCGCCTCCTTCGTAAAGAAGCTTGGGATACTTTCCCTTGAAGCCCCAGAAATTGAAAAAGGGAGTCCACTCTATATACGGCACCAGTTCATTGAGCGCTATGTCGCCTGCAAAGAAATTTTCTTCGCCGTAACGCCCGGCCTGACGGAACGATTCCAACGGAAAGCGCAAAGCCAGTGCCCTTGCCTGCTCAGGTGTATGAAAGCGCAGTTTTCTTGCACCATATTCATCTCTGAGTCTCTGTTGCTCCTTCTTGATTTGCTCCACATATTCGGGAGAGGTCATAAGCCTCTTGCAGATACCGGCCGTTGCAGAAGCATCATGTCCGTGCACGACACAGTAACTGTACAGCGGGGCAAGCTTTACCGCGGTATGGAGCGCAGAAGTCGTGGCTCCACCGACATTTATTGCTATAGGATGACCTGTCTTTTCCAGAATTTCTCCTTTGCGCTCCTCCATCATTCTGCACAACTCCTCCATCTGCTCCAGCGAGGGAGTTATAAGGCCGCTTACCCCTATGATATCTGCATCATGTTCAATCGCTGCATCTATAATGCATTTGTTTTCAACCATCACCCCCAGATCCACCACATCAAATCCATTGCAGGCCAGAACTATGCCCACTATATTTTTACCTATGTCGTGCACATCGCCCTTGACGGTAGCCAGAACTGCCACTCCCCTTCCCCTGCCTTTTCCCAATGACTTGCCTGCAGAAGCCTCCATTGAAGGCTGCAACACGGCAACGGCCTCCTTCATGGCCCTGGCACTCTTCACTACCTGAGGCAAAAACATCTTTCCTTCTCCGAAAAGAGTGCCGACACGGTCCATGCCGGCCATCAGCGGGCCCTGGACAATCTCTATCGGCATGCCGTATTTCAACAATGCTTCATGCATATCCTCCGCCATATAGTCTGTTATTCCCTTGACAAGGGCATATTCTATACGCTCTTCCAGCGGTTTTTCCCGCCAGTGCGGCATACGGGACGGTTCTGCGGCAGAAGGCATCCCGCCCTGCTCACTCTCCTTTATCTTGCGGGCAAGCTCCACAAGATTATCGGTCGGTGTAATGCCGTCTGGCAGCTCTTTTCCTGCCAGAGTCCTGTCATTAAGCACAACAGCCTCCACCGCATGCAACAGTTCAGGTTCTATTTCATCATAAATCTGAAGCATGGCCGGATTTACGATTGCCATGTCGAGGCCGGCCTCAATTGCATGGTAGAGAAAAACGGAGTGCATGGCTTCCCTTACCCGGTTGTTGCCCCTGAAAGCAAAGGAGAGATTTGAAACGCCCCCTGATGTCTTGCATCCCTTCAGATTTTCCTTTATCCACTTTACGGCCCTTATGAAATCCACGGCATAGTTGTCGTGTTCCTCTATTCCTGTAGCCACTGTCAGGACATTCACGTCAAAAATTATGTCGCACGGCCTGAAGCCGACTCTTTCGGTAAGGATTCTGTACGCTCTGCTGCATATCTCGATCTTTCGCTCGAATGTCACTGCCTGCCCCTTCTCGTCAAATGCCATGACAACAAGAGCCGCCCCCATCCTGAAAACCTCAGTAGCCTTTCTCTCGAATTCCTCCTCACCCTCCTTAAGGCTCAATGAGTTCACTATGGCCTTTCCAGTACAGTTCTTCAGCCCGGCAAGAATGGTATTCCAGTCTGAAGAATCTATCATAAAAGGCACTTTCGCAATATCGGGGTCATTGCTTATATAACGGACATATGTTTCCATATTGGCGGCCGAATCGGTCATTGCGTCATCTGTATTGATGTCTATTACGGTCGCGCCACCCTCTATCTGCTTTCTTGCAATATCTGCCGCACCTGCGAAATCCCCCTCTCTTATGAGTTTTGCGAACTTGGCCGAACCGGCCATGTTTGTCCGTTCACCCACATTCACGAAGTTGTTTCTCTCTCTGTCTATAAGCATGTCATCGAGACCAGCTACCCAGAGTTCGTCTGCAAGAGGATTTTTCCGTTCATAGAACCTGCGGGGAGCGACCCCCTCAAGAGCCTTTTTTATGGCTCTGATATGTTCCGGCGTTGTACCGCAGCATCCTCCGGCTATGTTTATAAGCCCTTTGTCTGCAAGCTGCTTCATGCAGCCGGCAGTAAATTCCGGCTGTTCGTCATACATCCCCATTTCATTGGGCAGTCCGGCATTCGGATAGAGCATTGTCGCGGTCGCAATTCCGCGCCCTGAAAAAGACTTATCGGCTATCTGCTCCAGAAAAGGCATCAGGTCAGATGCTCCGAAAGAACAGTTAAGCCCGAATGCGGTAATGTCATAATGGCTCAAGGCCACATAAAGAGCCTCTATCTGCTGTCCGCTGAGCAGACGCCCGCTTTTATCGTTGACTGTGGCGGAGACAAAGACTGGTATGTCTGTACCTCTTTGCCTCTTCTGCTGCTCTATCGCATAGAGGGCGGCCTTGGCGTTCAGCCCGTCGTAAACCGTCTCTACAACAAGCAAATCCACTCCACCGTCCAGCAAGGCACCAACCTGCATGGAATAGGCTTCGCGCATCTGGTCGAAACTGACCGGCCTGTACTGCGGCCTGCTTACATCAGGAGAAAACGAAAGCATCTTTACGGTAGGCCCTATCGAACCTGCGACAAACACCCCGCTGCCTTCCGCCGCCTTTTTCGCAATGAGAGCCCCCTTGTAGTTGATATCGTATACCGATGACTGGCAACCGTACTCAGCCTGGGAGATTGCATTTCCGCTGAAAGTATTGGTCTCTATTATGTCGGCCCCTGCCTCTATATATTGTCTGTGGACAGCTTCGACTATATCCGGACGCGTAATGTTAAGAATGTCATTGTTACCCTTCTTGCCTCCGAAATCCGAATCTGCAAGATTGCACTTCTGTATCATGGTTCCAGTCGCACCGTCAAGCATGACTATCCTCTCATGCAACAGTTTAACCAACCGATATTTTGCCCCTTCAGCGGCCATTCCGTATTCTCCTGACTTTATTATTTGCCTAACTAAGATTCAAGATGCAAAATAAGGGCAAAAAAGCATAAAAAACAATGACAGTCACATACTGAAAAAGGGCAGCCGCAATCTACGGCTACCCTTTCGGGTGGAGGATGGGGCTCGAACCCACGACCTTCGGTGCCACAAACCGACGCTCTAACCAACTGAGCTACAACCACCATATTACCCGTTCCATGGCCTGAAACGGACTGCAAATATATCACTTTTTTTTTCAAACACAAAAAAGTAATATTTATTTCAATATTTTTCTTACATTTGTAAGATGTTGAATTAAACAATTCAAAAAACAATATTAATGGATAAACTTATTTCTTATGGCTCGTGAAATAAAATTCTCCCTGCTTTACAGGGATATGTGGCAATCTTCAGGAAAATATGTTCCTAAAGTGCATCAACTCAAACAGATAGCCCCTGTCATAATAGACATGGGATGTTTCGACCGTGTAGAAACAAACGGAGGCGCATTCGAACAGGTGAACCTGCTGTTCGGCGAGAATCCCAACAAGGCAGTCAGAGAGTGGACAGCACCGTTCAACAAGGTCGGAATACAGACCCACATGCTGGAGCGCGGTCTGAACGCACTCCGTATGAACCCTGTTCCCGAAGACGTGAGGTTTCTCATGTACAAGGTAAAGGCGAAACAGGGAACGAACATCTCGCGTTCATTCTGCGGGCTCAACGACCACAGGAATCTCAAGGGCTCTGTAATAGGGGCAAAAAAGGGAGGAATGATTTCACAGGTAGCATTGAGCATCACCCACTCTCCGGTCCATACGGTAGAGTACTACATGGGCGTTGTAGACAAGGTTGTCGAATATGGATGCGACGAGATATGCCTTAAGGATATGGCTGGTATCGGGCGTCCTGTATTCCTCGGAAGGCTTACAAAAGCCATAAAGGACAAATATCCGCACATAGTTGTCCAGTATCACGGACATTCAGGCCCGGGCTTTTCAGTCGCTTCGATGCTTGAGGTCGCAAGGGCTGGTGCAGAATATATAGACGTGGCAATGGAACCGCTCTCATGGGGCAAAATCCATCCCGATGTCATTACCATACAGGCGATGCTCAAGGATGCCGGCTTCCTTGTAAAGGATATAAACATGGATGCCTACATGGAGGCAAGGAGGCTTACACAGACCTTTATTGACGATTATCTCGGATACTTTATCGAACCGGGCAACTACAAATCATCATCGCTGCTGGTAGGCTGCGGGCTTCCGGGCGGAATGATGGGCTCGATGATGGCAGACCTCAAGGGCTTCCACAATGCCATAAATGCATCTCTCCGCAATCAAGGAAAGAAGGAACTCACCCTCAACGATTTGACAGTAATGCTTTTCCAGGAAGTAGAGTATGTATGGCCACGTCTGGGTTATCCTCCTTTGGTAACACCATTCAGCCAGTATGTAAAGAATACGGCGCTCATGAACCTCATGCATATACTCAAAGGAGAGCCACGCTGGACAACAATAGACAAAGACACTATGAACATGATTCTGGGCAAGACCGGAAAACTTCCTGGAGAACTTGCACCCGAAATCAAGGAGATTGTAAAAAAGAAGGGGCTGGAGTTCTACGAAGGCAACCCTCAGGATGCATTCCCCAACGAACTTCCCAAATTCGAGCAGATGCTCAAAGACGAAGGATGGGAGAGAGGAGAAGACGATGAAGAACTCTTCGAGTTCGCAATGCACGAGAGACAGTATCGCGACTACAAGAGCGGCATTGCAAAGAAACGTTTTGAACAAGAACTCGAGGCAGCCAAAGAGAAGGCCGGAGCACCGATTGTCATTACCCGTCCGGTTGTGGAAATGCCCAAATTCGACATTGATGCACTCGTTGCCAAATTCCCCAATGCGAAACCCATCCAGGCAAGTGTCAAAGGACAGGTCATCTGGCAATACGATGTTGCCGACAAGTCTACGGCTCCCACTATCGGCACCGAGTTCAAAGCCGGAGAGCCTGTATGCTTCGTACAGGCATTCTATGGTCCGGAGGCCATAAACGCACCTGTAAACGGTAAGATTGTTGCAATCTGCGCACATCAGGGAGACAAGGTGGAAAAGGGCGAGATACTCGGTTTCATAGAGTAATTGACAGCGGCCGATAAGGCGTAAAAGGATGAGCGGAATTTCCGTTCATCCTTTTTTACTGCCGTACGGTGGGGGAACGAATTTTGCAGCCCTAATCAGACGAAGTCTGTTAAAAAGGGAAGTTGCACAGAGTGCAACAAATAATTAAGGGATGGCGGGGCTATGAAAGATTGGCACTAGAAAGTCCTGAAAGGAGCGCAACCCCGTCAGGGGTATCAGACGAAGTCTGTAAAAAAAGAAAAGTTGCACAAAGTGCGACAAATAATTAAGGGATGGCGACTCTGAAAGATTAGCACTAAAAAGTCCTGAAAGGACCGCGACTGGAAGGAGCGCACCCCATCAGGGGCTAAAAAGAGAAGTTGCACAGAGTGCAACAAATAATTAAGGGATGGCGGTCCCGCCATCCCTTAATTATTCTGTGCCCCCGGGCGGAATCGAACCGCCACCGTGAGAACCGGAATCTCATATTCTATCCATTAAACTACAAGGGCAGAATGGAAGGGCAAATTTAGTTATTTTATCGAAAATATATATCTTTGCGGTTTAATTTATCGGACTCAACTCATAAAAGTTTAAGGATAAGTGATGAAAGCATATGTTTTTCCCGGCCAGGGAGCCCAATTCTCAGGAATGGGCAAAGATTTGTATGACAACAATCTGCAGGCAAAGGAACTGTTTGAACAAGCTAACGGAATCCTGGGATTCAGAATTACGGACACCATGTTTTCCGGAACAGCCGAAGAACTGAAACAGACAAAAGTGACCCAGCCTGCTATTTTTTTGCACTCTGTAGTATTGGCCAAGACTTTGGCGGACTTCAGGCCTGACATGGTTGCAGGACACTCATTGGGAGAATTTTCCGCATTGGTCGCATCAGGCGCGCTCAAATTTGAAGACGGACTCAGACTGGTATATCACAGAGCTATGGCAATGCAAAAGGCATGCGATTTGAAGCCATCTACCATGGCTGCCGTCTTGGGTCTGGAAGACAAAGTCATAGAAGACGTATGCAACAACACCGAAGGTGTAGTTGTTGCGGCAAACTACAACTGCAAAGGGCAGGTTGTCATTTCAGGTGAGGTTGAAGCGGTAAACAAAGCCTGCGCAACCCTTAAGGAAGCCGGAGCAAGAAGGGCACTGGTGCTGGCCGTAGGCGGGGCATTCCACTCGCCGCTTATGGACCCCGCAAGGGTAGAGCTGGCAAAGGCCATTGAAGAGACAGAATTCAGCAGGCCAATATGCCCTGTATACCAGAATGTAGATGCCAGACCTCACACAGATCCGGCTGAGATAAAGAAGAACCTGCTCATACAGCTTACGGCACCGGTAAGGTGGAGACAAAGCGTTGAAAATATGGTTGCAGACGGAGCAGACGAGTTTATAGAACTGGGGCCGGGTGCAGTTTTGCAGGGATTGGTAAAAAAAATTGCGCCGGAAGTAAAAACTGAGGGCCGCCAATAGTGTTTTGTTACCGAAAATTTATTAATTTTGGGGGATTTGTATCCGTTTTTGGCAGAATATAATAATTAACTAAATACTAAATCTTTAATATCATATTTATGGCTAAAGAGAAACAATTTATCACCTGCGACGGCAACTACGCTGCTGCGTATGTAGCCTATATGTTCAGTGAGGTTGCAGCCATTTATCCTATTACTCCGTCATCTACAATGGCAGAGCTGGTAGACGAGTGGTCTGCATACGGGAAAAAGAACATATTCGGCCAGACCGTCAAGGTTATCGAAATGCAGCTGTCTCTTATACACATCTCCGAGCCCACGAGACCCTCAAGTTATCT